>CANHZI010000043.1 GCA_947464955.1 Oxalobacteraceae bacterium
AAGTTAAGCCCAGATAAAGCCATGATCGCCGGCTTGTTGCATGACATCGGTAAGTTTTATATTTTGAGCCGTGCTCATCAATATGAGGGCCTGTTTACGTCGAACGAGGCTTTATGGGACTTAGTAGATCAGTGGCACGTCGATATCGGTGCAGCGATTCTTGAAAGCTGGGAAGTTTCCGATGATATTCGCACCGCTGTGATGGAGCGCAAGCGAACTGACCTACCCCTCACAACTCGCCCATGTCTGACCGATGTGGTAGCTGCAGCAGACTTCTTGGATGCGGGTTTCGTCAAGCAATCATTGGATGACCTAAACTGGGAAGATATTCCAGTGCCACTGGCGAATCTTCAGTTGGATAAGAAAGCGACCGAAACGCTGATGGTAGAGACACGGCAAGAAATAGCCCAAATTCTCAAAATTATCGCTTAGCCCCGATCGCAGCACCAATTCATTTAGCCCTACGAAGCATAGGGGAATGCTGAACTAAACCATATTGTTTGCCGTCAAAGGCAGCGCAGGTCGATCAATTATGCTGCGGTAATCCCGCGGCATGTGTAAGAAGACGGTGAATTGTTCACTCGGATCATCACATTTTTGGAGAGATTATGAAAAAATTAGCATTGGCATTGACCTTGGTTGCAGCAAATCTAGTTGTCGGTAGTGCAGCGATGGCGCAAGACGCTTTGAAAACGGCGATTGCGCACCCACAACGTACCCCAGCCAACGTCGAGCGTGATGCAGCACGCCACCCCTATGAAACACTGAGTTTTTTTGGTGTGAATAACAAAATGACGGTGGTTGAATTGTCACCGGGCGGTGGCTGGTACACCGAGATTCTTGCCCCCCTCTTGCGCAACGACGGTAAGTTGATATTGGCTGGGGCGGGCAATGGCTTGAAGACCAAGTTAGCTGCAAATCCAGCGTTGTTTGATAAGGTCGTTATCGGTGAATTTAATCCTGCTGGAAAAATTGATTATGCTGCAAAGGGTAGCGTTGATGTGGTTTTGACGTTCCGTAATGTGCATAACTGGATGGGTGTCAATGAGAATGCTGCGAAAAATGTATTCCAAAGTGCATATGATGCATTGAAAACCGGCGGCGTTTTTGGTGTGGTCGAACATCGTTTACCTGCCAGCATGAAGCATGACGAAAAAGGTAGCTCTGGCTACGTTCATGAAGCCTATGTTATTAAACTGGCCGAGAGTGTTGGATTTAAATTGGCGGCGAAGTCTGAAGTCAATGCAAATCCTAAAGATACCGCAAATCACGAAAATGGCGTATGGGCATTGCCGCCTGTGTTAGCCAATAAAGATAAAGATCGTGCGAAATATCTCGCGATTGGTGAAAGCGATCGCATGACCTTAAAATTCGTTAAGCAATAAACTGCAACCCCGGAAGAGTAAAACTGTTCCGGGGTTTTTTATCTGACTGAGGGTGAAGTAACGATGGGTAAATATAATCTCAACATAAATGGCCAGTCCAAGACAGTGGATTTGGTGCCTGAAACACCTTTACTGTGGGCTTTGCGTGACTCCTTAGATTTGGTCGGGACCAAATATGGCTGTGGAGTTGGTCAATGTGGCGCTTGTACGGTACAGATTAATGGCGTCCCAAGCCGTTCCTGCATGACACCAGTGTCTAGCGTTGGACGCCAAAAGGTCACCACTATAGAAGGCCTCGATGCGAAAGACGCACATCCATTGCAACAGGCGTGGCAAGAACTCGATGTGCCGCAGTGCGGCTATTGTCAGTCGGGTCAGATTATGACCGCCGCCGCTTTACTCAAAGATAATCCGAAGCCGACTGATGCTGATATCGATGCTGCGATGGGAGGTAACATCTGCCGTTGTGCCACCTATTTGCGTATTCGCGCAGGGATACATCGTGCGGCCGAGATTGCTCGTGCTCAGAAAGGTAAAAAATGAATGCGACGAATCACGAAAATATGAGCGCAGAGGCGATTGAGAATCAAGCACGTCGGGATTTTCTACGCACTGGCTCTGTAATCAGTGGCGGTTTGGTACTTGGTAGTTTTTGGAGTCAAGACACGCTCGCCCAACAAACTATTGCTAAACCGGCTGGCGGTGCTGCAGGGGCAAGTTTCAAACCAAGTGCATTCATTCAAATTGCTGATAATGGCAAAGTTACTTTGGTTTCAAAGCAACCAGAAATAGGTCAAGGGATTAAGACTTCTTTGCCTATGGTGATTGCGGAAGAATTGGAAGTGAATTGGAAAGACGTTGTGATCGTTCAAGCCGATCTCAATCCTATGTATGGCGACCAATTTGCAGGCGGCTCTTTATCGACGCCAATGAATTACAACGAGTTTTTGAAACTAGGTGCGACAGCCCGTACGATGTTGGTTCAAGCGGCTGCAGCGACGTGGAATGTGCCAGCGGCTGAATGTTATGCTGAAAAGAGTGTGGTGCACCATAAGCCCAGCAAACGGCAGCTCACTTATGCAAGTTTGGTGAACAAGGCGGCGAGCCTGCCAGTACCAGACACTGGCACCATCGTCTTGAAAAAGCCTGCCGATTACAAACTATTGGGAACCCGCATTGGTGGTGTCGATAATGCCGCCGTGGTGAGCGGAAAAGCCTTGTTTGGTATTGATGTGAAATTGCCTGGCATGCTGTACGCCGTCTACGAAAAATGCCCCGCCTTTGGTGGCAAGGTGCTCAGCGCTAATATCGACGCAGTAAAGGCACTACCTGGCGTACGCGATGTTTTCATTTTAGAGGGCACCAGTAACCTCAATGGTTTGATGCCCGGTGTGGCAATTATTGCTGAATCGACTTGGGCAGCATTTAGTGCGCGGAAACATTTGAAGGTTCGCTGGGACGAAGGCAGCGTGGCGAATGAAAGTTGGGATGATTTTGCTGCGAAGGCAGAGGGCTTGAGTAAGCAGGCTGGTGCTATTTCCTTGCGCAAAGATGGTGACGTCAACCAGGCGATAGCCAATGCCGCGAAGGTGGTTGAGGCTAAGTACGTATATCCCTTTATATCGCACGCCAGTATCGAGCCACAAAACTGCACCGCTTGGTTTAAGCCAGAACTAGGAACTTTAGAGTTGTGGGCACCAACGCAGAATCCAGCTGCGGGGCAAAATATTGTGAATTCGATTCTTAAGATTCCTAAAGAAAAAGTTACTTTGCATATGACCCGAAGTGGCGGCGGTTTTGGTCGTCGCTTGAGTGCTGATTACATCATAGAAGCGGCTGCCATTGCGCAAAAAGTAAATGCACCTGTCAAACTGACATGGTCACGTGAAGATGATATGCGTCATGATCATTATCGTGCTGGTGGTTTTCATTTTCTACGGGGGGCGGTCGACAAGAATGGCAAGTTGAGTGCGTGGCACAACCATTTTGTCACTTTCGCGAATCGTATTACACGTGATGGTAAGAGTGTTTTGCAGCCTGGTAGCGGCGGCAGTTTGTCAGGTGATGAATTTCCAGGCCGTTGGGTAGAGAACTGCTTGCTCGAACAAACGCCGATGGAATGCGGAATTCCAATGGGGCCTTGGCGTGCCCCAGGTAGTAATGTATTCGCCTGGGTATTCCATAGTTTCATTGACGAGCTGGCGCATGCCGCTGGTCGTGATCCTCTTGAATTCCGTCTCGAAATCCTTGGTGATAAAGACATGATGCAAGGCACCGGTGAACGCGGGCAGCCATATAACGTGGCGCGTATGCGCAATGTACTCAAGGAAGTGGCAGCCAAGTCTGGCTGGGGCAAACGAAAATTCCCGAAAGGGCAAGGGCAGGGCATCGCCTTCCACTTTAGTCATCGCGGTTATATTGCCGAAGTGGCCGAAGTCACTGTTTCAAAGGAAGGACAATTGAAGGTGGATCGCGTCGTTGTGGTCACTGACATCGGTTCGCAAATCGTCAATTTAAGTGGCGCCGAAAATCAGGTACAAGGTTCTGTTATTGATGGCATCAGTACTTTGATGTTCCCTGAATTGGACTTCCAACGTGGCCGCACGGTGCAGTCAAACTTCGACCAGTATCCCTTATTGCGGATGCCAGATTCACCGACCAAAATCGATGTGCATTTCTTGAAATCGGATTACCCTGTCACCGGCCTTGGTGAACCTGCGTTCCCGCCATTGGCTCCGGCAGTGTGTAATGCGATTTTTGCAGCAACCGGGAAGCGTGTACGGCAGTTGCCACTGTCTCGCACCGATCTACGTTGGTCATAAATCGAGATCAGTAGAAATTGTAAAAGCCCGAGATTTTGATGTCTCGGGCTTTTTTTCGTGGTGATCAATTACTTTATCGACTTAAGCGCGCGCTTCTTAATGGGTGCCGCTGCGCTAGATGCTTCAGTTGGTTCGCGTCCTGGCACTGTAGGGAAGCTGGGTTTTTTGACTGCTGTCTTTGTCGTATTCGTCGGAACAGCTGTTTTCGGCTTTTCTTTCATGCGCACGCTAGTTTTGCGTCTTGCTGTCGGCGTTGCCGCTGGCACAGTGAGTTCCGGAGCATTGGGACGGACATTGATGTCTGCTTGACGATCAACGATGACTTCAACAGGGTTAGCTGTGACCTTGATACTTGTATTTTGCGGCGTCGCAATCATGAAACTTGCTTGTGGAAGATTCAAGGTTTGCTTGACCAATTGTTGGTACTTTTGGCCTGCATCTTGGACAATACTATTGAGGGTGTTTTGCAGCAGGGTGCTTTGTTCTAGGCAAAACTTGAGATGTGCGCTCGACACCATAAAAAAATCTTGAGGTTCTTTGCAAGCAAAGAATTCGGAATAAGATTGCCAACTGGCTTCTGCCGATTTCTGCCAGAACTGACTGCAGGCTTCATGACTGCGATCGAGGTCTTCGCTGAGTAATTGAGAAACGTCTTGCAAGGCTGCCAATGCTGTTTCTAGCGAAGTTGGAGCGGGTGAAGAGAACTGACTTGACAGCAACAACATAATATCCTCCATGAAGGGATGAGTGATACCAGTGAATAAAATCGGACACATTGGCGAGAGTTCTCGCTCTCAATATGCGTAAGATGAACTATTCTTTTTGCAGCGCAATAACTCATATTGTAGTCGTGCTTCTTAGAAATAGCGAGTTCTTGCTTAGTATATTTGCTGCTGCGCATGAAACATTTCTTGGCGGCAGCAAAAACACGTAAAATGTCAGCTTCAGTTCTCACTTTCTAGCGAAAGAATCAACGTGGATACGCAAATAAAAAAGGACTTGCCTGCATTAAAACAGGCTTTACGAGAATTTGTCGCCGAGCGTGATTGGCTGCAGTTCCATACACCGAAGAACCTTGCGAGTGCGCTCAGCGTGGAAGCTGCAGAATTGCTTGAGCCATTTCAATGGCTGCAGCAAGGCCAAGTGAGCGAGTTAGGTGAGCAGGGCTTACAAGCGGTACGACATGAGCTTGCAGACGTGCTCAATTACTTGGTCATGTTGGCAGACCGCCTTGATGTTGATTTAGTTGAAGCAGCGTTCGACAAGATTGAGCTCAACGCGTTGAAATACCCGGTTGAAAAATCGCGTGGTACTCTTAAGAAATACGATCAGCTATAAATGTAGAACGCCTTCGCTTCTCACCGTTAATCGCACAGAAAGACAATTATGGTTCAACTTATCGGTCAAGACACGCTTACCCGTTTATCAAAAGAAGCAGCCGCCAGCCCACGCTTACGCAAAAATCACAATTTTCATGCAAATAACGATGCACAATGTCATCGATTGTTGAATGCGTTGGAACCTGGTACTTACGTCCAACCTCATTGTCATCTTGATCCTCATAAAGAAGAAACGCTGGTAGTACTCAAAGGTCGTTTCGGTGTTTTGATTTTTGACGAGGATGGGAATGTTACACAAGCTGTAGTCTTGGCACCTGCAACTGAGCACTTCGGCATCACAATACCGGTGGGCGTCTTTCACAGTATGCTTGCATTAGAGAGCGGTTCAGTATTTTTCGAAGCAAAGGCCGGCCCCTATGTGCCAATTGCAGTCGAAGAGAAAGCTAGTTTTGCGCCGCAGGAAGGAGATCTGGAATGTGCCGCCTATCTGCAAAAAATGTCGAAATACTTTGAGTAAGATATTTCGCATTCGGAAACGAATCAACACTTAGTGGCGTGTGCGTTCAATAAAATTTCGATGTGGATATTCGTCTTCGTTTATTGGGAATCCTTTGTCAGTCAGCCATTGACATGCGTCTCTTAGGTTGGTGAAGTACTTGACGATATCTTCAGCATATTGCCCCGTTTGCTGTTGGTGTATTTTTGTCTTGAGCGCACTAGTAACGACAATGGCTAGACAGTGGCAGTTATTCTGGAATGCCCATTCGCGCATGTTTGGGAATAATTGCAAGCTACTAGCGGTCGACATTTCCCAATTCTCGGCATTAGTGAGGCCTGCCCAAGCTGCATGTGTAGGGGCTTTGGCTTTGGTCTCTTCAAAAACCGCGAGTGTGCCTTCATTGTTAAAAACACCTGCTGTGCTTCTAACAAGAATATTGCGGACTACGCTAATTTCCCATTCGCCATGAATTTTCATAATTGTTTGATTCAATGTGGACGAACACATTCTACGCAAAATAGGATGGGTTAGGATCGAATTTCAAAAGCTACGTTGTAAAGCCCTCTCTATTTAGCTTTGGTTTCCATTCAGAGAAAATGGTATGCAGCCGCGCAGGCGGCGACTAAACCAATGCTCATTGCAAGTAGTAAGCCTGCTCCATTCGGTTTTAAGACGCCGAAGTAGCCGATCGCTACGGTAGCGACGCCTTTTTTTGTTTGTTTCATGGTTCGCCATCGTTGAATGAATTTTAAGATAGAAAGAACAAAGGTAAATGTCGCGCACGACAACAAGCTGATGCGAAATAGATTCAGTAGGCTTAAATCACCAGCCGATACCTGTTTATAGATGAGTCCAATGCCAGCCATCAGTAGCGCGGCACATATAGAAATAACGACGTTGCTCAACATCGTTTTTTGACTTAAAGCAGCAGCATCATTGAGCTCGCTCTTGAGAAGTTCAACTTTCTGATTGATGAGCTCTGAGGTTTCTTGTTTGATGGTGTTGATACGTTGATCTAGTGCCGAGCCAAACTGTATAGAAGCATAATCAATCAAAGAACGGATATCTTCTTTGGTCATACTCCTCTGATTATGAATTTCATCCGAGAGTAAAACGATATTCCGATCCACCTGCGCTCCCGCCTCATGAATTACATCACTCAACTCCTGACTAACATGCTTAATTGAGCGATCAAATAAAGGGGCAAGCCTTTCGTCAATGACGCGGCCCATGCTTTGTTCGAACTGAACAGAGGCCTCCTTGAGATTGAGTGGGTCAAACGCCATACATCGTCTCCTTAGTTTGAAATTCACAGCTAGGTACTGTTCTTTGCTACTTCTTGGCTCATCTAGAAAGACCTCAGATTGATCTTTAGGTTTATTTTTCGCACTCCTCCATCATTCAGCCATCGACAACGCAATGAGTGCAGACAACACCCAAAGCGAGGTCGCAGTGCATACGTGAAATCAATTTGTTTTTTGTCTTTGCTTCCGGATAGAGCGAAATGAAACACTGGATTACATGTGTCCCGTTCTTTTGATTGCAAGTACATTTTTATTTTTTTATTTAGAGGTTTATATGTTGAAAAAAAGTTTGATGGTTTCCACTTTGGCGATTGCAGGTTTGTTGATTGGCGCGAGTGCATCGGCGCAGAACGTCTATGTGGGTGGCACTGTCGGTCAATCCAAATGGAATGATGACTGCAAAACAGTAACTAAATGCGATACAAATAGCACGACCTATAAATTGATCGGTGGCTACAATTTCGACAAAAATTTCGCTTTCGAAACGACTGTATTCTCACTCGGCAAGATCTCAGCTTCTGCTCCAATTGGCAAGGCAGTTGGTAGTGCAGAATTGAAAGCCTCCGGTATCGATTTCGCAGGCGTGTTGAAGCATGACTTCACTGAAGAACTCGGCGGCTTTGCAAAATTGGGTGTGGCTCGCACAACGACAACAGCAAAAGGGACTGTGTCTAATCTTGGTAGTGTGTCGACAGATACAACATCAACACAACCAGTTGCAGCTTTGGGTTTGACTTACAAAATATCTAAAGACTTGGCATTGCGTGGCGAGTTCGAAACGCGTCGCATCAAATTGGGCGGTGAAAAAGAGAACGTCAATACTTTCTCCATCGGCGCACAGTACAGTTTCTAATCTGATTCGCTTTTTGTAAGTAGATCTTACCGGTTTAATACGCCATCTCTGATGGCGTATTTTTTTGTCCAGTGTAATCATGTGATGTTGTTAAGCCATAGCGAGCTCGGGCGCGCATGCATTTTTCATCGCCCGCTTGAACTTCATGACAAGGCGAGGGACGATGGTGGTAAATTTTGCATTTCACAGCTTGTCCGACTTCACCTTCCAGCGCTGAACATCGGGGCATCGTTTGATGAGTCCCTCGCATGCAAGCTAAGCTTGGCGTGAGTGCTTGCACATAGTGATCTGGAATCTGATTGATATCGGCTTCGGCCCAATAAAATGAGACGCGAAAGTGAGCGCAGCAAGCGCCGCAATTAAGGCATGACAATTCGTCGCCTGCGAGTAATTTTTCCATCACGAGCAAAAATCAAACGAGAAAACTGAACTTGGAATGAATACGGAATGAATACGGAATAAATACGGAATAAATCTACACAAGAGCGTTGTAGATCGAAACTGCGCTGAATTTTAGCCAGAAGTATTTTGGAGTGTAAAGTCTTTCGGAAGAGATAAAGAAAGCCAAGTGCCATCTGACACTTGGCTTTCTTCTAGGCCTGATTAGATCTAAAGATGAATTCGAAATTCCTGAATTAAACTAATTTGACTGCCACTTCAATATTGCCGCGGGTCGCATTGGAGTAGGGGCAAACTTCATGGGCTTTGTGAACTAAAGCTTCCGCTGCTGCACGATCCATGCCTGGCAAGGAGATGTTGAGTTCAACTTGTAAACCAAAGCCACCGTTTCCATTCGGACCAATACCGACCAAGCCGTTGACGCTAGTGTCAGCTGGCAAGGCTATTTTTTGAGAGCCTGCCACAAATTTCATCGCACCAATGAAGCATGCTGAGTAGCCTGCAGCGAACAATTGTTCAGGATTTGTACCTTCACCGCCAGCACCGCCCAATTCTTTTGGCGTACTGAGTTTGACCGCTAAACGCTGATCATTTGATGTTGCTTGTCCATCGCGACCGCCCGTTGCTGTTGCATTTGCTGTGTAAAGAATTTGCATGATATGTCCTTTGTCGTAGTGAGTTCGGTTGAATCGACACGTTTTTCTCTTTAACGTCTCGCTTAGATATAATAATAGTGCGCAATTAAATTGTGCGCAATCTAAATCTGAAAATTTATTTCTATTACTCTGATAGATTTCTCTTATCGCAAATAGATTATTCTTGATTAAATTTTTGCAACTGGGCGCGTAGTTCGACCAGTTCTTGACGCATTTTATGCAAACTACCAGCTTGTTGACCGCTCGCGCATAGGATTTTCTCAGGGATTTCTTTGGCGGCATTGCGTAGGAGTTTGCCTTGGCGGGTGAGAAGAATACGAACTTGACGTTCGTCATCAGGGTCTCGTTGGCGTTGAACTAGCTCCGCCAATTCCATTCGCTTTAAGAGTGGCGTTAACGTTCCAGAATCAAGAAATAATAACTCGCCAATATCTTTGACTAAAATATTGTCTTGTTGCCAGAGAACTAGCATGACTAAATACTGCGGGTAGGTGAGGCCGATTTTATCAAGCAATGGTTTGTATGACTTCGTCAGTGCGAGCGAGGTTGAATACAAAGCGAAACAAAATTGGTTTTCTAAAGCGAGAAAGTCAAAATCGTTTTTGGTGCGAGTTGCCATAATATGCCTCTTGGAAATGTGAGGCTATTATCAAAGTTGTCGGCGATGAAGGCAAGTCTTAGCTTAACGTGGAAGCAGATCTGGTGCCATGATGGCTTTAAGGTAAGTGCGTAAACCCTCTGCTTGGCTTTGCTTTTGGCTGATCCACCAGACATTCCCTTTGCGTACTGCGCATTCAGGTTGAAATGGTGTGATTATCATGGAGGCTGCTTGTCCAAGACTAGGTTGGTGTCCTACGATTAACACGCTTTCTCTGCTGTTTGGCCAGTTCGCTGCTTGGAGAATTTGCTCTGGACTAGCATCCGGAGCCAACTCTTCGACAATCTTAAACTTTCGATTGAGTGCAACAACGGTTTCACGTGTTCGTGCGCTCGGGCTGACGAGAATTCTGCAACTGTCTGGTAAATTGTTGTCGAGCCAACTGCCCATTTTTTGCGCTTGTTTTCGACCTTTCAACGTTAGTCTACGATCGAGATCGGCTAATTCAAGTGTGCCAGGCTCGGCCTCGGCATGGCGCCACAAAATCAGATCCATATCAGACTTCGGAATCTGGTGAACCCAAGGTCTGCATCAGATGCATTTGGGCGCTGAATGGCTTTTGTTTGCCACGCGGCTTTTTACGTTCGTAGCTACCATCGCTCTCCAGTACCCAAGCGTTCTGATTGTCTTTGAGGTAAGGGTCGAGACCTTCAGTGATAATGCGTTTTTTGAGATTCTTTTCTAGCACTGGAAAGGCGACTTCAATTCTACGGAACAGATTTCTACTCATCCAATCAGCACTTGCGAGGTAAACATTATGCTCGAGATCATTACGGAAGTAGTAAATGCGAGAGTGTTCTAGGAAGCGACCGATGATGGAGCGGACGGTGATGTTTTCTGAAAGGCCAGGTACGCCTGGACGTAAAGTGCAGGCACCACGCACGATTAAATCAATTTTCACTCCATCGGCTGAGGCCGCATACAAGGTGCGAATGACGGATTCATCCACCAATGCGTTCATCTTGGCGATAATGCGGCCAGGACGACCTTCGCGTGCGATACGGGCCTCATTGCGAATCGCCTTGATAATCTTCGGTTGAAGTGAGAAAGGCGCGAGCCACAAATATTCGAGTTTTTTAGGTTTGGTTAATCCGGTTAAGTGAATAAAGACTTCATTCACTTCCGCTGCTTTCTTGGGATGAGCGGTCAATAAACCAAAGTCGGTATAAAAGCGGGTTGTTGACGGATGATAATTACCTGTGCCTAGATGGGCATAGTGCTTGAGTCGACCACTTTCCTCACGACGGATGACCAAGGCAAGTTTGGCATGGGTCTTTAGGCCCACGACACCATACACGACCTGAGCGCCAGCACGCTGCAATCGATCCGCCCAGTTAATATTGGCTTCTTCATCAAATCGCGCCATGAGTTCAACTACGACAGTAACTTCTTTACCCATGCGTGCCGCAGTGATCAACGATTCCATTAGATCTGAGTTCATACCGGTGCGATATATCGTTTGCTTAATCGCCAAGACGTTCGGATCAAGTGAGGCGGTGCGGATGAAATCAATTACCGTTTGAAACGGCTGGAATGGGTGATGCAGCAGAACATCTTGTTTGTTCAAGACTTCAAAAATATTTTTTTGATTGAGCTTATTGTCCGGTTTGGCGGAGAAAGCAGGGAAGCGCAGATTGGCTTGGCTGACATGGTCAATAAGTTCCGACAGGCGCACCATGTTCACGGGGCCATCGACTTGGTATAAGCGGTCTTTGCTCAGCGAAAACTGCTCAAGGAGGAATTGCGAAAGCGATTCTGGACAGTTTTTTGCGACTTCAAGACGAACCGCCATCCCAAATTGTCGGCCTTGTAATTCGCCTTGTAATGCTTGGCGCAGATTTTTTACTTCATCTTCATCTACCCACAGATCACTGTCGCGTGTCACACGGAACTGCGAATATGCAAGTACTTCGCGGTCATTAAATAAGTCACCGATGTGCGCGTGAATAATCGAGGACAGTAAACAGAAGGCTTGCCCTTTTTCTGTAAGTTCGTCTGGAATTTTAATCACACGTGGCAATACCCTTGGCGCCTTGACGATCGCGATCGCTGTACCACGGCCAAAAGCGTCTTTGCCGGCGAGTGATACAATAAAATTAAGACTTTTGTTGACTACTTGAGGGAAAGGGTGGGCGGGATCGAGACCAATCGGCGTGAGTAAAGGTCGTACTTCGCGGTCAAAATAGGACTTAACCCAAGCTCTTTGTGCCTCATTGCGGTCGGTGTGGCGTAAGAGATGAATACCTTTGCGTGACAAAGCAGGCAAGATCTCTTGGTTGAGTACCTCATATTGGCGTACTGCCAGGGCATGACATTCGATGGAGATTCTATCCATCATGTTCAGAAAGCCAGCGTGTTTTGCCAACTGTCCATCGACCGTATTTTGCGCTAACAAGCTCGCGATTCGTACTTCGAAGAATTCGTCGAGGTTGCTACCGACAATACATAAATACTTTAGGCGCTCTAATAAGGGGATGCTTTTGTCTTCGGCCTGGGCTAGCACTCGCCAATTAAAGGCAATTTGAGAACGTTCACGATCGAGATAAATGGCGCTCCGACTCAGTCCGGTCGCTTTCATTATTGCTGTTTCGTTATCAGTCGTGAGCTTAACTGGTTCTGTCACAATTGGATCATTTAACATATGGGACACTTCCGTTGTGGCAGGATTTATGACATGCTCTTGATTCATGGTGATTCTCTACTCGGCCATATAATTTAGCGTCAACATCAGTATTGACGCGGCTTTTCACTGATTGTATTAAGCAAATATTACAAGTTTATGACAAAAAGACTTGTTTAAATACGGATTTCATAGAGAGTTTGATTTGTCATAATCCTGTCATATTTCAATTGTAAAGTTCGACCCGTGTCAAATCAGTGAATAAGTTGATGTTGAGCACCTGTGACCTTGCTTTCAGTATTGTCTACTTTTAACCCGAGGTAAATATGCAATTGAATCGTATCGTTAAATCTTTGTTCATCGTTGCAACAGCAGCGCTGACATTCTCCTCCGTGCATGCGTCTGAAGTGACAGGCGCCGGCGCGACTTTCCCATATCCTATTTATGCTAAGTGGGCTGATGCCTATAAAAAAGCAACTGGCAACACAGTGAACTATCAATCCATCGGCTCTGGTGGTGGTATTAAACAAATTAAAGCAAAAACAGTGGACTTCGGTGCCTCTGATATGCCTTTGAAGATCGAAGATTTGGATGCGGATGGTTTGATTCAATTTCCAGCAGTAATTGGTGGCGTCGTGCCTGTAGTTAATCTTGATGGCATTGCACCAGGTCAATTGAAAATGACTGGCGATGTGTTGGCAAAGATTTATATGGGTTCTATTACGAAATGGAACGCAGCTGAAATCGCTGCGATCAACCCAGGCGTTAAATTACCTTCAGACGATATCACTGTTGTATATCGTTCAGACGGCTCTGGTACGACATTTATTTGGACAGACTATTTGTCCAAAGTTAGTGCTGAATTCAAAGAAAAAGTGAGCTCTGGTACAGCAGTGAAATGGCCAGTAGGTTTGGGCGGTAAAGGTAACGAAGGCGTTGCTGCTAACGTTCAACGTCTCAAGGGTTCTATTGGTTATGTTGAGTATGCCTATGTTAAGCGTAATAAAATGACTCACACTTTGGTTAAGAATCGTGATGGTCAATTCGCACAACCAGATGATTTGAACTTTAAAGCCGCTGCTTCTGGCGCAGATTGGGCAAAAACACCAGGTATGGGCGTAATCTTGACTAATCAAGCTGGTAAAGACACATGGCCTATCTCCGGTGCGACTTTCATCATTTTGCACAAAGTGCCAACAAATCCAGAAAACACAAAAGAAGTCATCAAATTCTTTGAATGGTCTTTTGCAAATGGCGGTGCAATGGCTACAGAATTGGAATACGTGCCAATGCCAGCTGATGTTATTAAGTTGATTCACTCCAGCTGGAAGTCCAACTTGAAAGATGCTTCTGGCAAAGCATTGTACTAATCTGCCAAGCGTTTTTTGAAATTACGTATTCAATTGTTTTGAGATGAGAAAAACATCCCGATCTTGTGGTCGGGATGTTCGACCATCAAAAGGTTAAAAATGTCAGTGCCATCTGCTCCCAATGTCTTGTCTCCTGAGGCTGCCATGATTGAAAAACTCGAAAAAAATATGGCGACAACCAGCCAGTATTCTGTGGCAAATAGTCCGACCATGCGCAAGCAAAAGCTGCAAGATTTTTTGTTTCACAAGATCACCTTTAGTTTTGCATTATTTGTGTTAGTAGTGTTGGTCGGCATTGTTGTCTCTCTCGTATATGGCGCGATGCCAGCCATGAAAGAATTTGGTTTCGCGTTTATTACGACTATTGAATGGGATCCAATCAACGATAAGTTTGGGGGCATGATTGCGATCGTTGGTACTTTGGTGACCTCTATCATCGCTCTACTAATCGCTTTCCCAGTGAGTTTTGGTATTGCGTTATTTTTGACTGAAATTTGCCCAACTTGGTTGAAGCGTCCACTGGGAACCGCAGTGGAGCTCTTGGCTGGTGTGCCAAGTATTATTTACGGTATGTGGGGCTTGTTCGTCTTCGCACCGTTCTTTAGTACTTATGGACAGCCATTCCTTGCAAATACGCTTGGTAAATTGCCAGTGATTGGTCAGTTATTCTCCGGTTCCATGATCGGTATCGGTGTTCTTACCGCTGGCATTATTCTTGGCATTATGATCATTCCATTCATTGCTTCGGTAATGCGTGATGTATTTGAAATTGTTCCTCCTGTCTTGAAAGAATCGGCCTACGGGCTCGGTTGCACTCGTTGGGAGGTGGTTCGCAAAATTGTCTTGCCATACACAAAAGCGGGTGTCATCGGTGGCGTGATGCTGGGTCTAGGCCGAGCGCTCGGCGAAACCATGGCGATTACTTTCGTGATCGGTAATGCTCACAGATTGAATTGGTCGCTATTCTCAGGTGGTAATAGTATTGCTTCAACCTTGGCGAACGAATTTGCTGAAGCTGAATCCGAATTGCATATTGCTTCCTTATTCCTCTTAGGTTTAATTTTGTTTGTGATTACATTCATCGTATTGGCTTCGGCGAAATTACTGTTGTTGAGCATGAAAAAGAAAGAAGGCGTGAAATGAGCCAAGCAAGTATGAATCCCGTTTATCGTAATCGCTTACTGAAGCACAAGATTGGTATCGCCTTGTCGACGGCGGCTATGGCTTTCGGTGTCTTCTTTTTGATGTGGATTTTGTCGACACTCGTCATCAAAGGCGTCGGTTCTCTAAGTTGGGAAGCTTTAACTGTGGCAACTCCAGCACCAGGTGAAGAAGGTGGGGGTCTTGCGAATGCGCTCATCGGTAGCCTGATGATGGTAGGTTTCGCGACTTTAATTAGTACACCGATTGGCATCTTAGCAGGCATCTATTTGGCTGAGTACGGTGAGCGCAATTGGTTTAGCGATGTAACGCGTTTTGTCACAGACATCATGTTGTCCGCACCATCAGTCGTGATTGGTTTGTTTGTGTACGCAATCTATGTCGCCCACATTAAGCACTTCTCAGGATGGGCTGGGTCACTGGCGATCTCATTAATTGCTATTCCCGTGGTGGTGCGTACCACTGACAATATGTTGGCCTTGGTGCCGATTAGTCTGCGCGAAGCGGCATTTGCTCTCGGCGCACCACGTTGGAAGGTCGCTTTGTTCATTCGTATCAAAGCAGTCAAAGCTGGTATTTTGACTGGCGTGTTATTAGCTGTTGCGCGTATTTCAGGTGAAACAGCGCCGTTGTTGTTCACCGCGTTGAATAATCAGTTCATTAATACTGACATGAACAAACCGATGGCTAACTTGCCTGTTGTGATCTATCAGTTTGCGATGAGTCCATACGACAACTGGCGTGGTCTGGCTTGGACGGGCGCCTTGCTGGTGACCTTTAGCGTTCTCGCATTAAATATTTTGTCGCGCACCGTATTTTCACAAAAGAATCAACATTAATTGAGTAGCTCATGATGACTTCACAAACTAACCCAACTGCAGTTGAGCAAAAAGCTTGTATCGAGACGAAAAATCTCAATTTCTTCTACGGAAATAATCGTAGTCTGCGTGACGTGAACTTAAAGGTCTACGATAAAAAAGTGACGGCTTTTATCGGCCCATCTGGCTGTGGTAAATCGACTCTGTTGCGTACCTTTAACCGTATGTATGACTTGTATCCAGGTCAACGCGCAGAAGGCGAAATTTTATACAACGGCCACAATATTTTGACGCCAGGTCAAGACATTAATCTCTTGCGCGCTAAAGTCGGTATGGTCTTCCAAAAGCCAACACCGTTCCCGATGTCGGTCTATGACAACATCGCGTTTGGCGTGCGCTTGTATGAGAACTTGTCGAAAGGCGAGATGGATGAACGCGTTGAATGGGCGTTGAAAAAGGCAGCTTTGTGGACTGAGGTGAAAGACAAGTTGAGTAGTAGTGGGTTGAGTCTCTCTGGCGGTCAACAACAACGTTTGTGTATCGCGCGCGGCGTTTCTGTTAAGCCAGAAGTTTTGTTGCTCGATGAACCTACATCTGCTTTGGATCCAATCTCAACAGTCAAGATTGAAGAGTTGATTAACGAACTCAAAGAAGACTACACGATCGCGATCGTGACTCACAACATGCAGCAAGCAGCGCGTTGCTCGGATTACACGGCTTACATGTATTTGGGCGAGTTAGTCGAATTCGGCGAAACCGATAATATCTTCATGAACCCAGTGCGTAAAGAAACCCAAGATTACATTACTGGCCGTTTTGGTTGATTTTTCTATCGTGGTGACATTGCGGTAACACACACAGATTACAACGAATATATACAGAATTCAGGAGCCCTCTATGCAAGGCGAACACTCATCATCACAATACAATCACGATTTGGAAGCGATTCGCTCCAAGGTTTTGCTCATGGGCGGTTTGGTTGAGAGTCACTTTCATGATGCGATGGCTTGCTACCGCACGGGTAATGCAGAACAAGCTGCTGCGGTCGTGAAGTCCGATGAGGAAGTGAATCGTTTGGAAGTGATATTAGACGATATGTGCAGCCACCTGATCGTCAAGCGTCAACCTGCAGCCAATGATTTGCGTACCGTGATGGCAACGGGCAAAGTAATTACTGATATTGAACGTATCGGTGACGAGTCGACTAAGATTGCTCGAATCGCTCTCGAAATGCAGAACAAGGCACGCGGCAACACTCTGTTCAGTGGCTACGACACAGTTCGAGTATTGGCAAACAGTGTCGGACAGATGTTGCATCAAGCTTTAGATGCATTTGCTCGCCATGATGATGCTAAAGCTGTGCAACTGATTGCCTTCGATGAAATCATCGATAACGATTTCCGCTCTATTATGCGTAATCTGATTACGTTCATGATGGAAGATCCCACTACGATTTCTTCTGCACTTGATGCTTTGTGGATCGCAAAAGCGATTGAGCGTATCGGTGATCATGCGAAAAATATCGCCGAGCATACGATTTACATCGTTGAAGGACGTGATATTCGTCACTCTGATTACGTTGCGTCTAAACAAGAACAAAATAGTCACCAAGAATAATGTCAGCGGATAAAACCACCATACTCATCGTCGAAGATGAGCCAGCCATCAGTGAGTTAGTCAGTTTTACTTTAAAGGCCGCTGGTTGGAATACCTGTGCGGTTGGTAATACCAGCGAGGCTTGGGAATTTTTGCAGCGCCGTACGCCACAATTGATTTTGCTAGACTGGATGTTGCCAGATCAAAGTGGATTGCGCCTCTTATCGAAAATTCGTTCAGATCGTAATTTCAACGAAATGCCCGTCATTATGCTGACGGCAAAGAGTATGGAAGAAGATAAAATCGCGGGTCTCGATCATGGTGCAGACGACTATATTACTAAGCCATTTTCACCACGCGAATTGACTGCACGTATCAAAGCCATGTTGCGTCGTAAGAGTCCAGAACATGCGCAGTCTGCCTTGGTAATTGGCAAAGTGCATTTGGATCCAGTCAGTTGTTCAGTCAAAATCGACGATAAAAAAGTTGAGATTGGTCATGCTGAATATAAGCTGTTGAAATTCTTTATGGCACATCCTGAACGCGTCTTTTCACGCAGCCAGTTGCTCGATAAAGTGTGGGGCGATCATGTTGTGATCGAAGAACGTACCGTAGACGTTCATGTGCTGCGCCTGCGCAAAGTGTTAAAAGAAGCAGAAGGTTTGATTAAGACGGTGCGTAGCGTTGGATACATGCTGTCTGAAAAATAGTTTGAAAATCTCAAGGTCTGGCGTAAGCTTATACAATAGCGCCAGACTGGTATCTCAGGTCATCACCCACATCGCACGATTATTTGTCGCGACTAGCCTACGAAATCAATAATGCGTCCTCATCTCGTTTTTTGGATATCTGCTTTAGTTCGGATTTTGCTCATCCTGTCAGGTGCTGCAGTGTGCGGCTATTTCTGGGGCATGAAAGTCGGCTTGGCGCTTGGATTGATCGGCATGTTAGGGCTCGTTGTGATGCAGCTCCAGTATCTACTGAGCCTGTCTGATTGGCTTGATAACCCAAGCAGCGCTCGTCTTCCTGATGGTTGGGGAGCATGGACAGAAATCTTCTCCCGTCTCTATAAACTGCGCCGTGGTGATGAGAAGAATCAAGCTGAACTCGCAGAATGGTTAGCGCGTTTTCGTCAAGCAATGACTTTGTTGCCGGACGGTGTAGTCATCATGGATGATGTCATGTTCTTGGAGTGGTGTAATCCGATTGCTGAGCACCATCTAGGCCTTGATTTGAAACGCGACAAAGGTATGCGGGTCACTAATTTGGTACGTACGCCGGAATTCATCGATTACATTATTCTTGGGCGGTACGAAACACCGTTGACGCTGAGTTTTCGCGATCGTAAATTAATTGTTCACATCATTCCGTTCGAAAATCGTCGTCAAATTTTGGTCACTCATGATGTGACCGAGTCCGAACGCATCGACATGATGCGCCGTGATTTTATCGCCAATGCCTCACATGAGTTGCGTACGCCGCTCACAGTGATTAATGGATTTTTGGAAATCGCTTCACTGCAACCTGATCTCGAAGTGTCGATTCGCTCTTCGCATCTGAAGTTAATGGTTGAGCAGGGGGTACGTATGCAGCGATTGGTTGAAGATATGCTGACGCTGAGTCGACTTGAGTCCGCTGAATTTCAAGTGCGTTGCGAAAGAATCGATATGCACGCCATGCTGCGTCACATACTCGCCGAAGGGCAGGCTCTCTCGGCAGGCAAACATAAAATTGTGTTGGAACTCGACGGCCCCGATTTGCAGGGTAGCCCTGATGAAATTCGCAGTGCAATCAGTAATTTGGTGACGAACGCTATTCGCTATACGCCCGAGGAAGGGCAAATCAAGATTGTGTGGAAGTCTGGCGCCCAAGGTCCTAAGCTTGTGGTCCAAGATAGCGGAATTGGTATTAGCGCAGAACATATTTCTCGCTTGACCGAACGCTTTTATCGCGTTGACAAAAGCCGCTCACGCGAGACTCAAGGAACAGGTCTTGGTTTGGCCATCGTTAAGCATGTTCTGCTGCGTCATAATGCACAACTATTGATTGAATCAACCCCCGGCGTTGGTAGTAAATTCTGTGTGCAGTTTCCGGTGTCCCGCATCGTCGAATAATGTGCGATTAGTCGATCGCATTTCCTGTTCCTTCGAATAGTTAATTTTTTGAAAATTACTTAAAAAATTATTAGTCGTATTTTTGCTAAGTTTTAAATATTTTTCCGAAAAGCAATAAAAAGACCCAATAATCCGTCTATCATTTCTGTAGTTAAACGTGCGGCTTTTTTTAGTGCGTAAATATTGCTGTCGTGGTCTTAACCATTTCGAGGGCAGAACGATGGAAATGCGGGTGTTGGTCATTGATGACGCAGAAATCAATGTGGTCTTGCTTTGCCGCCTATTAGAAAAGCTTGATCATTGCACATCAGTGCGATTTACTGAACCAGAACGTGCGCTGCAATGGTGCACTCAAAATGTTCCTGATTTGGTGCTGGTGGACTACATGATGCCAAGTATGAACGGAGTCCAGTTCATTAGCGAGTTCCGTAAAATTACTGCTTGCGTCGATATCCCAATTTTGATGATCACCGCGAATGATGAGACCGCGGTTCGTTACGACGCCCTTGATGCAGGTGCGAATGATTTTTTAATTAAGCCTGTCGATAAGATTGAATTCCTAGCGCGCACCAAAAACATGTTGGCGTTACGTCGCAATCAACGCTTGCTCGAGAATCGTGCCGCATGGTTGGATTCCGAAGTTCAAAAGGCGACTGCAGAAATCAAAGCTAGAGAGCAAGAAACGGTATTGCGTTTATCGAAAGCGGCTGATTCACGCGACCCAGAGACTGGTGCACATATCTCGCGCATGGCGAATTATTCGAAATTGATCGGCGCTAATCTGGGGCTATCCGAAATGCAGCAACAGATGTTACTTGACGCTGCGCCCATGCATGATATCGGAAAGGTGGGAATCCCCGACCATATTCTGCTTAAGCCAGGAAAACTTTCAACCGAAGAATTCACGATCATGAAAACCCATGCGACCTTGGGTTATCAAATTCTCGCAGGTAGCCAAAGTGAAATCGTTCAGACCGGCGCTGAGATCGCTTTGTCGCATCACGAAAAATACGATGGTAGTGGTTATCCGCAGGGCCTCATTGGTGAGGCAATCCCTCTGTTTGCGCGCATCGTCGCGGTGGCTGACGTGTTTGATGCGCTTACATCAGAACGTCCATACAAGTCGGCATGGGATTTAGACAAAGCGGTCGCTTTTTTACGTGAGGGCAGCGGGCATCATTTTGATCCTAAGTGCGTGGATGCTTTCTTAATGCACTGGGACAAAGTACTCGAAATTAAAGAGCGTTACAAAGACGACAAAGTCGAAAATAGTGGATTAGGTTCATTTTAAATTTCGAATTGAGAATACAAAGAGGCTAAACATGAAAATTGCTCAAGTGGTGTTGAATAATCTGGCTGGTGATGTCGCGAAACTGCAGGAGTTAGCGGTGCTTGATCCACAGTTAGTTCTGGTCTTTGGTTTCACCGAACATTTTGCGGATCCCGTTTTGCATCAAAGTTTAAGGACAAGTTTCCCGAACGCCCAATGTGTGGGTTGTACTACGGCAGGTGAAATTGCTCCCTCTGGTGTCGTCAATCACACTACTGTGGTGACCGCATTGCGTTTTGAAAGTACAGGATTTAAGGTGGCAACCGCCGCGTTGGAGTCGATGGAAAAATCCTTTGATGCGGGTGCCGCATTAGCGAGTAAATTGAAGTCTGCTACGTTAAAAGCAGTGCTAGTGCTGGGGCAAGGTGTGGCGATCAATGGCAGCGGTATGATTGAAGGTATGGTTAGCCAGCTCGGCGCTAGCATGCCCATTACCGGCGGTTTGGCCGGGGATGATGGTGCCTTTGTGAAGACCTATATCTTGTCGAATGAAGGTGTATCGACTGATCATATCGTCGGCATTGGTTTTGAAGGTGAAAAATTAAGTTTCTCACATGGCAGTTTCGGTGGTTGGAAGCCGTTTGGTCCAACGCGGAAAGTCACCCGCTGCGTCGGCAATATTTTGTATGAGCTCGATGGGGAACCTGCACTCGACGTGTATAAGCGTTACTTGGGTGATTACGCCAAGGATTTGCCGGGCTCAGGCTTATTGTTCCCGTTTGAGATGTTAAGTGATGCGCGAGAATCGCTCGGACAAATTCGGACGATCTTGGGAGTCAATGAAGCCGACGGTAGTTTGGTATTGGCTGGGGTTATTAACCCTGATGGCTATTTACGACTGATGCATGCGCATACCAATGATTTGGTGGATGGCGCCGAAACCGCTGCGAACTCCACCATAGAAAATGTGGGAGAAGTGCAAGGGCAAGCGCTCGGATTGTTAGTCAGCTGTGTTGGCCGAAAATTGGTCATGGGCGGACGTGTCGATGAAGAGGTCGAAGCCGTGCAAGACATTCTCGGTGACAATGCAGTTTTGTGCGGTTTCTACTCAAATGGTGAGATCTGCCCAGGCTATCAACTTGAAGCCTGTAGCTTGCACAATCAAACGATGACCATTACCTATCTTGCAGAAAGTGCTTAATGCCGCACAAGCTGTCCCTTCGCCAATATAAACGTTTGCTGGGCATCAATGGAGAAGCCCAGCTGGAAAGCTTTCTTGCTGAGATTGAGGCCTTATCACCGGAATCAGGTGTGAGTGATCTTGCAAGACAAGCGATGAAAGGCCTGCGCCCATTTTTCTTGCAAGTCGATGAGGCCTATGAACAAGCGGATCGCGACTTAGCGTTGGGTAAACGCAGTCTCGAACTCAGTTCTACGGAATTGATGGAGGCAAATCAAACCTTACGTCAAGAAGCAGAAATGCGACAACAAGTGTTGCACACTCTTCGGCAAACGACAAACGAAGTGCTGGGTCAATTGGGTAAGCGTTTAGGTGATGAAGAGAGTTTGGAATCACTTAGTACTTTGTTGGCTGGACTAGTAAGCGACATTCTCAGTACGCGTAGTGAATTGCAAACGGCATTGAATGCGATAAAAAATCAACAGTTCGCCTTAGATGAGCATGCGATCGTAAGTGTCACCGATGCGAGCGGCAGTCTGTTATATGCGAATGATAAATTTTGTACGATCAGCCAATACGATAGAGCTGAACTACTCGGTGTGAATCATCGTATTGTTAATTCGGGATTGCATTCTAAAGAATTTTTTGCCGCAATGTGGGACACCATCAAGCAAGGAAAAGTGTGGCATGGAGAAATTCGCAATCGCGCCAAAGATGGTAGTTTCTATTGGACTAGCGCAACTATCGTTCCTTTTTTGGATCATGAACAGAAACCATATCAATTCATTTCGATACGAACCGATATCACACATGAACGTTTGTTGAAAGAAGAGATAGAGTCGAGTAAGCGCTTGCTACAAAATGTCATGAATACCCTAGGTGAGGGGGTGTATACACTCGATCATCAAGGTAGTTGCACGTTCTTGAATCCTGAAGCTGAAAAAATTCTCGGATGGACCTTAGAGGAAGTTCGCGGAAAACAGTTGCATGATCTAATTCATGCTAATCGACCAGACGGGCAATACGTGCCGCGCCATGCTTGTGTGATCAGCGCGAGTATGGAGAACGGTGAAGTTTTCCGCTCCGATGATGAATATTTTCAACACAAATCTGGGCATTTCTTTCCGGTCTCAATCGTCGCGTCACCTATCTTTGAGAATGGCGTAATTGTCGGTTCGGTCGCTGCTTTCCAAGACATCACCGATCGTCACGCTGCTGAAGCAGCATTGCGTGAAAGTGAAAACAAACAACGCATGATCTTGGATAATGCGGCTGATGCCGTCTTTGTTGCCGACAAAGATGAACGCTGGATTTACGTCAATGATCTTGCCTTAAATTTATTAGGCTTTAAGCGCGAAGAATTGTTAGGTTCGAATATTTATCAGTTGCTACCGGACGAACATCGAGAAATCGCTCAGTTGAATTTCAGTACACGCTTGCAACGAGATAAATTCATGCGGCAAGAGATACGCTTGCTCACGAAAAAGGGCGGACAGGTTCCAGTCGAGATGAATGCCGCTTTGCTGCCCGACGGTAGTATTTATGGCTCTTGTCGCGACATCACTAGCCGTAAAGAGTTTGAAGCTGCTTTAATCAAGGCAAAAGTCGGGGCTGAAGAGGCGAGTCGAGCCAAGAGCGAGTTCTTAGCGACGATGAGTCATGAAATTCGTACGCCGATGAACGGGATCATTGGGATGACCGAACTCACTCTAGATACAGAACTCGATACGCAACAGCGCGAGTATCTAGAATTGGTGAAGTTTTCTTCGAACTCATTGCTTGGCATCATTAATGATATTCTCGATTTCTCAAAAATTGAGTCGGGAAAGATGGTTCTTGAAAAGATAGAATTTCCTTTGCGCGAACTAATCGCCACTACATTAAAAGCCTTAGCATTACGCGCCGAGCAGAAAGATATCGAACTGGTCTATCAGATCGATTCAGCGTTACCGCATATCCTCTTGGGCGACCCAGGAAAACTGCGGCAAGTGTTGACCAATCTTGTTGGTAATGCGATTAAGTTTAGTGACTCTGGCGTTATCTCTGTGGATGTCAATTTGGAAGATAGCGATGAAGATGAGGTGAAAGTCTACTTTGCTGTGACAGATAACGGAATCGGCATCCCTGCTGAGAAGCTAGAACACATCTTCCAACCATTTAGCCAAGCTGATGCATCAACAACACGCAAGTACGGAGGTACTGGTTTAGGCCTTTCGATTTCCTCGCGATTAGTTCAGAGTATGCAAGGACAATTGCAAGTGTTGAGCGAAGAAGGCAAGGGAAGTAGTTTCTTTTTCTCAGCCATTTTTGGCATCGGTGAATTTAGTGTTAAGCATATTCCTGACATCGAACTGCAAGGTATCCATGTGCTGGTCGTTGACGACAATGCGATCAATCGTAAATACATCGGTGATACCCTGCGGAATTGGAACATGGAGCCAGTTGCCGCAAATGGCGCCGACGAGGCCATATTAGCTGTTCGTCAAAGCATAGAACAGGCACATCCGTTTGATTTGATTATCCTCGATGCTTGCATGCCAGAGAAAGATGGCTTTGGTTTAGCTGCAGAGTTGAAACAAGATGGTTTGCTGCGTACCACCAAGATGCTCATGCTGTCTTCAGCTGGATCGCAAGATGATGCTAAACGTTGCGACGAATATGGAATTTCAGGTTATGTTCGCAAGCCAATTAGTCAAAACGAGTTGCAGTTTGCGATTGAATCGGTGTTCAAGGGTGTTTCGCATGGGGCAATGCATTATGCGCATCTGGCATCCACAACGAATGAACAGCAAGACAAAGCATTAAGAGTTTTAGTTGCAGAAGATAACCCAATCAATCAAAAATTAGCCCGCAGTCTGCTTGAAAAATGGGGGCATGAAGTTGATGTCGCAGAGAACGGTTTACTCGCAATTGCGATGTATAAACGAAATACCTATGACGTCATTCTGATGGACATGCAAATGCCCGAAATGGGAGGGATAGAGGCTACACAGAAAATTCGCGAGATGGAACAGGATGGTAAGCGAATACCAATTATCGCGATGACAGCAAATGCAATGCAAGGCGATAAGGAACGTTGTCTTGAGGTGGGAATGGATCATTATCTATCGAAGCCGATTAAGTCAGATTTATTGCGAGCTTTGCTCGACCAGATATTTCAGAATGTCGCTGAGACTTTGCCTGCGGTGGAACCGAAAATTGAGCGAGGCTCCGAGTCGAGGCGTTTATCCGATACTCGTGAAATCCAGTTTGATTTTTATCGCGCAATACAGCAGGGAGACGAGGAAGTGCTGGCGATCATTACGCCGATGTTCTTAGATGGCTGCGACGCTCAACTGCAAGAGCTGCGCTCCGCAATCGAGAAAGAAGATGCAGAGCTCATGTATCGCAGCGCGCATACTTTGAAGGGTTTGGTCGGTAACTTTAATGCTACACCGGTCGAGGAACTGGCTAAAGCCTTAGAGCTCAAAGGCAAGCATAAGGATTTCTCCCGTGTGAGCATCATTTTCGAACAATTACAGAAGCAGATGTCTCCGATGATTGAAGCACTTAAGAAGTATGTCCAAGAGAAACTAGAAAGTTGACTTAAATAAAGATTCTGAAAGTCGTACTTTTTACGTACAATTTTTAGACTGAATTGTACGTTTGACTTGATTGCCCTTGCCCTGTATGCCCTATACAATCTCGTGCAAGGAGAAATATCTATGTATCGTGTAATGCTCGTGGAAGATGACGAACGTCTGGCCACCCTAATTATTGAATATCTGCAGTCCTATGAGTTTTCAGTTGAACTCGTTGGTCGAGGTGACTTGGCACTGGCACATTTTCAATCAAGTAAGCCGGACTTAGTCGTGCTCGATTTGATGCTGCCTGGCTTGGATGGCATGGTCGTAGCGCGTCAAATTCGTGAGCAGAGTAAAGTACCAATTTTGATTCTAACGGCGCGCGAAGATTCCTATGATGAAGTTTCCGCTTTAGAGCAGGGGGCTGATGACTTCGTCAATAAGCCGGTGCAGCCGCGTATATTGCTGGCACGATTGCGTGCGCTAGTTCGGCGTAGTCTTGACACGGGATCCGAACCAAACACACTTGACCTCGATCTTTTGAACTTTGGTCAATTGCGAATCAACAAGGGAGATCGCGTAGTGCATTGGCATGAGCAGCCTGTCGATCTCTCTAATACCGAATTCAAGTTGTTGATGATATTGGCCGAGTCCCCAGGCAAAGTCTTATCTCGAGATGATATTCTGAAGAAAATGCGTGGCATTGAATTCGATGGTTTAGATCGAAGTATCGATAACTTAATTTCTAGGCTACGTCGCCGTTTTGATGACCAAAGCTCTGAAAAAATTAAGACGGTCTGGGGTGAAGGTTACTTATTTTCACCATCTGCTTGGTCATAAATGACCGAGGTTTGTCTTGCCCATGCTGCCTAGCTTGCGAATAGGTGATGATGCGTGAAGCACCAAGCAAACCTCGATTCTGCTATTCGATTACCGCGACGATCACAGTCGGCGTAATGCGTGTCAACAAATGTACTTTGTCGTTGGTGCTGTTAAAGTTGAATTGAGCAACTTTCAGATTGACATTACTATCTGCCCAAATAATGCCATTGTCGATAATAGCCAGTGAGCTAATTGTTTGATTATTCGAACGTACCTCAACACCAGCGTTGGTTTCGCGTTTGTCGAAGCCGAACTTAATGCCACTGCATTTCTTTCCCGCGACCGACGATGGATCAAGAGAGCCGAGGTAATTTAAAGTCTGCTCACATGCTTGTTTGAGATCAGCATAATCATAGTTGCTGTCGGCACGTACTTGAATACTGACGCGTGAACGGTAACTAAATTGTCCAATTTTGGGAACGATATACAGCTCTGCATTCTCGTTGTAAACAGCTTTCAAGAGCGGTAACTGAGTTTGGCCTAGGACATCTAAACTTAGACTCATTACGCTACTCTGCGCGTTCAGACTCAAACGTAGATTTTCAAAATTGACGGTTTTGTCTTTGGCGACAATCTGAAAGCGATTCTGAATGAGATGTTTTGATTTTCCATATTTTTCGAACCAGACCATCGCTTTGTAAGCATCTCGGTAGCTTATCCATTCGCCATCGACTTTCTTGTTTGCGTCCGTCAGTGATTGGGCGTGTGACATCGAGTGCCCCAAACCTGTCACTATAGATACAGCAGCAATCAATTTAAAGAAGTGTTTCACGATGTACTAACAAATAAGTGATTCAACAAAAACGAAAATAACTCAAAAACGATATGCCAAGGCGGTAGAAAACATGAGTCCATTTTTCTTCTCGACTAAGGGACTGTCTTTGACCTTCCCTAACAGTTGGCTAGCTCTCAATTTGCTCGTGATGAGCCAAGATGAACTGAGGCTGTAATTCCAGTTGAGATCTAAATGCACATCTTTTACACCAGCCTTCGGATGAAATTCTTCATTAATACTACGTTCCGACTCCTGCTCGGTCACGCCAAAATAGCTTTGTGCGTAGGCTTGATTAATGACCGTAATGCCGAGCCCCAAACTTAATGAGTGGTGAGTCGGTAATTCGTTGAATCGATAGCTCAAATCAGAGCTCAAACGTAAGCCTTTCCTATCATTTCCTGCACCGTAGAGTAGTGTGTTCGTATGCCGTAAATTATCGGTAAGGCGGTAGTGGTAAAAGCCGCCTGCTAGGACAGTCGACTTAATATCGACCATCCCTTCCAAACGGTTAAGTTTGCGTTGCACAATCTTGAGTTCTGGTCCCATGATGCTCGAAGTCTGATACATCGGGGTATCAACACTATTGCCGAGACCAGAGGGTGTACGTCCAGGTTCTAGTTGCAGCAGTGGTCCATACTCGACCTGCGGTGTTTCTGATAAATGCCATCCTGTGCTCATCCCTGCGATATAGAGGCCATTGCTCCATTCAATTTGAAACACTGGTACGGCATTGCGTTTGTTTCTTTCGGATCCTTCATAAGTCGGGCGAGATATCACGCCTAGACCGATGTAGCTGTCAAAGCTGCCATCGGGCATCAGGTTTCTACTTGGTGATTGCGCAAATGCACTCGAACTCATCAACAAGCAGAGAAGGAAAGAAAGTTTTTTCATCTTGGTACAAGGCCTACAATTGATCGTCGGTAAAATGTCTTGCAAATTGAGTGTGAAATTCACTCACAAATTTCATTTTACCGTTTTCAAATGAAGGCTTCATCATCGATAGCTAGTTTGAACGGAGTTTCTTCAATTAATCAGGGTAATCGTTGTAAAGTCGACTTCAGATTCTGACTTGTCGATGGCGACGATCAGAGAGGGTGTCGGCAAATACATCGCACACAGCATGGTCGGAGAGGGGGTAGATTCAAACATCACGACATTGATCTTGTTATTATTGCGCCAGATCTTCACCTCGCCTATTCCGTAACAACCATTCGGTTTTTGTCCCGCAAATACAGCAATTAGCATTTTCTTTGAAAAATCTATCGTCGGAGCGGGTTCTCCGACATGCAGACGCTCACGCCATAAGGTCTGCCATGTACCTTGATCCTTGATGACTAAGGATTTAGCCGTTTCCACCGATGAGTTATTGGATTGGTCGATAATTTCAAAAGGTGTTGCATTTGCACTGACGTTGACAAACTCGACGGGTAAGGCGAGCCGCGGAACCGCAACGAGATTCATCGGTGTGCTCGCAAGCGTAGAACTTGGGTCGCAGCTGACAGCTGAAACGATATTATTTTCAGTGTACTGTGCAGTTAATTTCTGCCCGTTGCTGGAAACTTTCAGGATCTGGGTTTGACTGCAATTGTTCGGTGTCTTAAAGAAGGTGCCCAGCACCATTTCGCTGCCAAAATCGACATTGCCAATGACCGGTCCAGCAAATTTTCCAAAGCTCGTGAATTGAGTCCACAGTTTTTGGTCTTTGATGACGACACTTTGAGGCGAGGTGCCGTAAAAAAGTTTGGCCGGCAATGAATTTATTTTTAGGCTTGTTTCCGTCTTACTTTCGACATTGATCGCTTGTACTTGGTGATCAGGACCTAAACCCAGATCTGGCAAATCGAGATTTTCGATGGCACGTTTAAATAGAGTCGAGGCGCTAGGGTCAGAACATTCAAAACGAGGGCCGGCAATTGAATCGTAATTACTGCAAACGATATTGGATGGAGATTTGCCAAACAAGGTCTGGCGATAACGCGCATCCGAGCAAGTCCCTAGTTTTTCGGATAAAACGTATTGTTGATCTATAACGAAAAGGCGATTTTGCAAATTGGCACAAGTATTGTCGTTGGCAATTGCAATGAATGCATTGGTATCGAGCGGCGCTGGAGTGCTCTTGATACTTGTCGTGTTAGGCTGAGTCGAGCTACCGCCTCCGCAAGCCGCGAGCAGGCTGAAAAAAAATGTACTGAACATTATCTTCTTCATTTTCATCACGCTTTCCTAAAAGTGCATATACATAAAACATGAGTTCACTCAAATTGGGTTCACTCTGTCTTGGATGCAATCTTAATCCTTGAAGCGTATTGAATCCCCTCTGAAACTGCTTCAATTTGTCGTGAAATTGTAGCTGTCTATAGATACTTATGCTGATTGAAAAAAATTTTCCAAACCGACTTCTTCTTATAGAATAACGATTCGGAGGGATTGGATGACGCGTGTAAGACAAAAGCTGGTTGTGCAAGTGAGGAGAATGCCATGAATCGCATCTTTGTGCGTTTCATTGGACCCGTTTTTTTGTCCATCGCTTTTGCTGGCGCTTTAGTCTATGGGGTGATTACTCTGTTGTTCGGTGAGCCGATTAAAGAAAATGCGGCACGCCAAGCGGCACCTCAAATTTTTCTATTGGAGCAGTACATCGATAAAGCGCCTGGAGATGAATGGCTGCAGCGCCTCAATAAAGTTCGTGAAGTTTCGCAAGTCAAATTTGATCTAATCCCTCTGCGCACAGCTTTGCTGCAATTGGACGATAAGCAACGCGCGATTTTGATGGATGGTGCCGTCGTCATCGACGTGCCTGGACGGGCTTTTTATCGTCGTGTCGATCTCACTGGATATCGATATGTCGATAGTGAAAATGATGTGTTATACGCGCAGGATTTACCGATCGATCGTTGGCAATTTTTGAAAATTGAGATGTTGCGCTATGTACTGGTCGCACTTGTATTATTGGTGCCGCTCGCATTTTGGTCGAGGACGCATTGGCGTGAGGTGCAAGCTTTGGCTAGAGTCACAGAGAAATTTGGCGATGGTGAGCTGGCTGCGCGCGCGAACACGCCATCTAGCTCCAGTGTTTTTCCATTATCGGTTCAGATTAATCAAATGGCGGAGCGCATCTCTCAGCTGCTCACTTCTCAAAAACAACTACTACACGCAGTTTCGCATGAGCTGCGAACACCAATTGCTCGACTTGAATTTGCCTTGGAGATTCTGCAAGACTCGGGTGTCGAACCCAAGAATCGGCAGCGTATCGACGCCATGCGCGGTGATTTGTATGAGTTGAATAGCCTAGTGTCGGAACTCCTTAATTTAGCGAAGATGGAGCAGCAGCACGAATTGCAGTTGCAAAGTTTTTCGGCGCAAATGTTTGTGCAAAATTGTGTTGACTCCCTACCGCCGATGCGATCGGAAGTGCAGCTCGCGACTGTGCTTGATTCCTCTGCGATGTCGCTTATTGGCGATCAGCGCTTGGTCACGCGCGCCACACAGAATCTTCTGAAGAACGCGATGAAGTATGCGGCTACACAGATTATTTTCTCGGTAAATGAGAGCAAGAATGGCTATGTGATTACGGTGGAAGATGATGGTATTGGCGTGCCGGAAGAAGAGCGAGAAAAGATTTTTGAAGCATTTCATCGACTTGATCGAAGCCGCGATCGCAACACCGGTGGTTTTGGTCTAGGACTTTCTATCGTTAGGCAAATCGTACAGATGCATCACGGCAGCGTCGAAGTCGACACCGCAACTATTGGTGGGGCTCGGTTCCGCTTATACTTTCCGCATTAGCCTGATGCTAAGTTGAACCGAGCTTTGGTGTTTCGCTTTAGTGTGAAATAGGCTGTCCATCAGATTGATGCGGTACGCATCTTTAGCCACTGCAAGGCATTTCCACTCACGCGCGGCGATAAACGAAGCCACACCTGCTGATGATATCGATTCAACCATTCAATTTCATCCTTACGTAGAATACTGAGGTCGATGCAGCGCGTGTCAATCGGGCATAGTGTCAAGGTTTCGAACTGTAAGTAATCGCCAAACTCTGTACTTTCTGCAGGCACGCAGAGCAAAAG
>CANHZI010000044.1 GCA_947464955.1 Oxalobacteraceae bacterium
AAGCGAGAAAAAAACGCCTTATAAAGACGTGACAAGTTATAACAATTTTTATGAGTTCGGCACCGATAAAGAAGAGCCAGCAGTGAATGCCCACACCTTGAGAACACGGCCGTGGACGGTTAGCATTGAAGGCGAAGTGAATAAGCCGATGGTGCTTGATTTGGACGCTTTGCTAAAGTTGGCGCCGATCGAAGAGCGTGTATATCGATTGCGCTGCGTTGAAGGTTGGTCCATGGTGATCCCTTGGCTAGGTTATTCGCTCTCTAACTTACTCAAGAAAGTCGAGCCAAACAGTAATGCCCGCTATGTCGAGTTCATTAGCCTTGCCGATAAAAAACAAATGCCAGCGATTCGTTTCCCTGTATTGCAATGGCCTTATACCGAAGGTTTACGTCTTGACGAAGCCATGCATCCATTGACGCTATTGACGCTAGGTCTGTATGGGGAAGTGCTGCCAAACCAAAATGGCGCGCCAGTGCGACTCACCGTGCCTTGGAAGTATGGCTTTAAGTCAGCCAAATCTATCGTCAAAATTCGTCTGACAAAGGACGAGCCTAAGACATCATGGAATGTTGCTAATCCTAGCGAGTATGGTTTCTATTCCAACGTTAACCCAGAGGTTGATCACCCGCGTTGGTCGCAAGCGTCTGAACGTCGAATTGGTGAAGACGGCTTCTTAAGCAGAAAGCGGAAAACACAGATGTTTAACGGTTATAACGAGGTCGCTGGTTTGTACAAAGGCATGGACCTGAAGAAATTTTATTGAGGATGTTTCTGTCAATTGAAGGGGGCATTTTATAGATGAATCAATTGAGTGCGCGGCAGTTAATGTGGGTGAAGATCGGTGTTTTTGTCGCCGCTTGTGTTCCGTTTTTGCGGCTCTTGATCGCTGCCTTGTATGACGGCTTGGGTGCGAATCCTCTCGAATTCATCACCCGAAATACTGGCGACTGGACCTTGTATTTTTTGTGTATTACCTTGGCGATTACGCCGGCGCGTAAGCTTTTGCAATGGCACTGGTTGATCCGCTTGCGTCGTATGCTAGGCTTGTTTAGTTTTTTTTATGCGGCCTGCCACTTTCTGACCTTTCTTTGGTTCGATCATTTCTTTGAGTTTGAAGAGATGTGGAGAGATGTCATCAAACGTCCATTCATTACCGTTGGCTTCATCGCTTTCATGCTGCTGATCCCATTAGCGATAAGTAGCAGTAATTGGGCAATACGTAAGATTGGTGGCAAGAACTGGCAGTGGCTTCACCGAGTTGTTTATCTAATTGTGCCCTTGGGTGTGTTGCACTACCTGTGGATGCGGGCGGGGAAGAATAACTTTGCGCAACCCGCCGTCTTCGCTGTGATCGTGGCCATCTTGCTCGGCCTGCGACTCTATTGGCGTCTAAAGAAGACAGTGCGCTGAAACTGAGGCTTGAGTTATTTGTTGTCTTGTTTGTCGTTGTTATCGGGTTTGCTAGGTGCATTCTGTTGTGGTACGGGAGATTTTTTCTCTGGTAGATACAAAGGGCCACGTTGTCCGCAAGCGCTCAGAAAAGTGGCGCAGAGCAATAGACTGGAAATGAGGACTGTTTTTTTCAAGATCGTAATACCGTATAGAATGGAGGCTGTGAGTTAATTGATGTGAGCTTTCAAACGGAGTGTACCATGACAGAATCAGAATTTTTAATCAAGGCGGATGCCTGTTTGCAAGAAGTCCAAGACATTTTTGAGCGGGCATTTGAGAACGACGAATTAGATGTCGATTGTAAGCGCAGTGGCAATGTACTTGAAATAGAGTTCGTCGAAAATGGCTCCAAGATTATCGTCAATAGTCAGGCGCCGATGCAGGAAATGTGGGTGGCGGCAAGATCCGGCGGTTTTCATTACAAACATAATGGTGAGTTTTGGCTGAACACAAGAGACGGGTCAGAGCTGTTCGCGACCTTGAGGTCAATTGCAGCAGCGCAAAGCTAGTCATTGCTAAGCACCATAAAAAATGGGATGACGTCTTCGATGCGTCATCCCATTTTGTTTGTTCAAAGAACTTGTTATTGAATTATTCGATGATTACTTCGGATTCTGAACCTAGATTTTTGATCGCTGATCCTGGCGGGTTCTCGACATAGAAGTAGTCTCCATCAGCTTGAATGACGCCATTTGGAATTGGGCGCTCCATGATAGGAATGTCTTTGAGCGCTTTTTGCATATAACCTATCCAGATCGGTAAGGCTAAACCACCACCTGTCTCACGATTGCCGAGGTTCCGCGGCTGGTCATATCCCATCCAAGCTACGCCGACGATTTTCGATTGGTAGCCCGCAAACCATGCATCGATCGAGTCATTGGTGGTACCTGTTTTACCAGCGATGTCGGGACGCTTCAGCACCAAAGCCTTGGTTGCAGTACCAAAGCGCACGACGTCGCGTAACATGCTGTCCATCAAGAACGCATTGCGTTCATCGATAACTCGATTATTTTCATCACCAGCTAAATCAGGCTTAGCTTGAGATAAGACTTTGCCGTCGGCATCGGTGATCTTGCTAATCAAATATGGATTCACCTTATACCCGCCATTCGCGAACACGGCATATGCACCAGCCATTTGCATAGGCGTTACTGCTCCCGCGCCCAGTGCCAAGGTGAGATATGCTGGATTTTTTTCTGCCTGGAATCCAAATCGGGTGGTGTATTCTTGTCCATACTTGGCACCAACTTTTTGTAGGATGCGAATCGAAATCATGTTTTTCGATTTCGTAAGGCCTTTGCGCATAGTCATCGGACCTTCGTACTTGCCGTCATAGTTCTTTGGTTCCCACGCTTGGCCACCTGTTTGTCCCGCATCAAAACTAATAGGTGCATCGTCAATAATGGTCATCGGTGACAAACCTTTTTCCAAAGACGAGGAGTAGATGAAGGGTTTGAAACTCGAGCCAGGTTGGCGCCATGCTTGTGTGACGTGGTTGAACTTATTGAGGTTGTAATCAAAGCCGCCAACTAAAGCACGAATCGCGCCGTCAGATGTATCTGCGGCGACAAATGCAGACTGAACTTCTGGCATTTGAATGATTGACCAAGTTTTGCCGTCTAACATTACGCGAATGACTGCGCCACGCTGAATTCGTTTGTTGGCTGGAGCATTTGGCTTCAAACCAGCTGCGGCAAAGCTAAGTCCTGGGCCGGTGATTTGGATCTCGTCGCCATTTGCGAGTACGGCGCGCACCTGATCTGGTTTGGCATCAATAACCATCGCTGCCAGTAAATCATCACTATCAGGGTGGTCTGCCAGTTCTTTCTCAATTGCTTCGTCAGCCAACTCTTTGTTGCTCGGGAGCTCAATGATGGCCTCGGGTCCACGATATCCATGGCGGCGTTCATAGTCCATTACACCTTTACGAAGGGAGAGATACGCGGCATCTTGTTCGGCTTTGGTGATCGTCGTGTAAACGTTCAGACCTCTGGTGTAGGTTTCTTCTTTGTATTGCTCGTAAACAAGTTGGCGTGCCATTTCGGCGATGTATTCAGCATGGATCCCAAACTCAGCGCTATTTGTTTTGATTCGAAGTTTTTCTACTTTTGCTGCTTCGAACTGTGCTTTTGTGATGTAGCCGAGTTGGAACATCCGCTGCAAAATGTACTGTTGTCGAACCGCGGCGCGTTTTGGATTGGCGACCGGGTTATAGGCAGACGGCGCCTTAGGTAGCCCGGCGAGCATCGCTGCTTCGGCTACCGTAACTTCTTTGAGACTCTTACCAAAATATATCTGTGCTGCTGAAGAAAAGCCATAAGCGCGCTGCCCCAAATAGATTTGGTTCATGTACACCTCGAGAATTTGATTTTTGGTCAAATTTTGCTCGATCTTCCATGCCAAGAGAATTTCGTATACTTTGCGCTTAACCGTTTGTTCGGTGGATAAGAAAAAGTTTCTTGCCACTTGCTGGGTAATGGTTGATGCGCCTTGTTTATTACCGCTGGTGAGATTGTTGAGTGCGGCACGCGCGATACCTATGTAATCAACACCGCCGTGCTCATAGAAACGGTCGTCTTCGATTGCCAAGACTGCTTTTTTCATGACATCAGGAATGTCGTTGAAGTGAACAACGTTTCTGCGTTCTTCGCCAAACTCAGCGATCAAAACATTGTCAGCAGAAAAGACGCGCATCGGCATTTTCGGGCGATAACTGGTAATTGCATCGATTTCAGGCAAATTTGGGTAAGCCATCGTCAGTGCAAAGACCAGAATTAAAACCCCAGTGAACATGAGCCCTACTAGCACAATCAAACTTTGAAGAATGAAGCGCACCGCCCGACTGCGAGGCTTGGCCGACTTTGGCGTTTCACTACTTGCGTTTTCTTGGTCTATAGATGTTGACATAATGCAATAATGGGTTCGAAATACAAGCCTGCATTATATCCTTCCACGCAAGACTATAAAAATTGCATTTCTTCGATTTAGATGCTCGAGTGGAGAAATGACAACGCAAAAAGGGCGTTCTGCTCGGAAAGTGCTTTACATTCCACTATCCTTATTGCTAGGATTTAACGTAAGCTAGTATGAGTGTCTTCTAAATCGCGGTTTTTAAAAGAAAAATTGTGTTTTTCAGTTAGATTAATAGTTTTTTGTGGGCAATTTGTTTATCAATTTGCTTGTGCTTTTGCAAATAAGAAGAATATTTTATTGAGGGGATATCCTTGGCTTTAGATCTCGCATCATTGCTCGGAAAGAAGAATGCGCCCTTGATAGGGGTGGATATCAGCACGTCTGACGTAAAGCTGGTGGAGTTGTCTCGTTCGGGTGATAAAGACTACAAATTAGAGCGTTGCGTGTCTGAGTCGTTGCCCAAAGGCGCGGTTATAGACGGCAATATCGAAAACCTAGAGCAAGTATCGGACGCGATTACAAGACTTCTTAAGCGCGCAGGAACAGGAACTCGAAACGTTGCGTTGGCGATGCCTGCCGCCTCAGTAATTACCAAAAAAATGATTCTGCCAGCGCATTTGAATGAACAGGCGTTGGAATATCAAGTTGAGTCTGAAGCTAGTCAGTACATTCCTTTTGCAATGGATGAGGTTGCCATCGACTTTTGCGTCATAGGTCCTACCGCGAACTCTGATGAGGACGTGGATGTCCTATTAGCAGCTTCTCGCAAAGAGAAAATCGAGGACCGTGTTGCTGCTGCTGAGTCGGCTGGATTGCAGCCAAAAGTGATGGATATTGAATCTTACGCTGCAAGGGCGGCTGTCGAGAGGCTGATAGAGCAAGAACCAAACGGTGGTCAAGATCAGATTTATGCCTTGTTTCAAATTGGTTCCAAAGTAACCTATATCTCAATTCTCTTAAACGGCGAAGTCGTGTATGAGCGGGATCAGCAGTTTGGCGGAAATCAATTAACCCAAGACATCGTGCGTAACTATGGTTTGTCATTCGAAGAGGCAGAGGCGAAAAAACGCCAAGCCGATTTACCAGATAGTTATGAAATGGAGTTACTCGAGCCATTCCTAGAGAGTGCAGCTCTGGAAGTTACCCGTGCAATTCAGTTCTTTTTTACGTCGACGCCATTCACACGAATTGATCGAATATTTTTAGCGGGCGGTTGCTCAATGTTGCCTGGTTTGGTGGAAATTGTCGCGGAAAGAACGAAATTGTCGACCTCAGTAATTAGTCCTTTTAAAGGTATGGAGCTCGGTTCCAACGTTAGTGAAAAATCTTTGCGCAGTGATGCGCCTGCCTATTTGATTGCATGTGGTTTGGCGATGCGGAGGTTTGGATAATGTTGAAAATCAATCTACTTCCACACCGCGAAGCTAGGCGAAAAGAGTTAAAGAATCAATTTTATTCATTGATGGTTCTTTCGGCGGTTTTTGGCATTGGCGTGATCATCATCGTTGGCTTGGTGTTTACGACTCAACTGTCAGCACAAAATGAGCGAAATGCATTCATTACTCAAGAGAATCTGGTTTTGGATTCTAAAATAAAAGAGGTCGCAACACTTCGCCAAGAAATTGATGCCTTGAAAGCGAGGCAACAAGCTGTTGAAGATTTGCAGGCGGATCGTAATCAACCCGTGTTCATGATGAACGAGTTGGTGAAGTTGGCTCCTGAGGGTTTGTATTTGACCTTGATTAAGCAAGATGGTCAGAGAATTTCGATAAAAGGATATGCCCAAAGTCATGCGGTGGTCGGTATCTTCGTCAACGCTTTAAATACATCGCGCTGGATGAGCAGGCCAGAAATCGTTTCGAATAAGGCTGTTGCGCTCGGGCAAGGGCGTGACGCGAAACGCGCAATTGAGTTCGAACTGAGTGTTGGGATTCGTCGCCCCCGTGAACTTGAGGCTGGTGCTGCAAGTAGTGCTGCTGAATCTCCAAAGCAAACAGAAGCTAAGAAGTACTAGTGTTTTAGAGAAAAACTATGGCTAATTTACAAGAGCAGTTCGAAAATGTTGCAGGGCAATTCCAAAATTTAAATGGATTGCATCCTGGCTTGTGGCCAATAATACCTCGAGTATTGTCTGCAATCGCAGTCTTTCTTGTCGTAATTATTTGTGGTTGGGCTTTTTACTGGGGTGGCCAACTCGAGGATATCGAACGCGGAGAGATTGAAGAGCAAAAGCTGAAAGACACCTATAAGACTAAAATGCAGCAGTCAATCAGTTTGGAAGCACTGAAAGAACAAAGGAAGTTGGTGTTGCAATATGTGTCCCGCATGGAGAAGCAACTTCCCAGCAGCGCAGAGTACGCATCACTTTTGGATGACATTAACTCGGCAGCAAACGGTCGTGGTTTGAATATGGACCTATTCGAACCAGGTGCGGTGACAGTTAAAGACTACTATGCGGAGCTTCCAATCAAGATTCAAATGATTGCGAACTATCATGACATGGGGCAATTCATTAGTGACATCGCGAAACTCCCAAGGATTATTACCTTAAATAATCTTGTGTTTACTTTGAGTAAAGATCCGAAGAAACCTGGAGTGGTCTTGGACGGGGTAGCGAAAACCTATCGGTATTTAGATCCTGAAGAAATTGCTGCACAGGCAGAGGCTCGTAAGAAAGAGAAAGAAAAAGAGGGCAAGAAATGAAGCTAGTTAAACTTGCGCTTTTATCCCAACTATTGTTATTGCTGTCTGCGTGCGGTGATAATGGGGTTGGTGAGGTTCGAGAGTGGATGAATCAAGTTAAGAGAGAAACTCAGGCAAAGGTGAAGCCAATCCCTGAGCCTAAGGTTTTTGTACCGGTCTCTTATGAGAGCACGGGTCTCATTGATCCATTTGATCCAGTCAAATTACTTGCGGTCTTCGCACGTTTGAAGGCCGAGAAAGACAATGGTCTGCGGCCAGATTTTGACCGACCAAAGGAAGCGCTCGAAGGGTTTCCGCTGGAATCAATGAGAATGGTTGGCACCTTTGATAACCGGAAAACCTTACAGGGACTGGTTCAAGTTGGAAAAGCAATTTATCCAGCGACCGTTGGCTCTTATGTTGGGCAGAATTTTGGCAAAGTTATAAGTGTGAGTGAGTCAAGAATTGATTTGGTCGAAACTGTACAAGACGCAACGGGTGAGTGGACTGAACGGAAAGCGAGCTTGGAATTGCAAGAGGCGAAAAAATGAATATTTTCATAATTAAAAGCAAAAGGAGCGCCATGCGCATCAAGAGTCTATTCTTGCTGTTTTTTATCTGTCTATGTGGCCCTGTGTTCGCACAAGGGGCAGATAATTCGATTGATTCCATCACGGCGAATCAGCAGGGCGCAAATGTCATTGTCAAAGTGAATTTCAAGAAAGCATTGGAGAAGGCGCCGATTTCATTTTCGATCGCCAATCCCGCAAGGATTTCACTTGATTTCGCCAACACAAGCAACGCAACAGGCAAAAACGCAATCGAAATTGGGCTTGGTGAAGTACGTAGCGCCAACTTGATCGAGGTTCCTGGGCGCTCTCGCATCGTGTTTAATCTGAATCGCTCTCTGAATTATGCGACTTTAATTGAAGGCAATACGCTTATCGTCACAATCGACGGATCCGGCGGCTTAGCGACCGCAGTGAACTCATTAGGCTTACCAGTGAACGATAAAGCGAGTAAGCCGGTTGCTCGAGCGAACCTTAAAGACATTGATTTCCGCAGAGGCGCAGGGGGCGAAGGACGTGTTGTGATTGATTTGCCGAACAATCAAATCGCAGTTGATCCACGTTTGCAAGGCCAGAAAATTGTTGTCGACTTCTTCAATGTGGGATTGCCAGAAGTACTAAAAAGAAATCTTGATGTAACGGATTATGGCTCACCCGTTCAAAAAATTGTTACTGAGCGCCAAGGCGAAAATGTACGTATGTATATCGAGCCAAAGGGACTGTGGGAACACAGTGTTTACCAAAGCGATACACAATTAGTGATCGAAGTAAAGCCTATTAAAGAGGAACCGAATAAGTTGACGCAAGGCTCACAGGGCTACAAAGGCGAGCGTTTCGGCATGAACTTCCAAGATATCGACGTTCGTGCAGCTCTGCAGATTTTGGCTGAACAGGGTGGTGTAAATATTATCGCGAGTGATTCAGTGATGGGTAATATTACTTTGCGACTCATTGATACGCCTTGGGATCAAGCCCTCGATATCGTCATGCAAATCAAAAATTTAGATATGCGCAAAAACGGTAATGTCATCATGATTGGGCCTAAAGATGAATTGCTGTTGAAGGAAAAACTGGAGTTGGAACAAAAAGCCGCGATTGCAGAGCTGGAGCCATTGAAGACAGAGTCCTTCCAATTGAAATATCAAAAAGCAGATGAGTTGAAGAAATTGTTTGGGATGGAAAACAGTTCCAACAATCGCATGCTCTCAAAAAGAGGAAGCGTCACCATCGATACGCGCACAAATCAACTATTTGTGACGGACATTGCCTCTAAGATTGAAGAAGTGAGGAAGCTGATTCAAAAAATCGACATCGCAACGAAGCAAGTAGTGATCGAAGCGCGCATTGTAGAAGCAGACAATAAGTTTAGTCGTAGCTTGGGCGCTAAGTTAGGTTTTGCAGACATGCGCCGTTTGTCTGGTGGTGATGCTGGTTATCAGTTGCAAGGGAATCAGCGCGTTGCAGTTACAGGTAATTACCTAGGTGTGGGAGAGCAAACAGGGCAGGCGAAGGTAACGGATCGCAGCTTTATTCCAAATACACAGTTTGTTAATTTGCCTGCGGCTGGTATCGGCGGTTTAGATGCCGCGAGTATCGCAACGAGTATTTATTCAGCAGCGGCAAACCGTTTCTTAAACTTGGAGTTGTCTGCACTCGAAGCCGATGGTGATGGGAAGATCATCTCAAGCCCACGAGTCGTCACAGCCGACCAAACTCCAGCGCATATCGAGCAAGGGCAAGATATTCCTTATCAAATTGCGACTTTGAGCGGTGGTACAGCGATTCTCTTCAAAAAGGCAACATTAAGTTTGGACGTCACACCACAAATTACTCCAGATGGAACGATCATTTTGACCGTTGACGTTCATAAGGATAGTCGTGGTGAAGAAACACGGGGTGGACCAGTAATTAATACTAAACAGGTTCGTACTAGTGTTTTGGTCGATAATGGCGGGACTGTTGTGCTGGGTGGTATTTACACGCAAGAAGAGCGTACCGATACAACTAAGGTTCCATTCTTAGGCGATCTGCCACTCTTTGGAAATTTATTTAAGACCACCGGTAAGACAAATAATAAGACAGAACTCTTGATTTTCATTACGCCAAGAGTTCAGTTGACAGGAAGTTTTGCAAATCAGTAGTAAAGGAAGAAGACTTGTTCTTGCTCCTTTGTATTAATCCAATTTAAATAGGTGTTACATGATGAAGTATATACGCGCAGCTCTGACATTTGCGATGTTCGTCGCATTGACAGCTTGTGGAGGTGGCGGTGGCTCTGCTGGGAATACCAGTGGTGCCGCACTTTTCACTACGGCTGCGAGCAAAATTACGATCGTTCCTGGTGAAGTCCAGACCTATTCAATTGGAGGTGGCGTACCAGGTTATGCAGCCACCAGTAACTCCAGCAATGTTGTGGTCAGCGTGGATGGCCGAAGCTTGGTTATCACTGGTAAGGCCGGCGGTGAAGCGACGCTAACGGTAACCGACGCATCCGGTGCGAAAGTTACGATCGTCGCCACGGTCGGCACAGGTGTGCCTTTCAACTCTACCGCACCAAACGAAATTACCGTTAATCCTGGTGGTAAAACTTCGACATTTAATTTGGTTGGTGGCAGTGGAAGCTATTCAGCCAGTAGTAGTAATATTCAAGTTGCGACTGTCACTCAATCTGGAAGTCAATTTTATATCACAGGTGTGAGTGCCGGTACTGCAACGGTTTCTGTAGCAGATTCAGTTGGTGCGACCAAGTCAATTTCAGTAACTGTGGGGTCTAACAATCCTTTGTTCACAACTGCGCCCGATACGATTTCCGTGAATATCGGATCTTCGACACAAAGTTTTGATATCAGCGGGGGCACTCTCAGTTATACGGTTGCTTCAAGTGATTCACAGGTCGCCTCGGTTAAACAGACTGGAGCATCGTTTGTCGTCACAGGCCTAAATGCGGGCAGCGCAACAGTGCGTATTAGTGATACTTCTGGTGCAAGTAAGACAATTAGTGTCACGGTGGCACCATTGCAACCACTATTCACTACTGCACCAGCACAAATTTCTGTAGGAATTGGCGCTAATTCCGCGGTATTTGCAATTTCAGGCGGTAATCCAGGATATTCGGTTGTGTCAAGTAATCCACAAGTTGCTTCAGTTGCATTTTCGGATACGACCTTTGTTGTTACGGGGCAAGCAGCTGGGTCTGCAGTGATTTCTGTCTCTGACCGATCAGGCGCCACTAAACTTGTCCAAGTTCAAGTAGCCCCATTAGTCCCGCTATTTACTACTGCACCTGATACCTTAACTATTGGGATCGGCGCCACATCAGTTAGTTACTCAATTGGTGGTGGGACGCAAAGTTATGTTGTTCTCTCAAGCGATCAGTCGATTGCGACAGTCACCCAAGTTGGGTCTACGTTCTTTATCACTGGAGTTAAAGCAGGCCAGACGAACATTTTGGTGACAGATAGCAGTGGTGCTTCAAAGCGGTTGACTTTAACGGTTGGCTCTAATAATCCATTGTTCACAACCGCGCCAGATACGATGAACGTCGGTATTGGTGTGACTTCTCAATCATTCACAATCGGTGGCGGCACTCAAAGTTATGTCGTTATCTCCAGCGATCAAGCGATTGCGACTGTGTCTCAAGTGGGTTCAACTTTCTTTGTTACTGGTGTATCTGCGGGTATTGCGACAATTCTTATTACAGACACCGCAGGCGCGAATAAACGCATTAGCTTGACAGTAGGCTCGACCCAGCCTCTATTTACAACAGCACCTTCAGATTTGGCGATAGGTGTTGGCGCAACGACAGGGGCATTCACAATTTCTGGCGGTAACCCAGCATATGTTGTTACTTCCAACAACCAGCAAGTGGCAACTGTTACTCAAATTGGAACTCAATTTACAGTCACAGGTCGATTCCCAGGGATTGCAACTTTGAATGTTTCCGACCGTTCTGGAAATTCAAAGCTGATTACTGTAACGGTGCGTACGGCTGTTTTGTTTACCACTGCGCCCGACTCAGTGACTGTTGATGTAGGCAGCAAATCATCCACCTACTCAATTGACGGCGGCAGTTTGAGTTACAGTGTGTCGACAAGTAACTTGAATATCGCTTCCGTCTCACAAATCGGAAACCAATTCTTTATTAATGGTGTGAGCGCGGGTACAGCGGCTGTTGTAATAACCGACACAGCCGGAACTAGCAAGCGGATCGATGTAACCGTCGGAGTGGGGACACCATTGCGTACAACTTTGCCATCTGAGTTGACGATGTCTGTTGGCCAAAGTGCAGATAGTTTTGCGATCTCTGGCGGTGCGCCAGCCTACACTGTGACTTCCAACAATAAGAATGTTGTTACCGTAGTGCAGAATGGCGTACAGTTCCAAGTCACGCCAGTGAACGCGGGTAAAGCAGTTATTGTGGTACAAGATAGTCAAGGTACACAAAAAACTACGAACGTGACTGTCTCTGCTGTTGATTTATTCACCACTGCACCAGCTTCAATAAACTTACCGGCTGGTGGAACTTCAGCAAGCTTCAAAATTGGCGGCGGTGCTCCTTCATATAATGTGACAACAAGTAATTCTCAAGTTGCCCAAGTAAGCCTGAATGGCAGCTCTTTCTCTATTGCCGGCTTGACCAAAGGTACTGCGACTATTTCGATTTTTGATAGTGTTGGTGCAGTCAAGCGTGTTGAAGTAACAGTAGGCTCGTCGGTGGCATTGTTCACAACAGCGCCAACTAGTCTTGATCTCGGAATTGGTGCGACTTCCACTTCATTTGATATCGGTGGTGGAGATCCAAGTTATGTTGTAAGCACAAGTAATACACAGATTGCGACAGTAAGTTATTCCTTAAATAAATTTACAGTAACAGGCGTTGCCTCTGGTAAGGCCATTATCAGTGTGACTGACAGTTTCGGTCAGCGCGTACTGATTAATGTGAATGTGACATCTGGTTCGGATCTATATACAACAGCTCCAACAGTAGTGAACATCGGGGTAGGTTTAGATTCCTCTACCTATCTGATTGGTGGCGGTAGCAAGATTTATACAGTGGCTTCCGGTAACAGTGCTGTTGTTGCAGTTGTTCAGAACGGTAATCAGTTCTTCCTGAAAGGCTTAACTTTAGGTGCCGCTCGAGTGAGCATTACTGATACCTTGGGTGCGACGAAGTCGATCGATGTTAATGTGGTCAATGGCTTGCAATTGTTCACGACCGCGCCAGCGGCGATGACAGTCGGCGTAGGTGTAAATTCGGCGACTTATTCCATCAGCGGTGGCACACCTGGTTATTCAGTCGCGACAAGTAATGCCTCAGTGGTGACGGTGACGCAAGTCGGTTCACAGTTCTACTTGACTGGTGTATTGACAGGCAAAGCGACAGTTGTCATTACCGATAGTGTTGGCGGAAGTAAGAGTATTGACGTGACGGTTAGCACGGGTTCAGACCTCTTTACAAACGCAGGCACGGACGTTAGTGTTGGTGTCGGCGTGACAACTCCTGCATTCCAAATCGGTGGCGGTAGTTTGACCTACAGCGTTTCGACAGCAAATGCTGCGGTAGCGACGATCGCTCTGCAAGGCAATACATTTACCATTACAGGTTTGGCAATTGGTAGAACTTCAGTGTTCGTTACCGATTCACTTGGCGCATCGAAGAAAATTGATGTCGTCGTTGGATCGCCTGTTGATCTGTTCTTGACCTCGCCGAGCGATCTGACAATCGGCATCGGTGTAACTTCTCCGTTCTATCAAGTTGGCGGCGGTACTGCGCCATATGCTGTCGCAAGCAGCAATCCTCAGATATTTACGGCAAGTTTGACTGGTAACCAGTTCCGTGTAGTTGGTGTATCAGCGGGTAAAGCAAACCTCTTAGTGACTGACGCAAAAGGTGCAACTAAAACGGTCAGTGTGACGGTAGGGTCTGGTATTGACCTGTTCACAACTGCGCCAACCAGCGTGATCGTTGCGATTAATGCCAGCTCAACGACATACACAATTGGTGGTGGTAGCGAGGTGTATTCCGTGTCTAGCAGTGACGATAAAGTTGTAACTATTGGACAAAATACCAACAAAGAATTCGTTATCACCGGTAAGGCTGGCGGTAAAGCGGTTGTGTCCGTTAAAGATTCTGCTGGTAAGGAAGTGAAAATTGACGTCATCGTAGGTACAGCTGATGCGATGTTCACTACCTCTGCACCTGATATCGCTCTTGATGTTGGTGGCGCGAATACCTTCAAGATTGGCGGTGGTACTGGTGTTTACTCAGTGGGTAGTAGTAACACAGCCGTTGCCCAAGCTAGTGTTACAGGCAATAACCTGTTAATTACGGCTGTTGGCTCAGGTAAGGCAACTATCGTGGTACGTGATACGACAAGCGGTAGTGTGACCATCACTGTTAATGTCGGCTCCTTAACGCCGATTCCATTGTTCACTACGGCAGGATCTGACATTGTTGTCGCACCAAGTGCATCACCAACCTTTGTCATTTCAGGTGGTAAAGCGCCTTATGCAGTGACCAGCAGCAATCCAAGCGTAGTCACAGCAAGTGTGAATGGAAATACGTTGACAGTAAATGGGGTGGCAGCTGGCGCTTCACGCATTAACGTGACCGACTCAGCAGGTACTGCAGTATTGATCAATGCTACCGTGAATGCAGGCACCGTGATTCCGTTGTACACGACAACGCCTGCTTCAATCACAATCGCGAAGGATGCCTCCGCGACCTACGTGATTGCCGGTGGTACTGCACCATACACGGTGACAAGTAGTAATGTGGCGATCCTCACCTCAGCGGTGGCGGGCTCCTCCTTTACGATCACCGGTGTTGCGCCAGGCGATACACAAATCACGATTCAGGATTCGCTCGGTGCTACTATCACTAGAGCGGTGACCGTTTCGCCAGTTGTGGTTGCACTATTGGATGTCTTGCCAGGTACTGCAACCGGCTCCGTTGGTGATACTTTGACGTTCAAAATTGTAGGTGGATCACCAAGCTTCACGCTGACCAACAATAATCCAAGCATCGCAAGTGTGACGCCGACGACAGTCGCTGCGGGCGGTACTTTTGCCGTGACCTTACTCAATGTTGGTACAACCGATATCGTGGTCTTGGATTCTCAAGGCGTATCGAAGAAAGTGACAATTACCGCGACGGCAAGTAACTCGAATCTGCGCATATCACCATCCGCTTTGACGGTCGGTGAGGACAGTACGAATAGTATTGACCTCACGGTCTATGGTGGTACGGGACCATACCGCGCATTTACGAGTGATTTGATCCTTAGCAGCGTGCCTGCAGGTACAATTACTCAAACTGCGCCGGGCACGACCTTTACAACAGGCCTCGGTTCACAAGGAACTCGTTGTGTGGTTGTTAAGGATTTGAGTGGTACAGTATTGATCGGTGGCACTTACGTTATCACTCTGACCGTTATCGATAGTAAAGGCGCTTCTGCAACGACAGCACTTTCGATCAAGGATAACGCGAAGAATGGAGTTGGTTGTAATTAATCATAATCTTGTAGAAGTTGATAATTTAGTGTCAAGTAATATCTATTTAGTAGGACTGATGGGCTCTGGCAAAACGACAGTTGGCAGAGCCCTCGCAAAAAAACTCAACAAACGTTTTGTCGATTCAGATCATGAGATAGAGGCGCGTACCGGCGTCGCTATCTCAGTGATTTTCGATATTGAAGGTGAAGCGAGTTTTCGTCAGCGTGAGGCTGATGTGATTCGTGATCTTTGCCAGCAACAAGACATCGTGCTTGCCACAGGTGGTGGGGCGGTGCTCAATCCCAAGAGCCGTGAATTATTGCATCAACACGGAACGGTGGTCTATCTCAAAGCAAGTATTGGCAGCATTTTGCATCGTACGCGACACGATAAGAAACGCCCATTATTGCGCACCGCTGATCCACGTAAAAAATTAGAAGAACTCGAACAACAGCGCGATCCGCTGTATCGAGAAGTTGCCCATATGATTATCGAAACGGGGCAACCTCAATTGCAAACCTTGGTACAGACCATAGTCGATAAATTGCCTAAACCTCAAAATGTCGCTCAAACAGCAGAAGCAATCGCCGCCAATCTCGCGCCGATATCAAATCAAACTATGGAACACGAAACAGGGTTGTACAAAACACTTCAAGTCGATTTAGGCGATCGTAGCTATCCGATTAGTATCGGTGAGTCACTCCTTAGCAACGCCAAGTTACTCGAACAAAGAATAAAAGCAAAGCGGGTGGTCATCGTCACCAATGATGTGGTAGCGCCGTTGTATCTGGAAAACCTGCGTGCGCAATTGCTTAGCCTTGGCAAGCAAGTTGAAGCAATCGTTTTGCCGGATGGCGAAGATAAAAAAAATTGGCAAAGCTTGATGCAGATTTTTGATGAGCTGCTACAACAAAAATGCGACCGTAAAACAGCCTTGATTGCCTTAGGCGGCGGTGTGATTGGTGATATGACGGGCTTCGCTGCTTCTGCATACATGCGCGGTATTCCTTTCGTGCAGATTCCCACAACCTTGTTAGCCCAAGTTGATTCTTCAGTTGGTGGTAAGACTGGCATTAACCACCCGCTCGGTAAGAACATGATCGGCGCGTTTTATCAACCACAAGCTGTCATTGCTGACATCTCGACACTCTCGACCTTGAGCGATCAAGAACTGTCTGCAGGTTTGGCAGAGGTGATCAAACATGGCGCCATCATCGATGCCAAATTTTTCGATTGGATAGAAGCCAATATTGAAAAGTTACGACATCGAGATTCCGAGGCGCTGAGTTACGCGGTTTTGCGCTCATGTGAAATCAAAGCCAATGTGGTTAAGCAAGATGAGCGCGAAGGTGGTCTGCGTGCCATCCTGAATTTCGGGCATACATTTGGACACGCGATTGAATCAGGCCTTGGTTACGGCACTTGGTTGCACGGGGAAGCGGTCGGATGTGGGATGGTGATGGCAGCAGATTTGTCACATCGCTTAGGCTATATTGACTTCGTCACCAAGACTAGAATCACTCGATTGGTCGAAGCAGCGGGGCTGCCCATAGTCGCACCTGACTTGGGTGAGGCTACTTGGCTAGACCTGATGGAAGTCGACAAGAAGAATGAAGGCGGGCAGATAAAGTTCATTCTGTTAAAACCTCTCGGAACTAGTGTGATTACTTCGGTGCCGAAAGAAAGTCTACTCGCAACTCTGCGAGCTTGTATTCAAGTCTAGAAAGAAATTCATGTTCGCTGATTCGCATCTCGCTCCTTATGCTGCACAGTCTGCACAGTCTAAGGGGCGGCGTTTTCACGAACCTGCTCCCGCTTCTCGATCTGAGTTTCAACGTGACCGCGATCGTATCATTCACAGTACCGCGTTTCGACGACTCGAATATAAAACACAAGTCTTCGTCAATCACGAGGGCGATTTATTTCGTACGCGACTCACTCATAGTATCGAAGTGGCACAGATCGCACGCTCCATCGCTCGTAATCTGCGCTTGAATGAAGACTTAGTTGAAGCAATCTCCTTAGCACATGACCTTGGTCACACGCCGTTCGGCCATGCTGGCCAAGATGCGCTTAACGCCTGCATGAAAGACTATGGAGGCTTCGAGCACAATCTACAAAGCTTACGCGTGGTTGACACCTTGGAAGAACGCTATGCCGCCTTTGAAGGATTGAATTTAAGCTTTGAATCGCGTGAAGGCATACTCAAACACTGTTCACTCAATAATGCCAAAAATTTAGGTGAATTGGGTGAGCGATTTCTTTTGAAGCGACAACCAAGCTTGGAAGCACAATTAACCAATCTTGCTGATGAAATCGCCTACAATAATCACGATATCGATGATGGCTTGCGCTCGGGTTTGCTGACGGAAGCCCAAATGATGGAGGTCGATTTTTTCGCGCGCTTTAGACATGAGGTCGAGGCCGTCTACCCAGGCATTGGTGGTCGCCGTGCGATATCGGAGACCATAAGGCGTATGATCAATGCATTGATCTCAGACTTAATTCATACTTCAGAGGCGCGCATTTTGGACCTCGCGCCGACCTCAATTGAGGACGTCCGCAATATGCCTGCAATGATTTCCTTTTCTGATGCAATGTACAAGGAAGCAAAGTTGTTGAAGCAATTTTTATTTCAGCATTTGTATCGTCACTATCAAGTAAACCGTATGAGCAATAAGGCGAAAAATACGGTTCGCGATTTATTTAATTTGATGATGGAAGAGCCGGGACTGCTACCGCCAGATTATCAAGTGAGTGCGCAGCATGGTGGTGATGATGAGAGCAAAGAAGTAAGGCAAGCGCGTCGTATCGCTGATTATATTGCGGGTATGACTGATAGGTATGCGATGCGTGAGCATCGTCGGCTATTCCAGATCGAAGAAGTGTAAGCGTGGCTCTGACCCACATTCAAAATAAACGATGAAAGTATCTATGCAAAAATTATGTTGGCAAGTGGCGGCGATATTCGCGCTAAGCTTAAATCTAAGTGCTGCGCAAGCTGTTGATTTATCTCAGTTGAGTAATCAAGATGCGAATGCCGGTTTGAAAGCAGCACTCGAACAAGGTGCGAATGCGGCTTTAGGAAAACTCGGTATTCAAGATGGCTTCTTGGCAAACGAAAAAGTCAAAATTCAATTGCCGTCGATCTTGGAAAAAGCTAAACCTTTGTTGAAGTTAAGTGGGCAAAGCAAACAACTTGATGAGCTCGTGTTGTCGATGAATCGCGCTGCGGAATCGGCAGTGCCAATGGCGAAACCTTTGCTCCTTAATGCAGTAAAGTCGATGACGGTGACGGATGCTAAGAATATCCTGAATGGCGGTGAAACCTCAGTAACCCAATTTTTTAGAGAAAAAACATCGACGCCATTGAACACCAAATTTCTACCCTTGGTGAAGGGGGTAACCGATAAAGCGGGTTTGTCAGCAAAGTACAATGCGGTAATGGGCAAGGCCAAGAAATTAGGTGCGATTCCTGAACAAGAAGCGACCGTGGAAGGCTACGTAACTGGGCGCGCTGTCGATGCTTTGTACTTCATGATAGGTGAAGAAGAAAAAGCGATACGCAAAGATCCAATTGGAAGCGGTAGCAAAATTATTGGTAAGGTTTTTGGCTTGCTCAAATAAGTCGACAGATAAGACAAGAAGAGGGAGCCTCGCTCCCCATTCTTGTACAATCTCGGATTTAAGGTAGGTGCGCTAACGGGTGCGCATAGTCAGGCCATACAGGCGCAAAGAAACTACTGACCATTTCTTCTGTCACTTCTGCCACTGACGCAGGAGACCATTTCGGCAGATTGTCTTTGTCGACGACCAAAGCGCGAACACCTTCGAGTACTTCACCATGTTTAAAGCAATGACGCACCATCGTACGTTCTATACGCAAGCAATCAGCCACAGATTTCTGTGCGCACATTCGCAATTGTTCCAAGGTCACAGCCATCAGTAAGGGCGAACGTTTCGCCATAATCGCAACGGTATCGTTAGCGAATGTGGAATTGTCTTGCGCTAAGGAGTCGCAAATACGGTGTAATTGATTACCTTGGAAATGCTGGTCAATTGCGGCGCGTTGCGAGGCAAGTTTTGAGCTTGCTGGGTCGATTTGGGATGTAAATTGTTGGGCAAAATCACGAATCGCCACACGTACATCTGCTTCGGACGTGGTCGACAGTAAGGACATCAAATTGTCGAGTTCGGATGTCGGAATAAACACGTCAGCGAGATTCGCGTAGATCGCATCTGCCGCGCCGATCACTTCTCCTGTTAAACCGAGATAGCTACCAATTTCTCCCGGTGTGCGATTTAAGAAGTAACCGCCTCCCACATCAGGGAAAAGTCCAATGTTAACCTCGGGCATCGCCATCTTTGTGCGTTCCGTGACGATACGCAAACGACTGGCAACACCCGATTGCGCGATGCCCATGCCACCGCCCATGACTACACCATTCATTAAAGCAATGTAGGGCTTGGGATAAAAGTGGATGAGATGATTGAGCGCATATTCTTCAGTGAAAAAATCTTCGAGCAGTGCACTATCTTGCATCGGTGTTTGCGTACCGACATCGTAGAAAAAGCGAATATCGCCGCCAGCGCAAAATGCCTTTTCACTACTGCTATGAATGAACACAGCGCGTACGCTAGGATTGTTGTGCCAGGCACGCAAGGTCGCCGTCAGGCTACGAACCATTTGCAATGAAAGCGAATTGAGTGCTTTTGGGCGGTCAAGTGTAATGAAGCCAATACCATTTTTGATATCGGTGAGAACAAAGTTATCCATGGTGGTTTTTAATAAATGGTGATGACCGCTATTGTAACCTGTTGGCTTTGGTCGATATTTGATAAACAAATAAGACTGTCGTAGGAATCAGAAAATAGAAATAAAACGTCGAGCGCAAAAAAATGCCCCCTTATCGAAGGGGGCCTAGCATTATCCGAATGCTTTTTTACTTCATTTTATACAGATGCCGGATCTGGCATATGTTTAATCGCATCGTGTTGATGGTCTTGAATTTTGTCCTTATGTTTAATGACTTGACGATCGAGTTTATCGATCAGTGCGTCAATCGCTGCATACAAATCATGTGCCAGACTTTCGACATGAATATCTTTGCCGCTCAGATGTAAATTAATATCGGCTTTGTGACGTTTGTCCTTTTCTCGGAGCTTATCAACCGTCAGGATGACGGCGATATCAATGACTTGATCGAAGTGTCGTCTTACCCGCTCTAACTTGCCTTGTACATATTCACGAATTGCAGGAGTTACTTCGACGTGGTGTCCACTGATGGTGAGATTCATACTGCGCTCCTATGGTGATATTGCTTTTATTTGCTAACTAGTAAAACCCGTTACAACAATCGCTCATTGGTAAAACTTGGTTTTGAGCTAAATCATATATAACGTTAGAAAGCAATAAATCAAGAACTGGTTTATAAAGATTTTCGCAGACTGACGGGGGGAATTTTCAGAGCCTCGCGATACTTAGCGACAGTACGCCGAGCGATGACCATGCCTTGTTCTCCCAATATGTCGGCGATCTTGCTATCCGAGAGAGGTTTCTTCTGGTCTTCTTCTCCTATTAATTGTTTGATCAGAGCCCGTATCGCCGTGGAGGAAGCTTCTCCTCCTGCTTCGGTGGCGACATGACTACCGAAGAAATACTTCAACTCAAACATGCCATGCGGCGTGAGCATGTATTTTTGAGTCGTTACGCGAGAAATAGTGCTCTCGTGTAATCCCAGTGTATCAGCTATTTCGCGTAAAACAAGGGGTCTCATTGCAACAGCACCATGCGTGAAAAAATTGTATTGTCTTTCGACTATGGCTTGTGCAACGCGCAAAATCGTATCGAAACGTTGACGCATGTTCTTGATCAGCCAGCGTGCTTCCTGCAGCTGTGGGCTCAAGCTCCCGTCGCCACGTTGCTGCTTCATTAAGTTCGCATAAAGTTGGTTTACTCGTAGACGCGGCATCACGTCGCGATTGAGCATCACTTGCCATTCGTCGCCAATTTTTTTTACCACAACATCGGGTACTACATAGTCTGATTTTCCTTCAGAAAAAGCGAGACCAGGCTTAGGGTTGCATTGACGAATGACCGCTTGTGCTTCACGTAAATCTTCGTCGTCGCATTGCAGCAATTTGCGTAATTTTGTGAAGTCGCGCTGGGCGAAAAGAGGCAAATAGGTTTCGACAATTTGTAGTGCTAATCGTCGCGTGACAAAAGCGACTTTGGGTAAGCGTTTAATCTGTATGGCTAAACATTCCGCAGTTGTTCTCGCGCCAACGCCTTCAGGCTCGAAACTCTGCACCATGTTTAAGGCGAATTGCAGTTCTTCCATTTCAACGCAGAGGTCAATTGGTAAGCCACCATGAATTTCTTCGAGTGGTTCACACAAATAGCCATTGTCATCGATGGCGTCGATGATCAGTTCAATTAAGGCGCGATCTCTTCCTTCACGCACGGTGACGCGCATTTGCTCGAGCAAATAATCACGCAAGGACATTTGCGCTGCTTCTAACTGAGGACGTCCATCCTCTTCGTCATTCGATTTACTGCCGCTGCTCGGTGTATCTTCAAAGCTCCAGTCATCATCAGTGCTAGGCGTGTTTTCGCCTTCAGAACTTGACTCCGAAATTTCGGTCTTGCTCGTCGCCTCTTCGGATTCTTGGCTAGTCTTCTCTGGAACTGCGAATTCGGTTTCACTCTGTTGAATTGTGCTATTGATGGTGCCGTCAGCTAATAATCGCACAGCGCTATCGAGCGCATCATCGACACGCTCAAGCAAGGGGTTTTCAATTAATAGGGTCTCTAGCTCTTGGTGCAACTCGAGCGTCGACAATTGCAGTAGCCGTATCGACTGCTGCAATTGCGGGGTCAATGCGAGATGTTGCGAAGTGCGGAGTTGTAAGCTTTGCTTCATGGTGAGACTGGTCCAATTTAGAAACGCTTACATACGGAAATGTTCACCTAAATATACACGTCTGACTGTTTCATTCGTGATGATTTCGTCAGGACGCCCACTCGCGAGTACGGAACCTTGATTGATGATATACGCATGATCACATATGCCTAAGGTTTCACGCACATTATGGTCCGTGATTAAGACGCCAATATCGCGTTCTTTGAGGAAGCGCACAATACGTTGAATCTCGATTACCGCGATAGGGTCAACACCAGCAAAAGGTTCATCGAGCAAGACGAAACGAGGGTTGGTGGCAAGTGCACGCGCGATCTCAACACGGCGACGTTCACCACCAGAAAGTGCGCGGGCTGGACTCTCACGTAAGCCATCAATTTGCAGTTCGCTAAGCAAGGTGTTGAGGCGTTGGTCGATGTCCGCTTTGTTTAGCGCCTTTCCTTGCTCATCCACTTGTAATTCCAAAACCGCACGCACATTGTCTTCTACTGAGAGCTTTCTAAACACCGATGCTTCTTGTGGAAGATACGATAATCCTAAACGCGCACGTTGATGAATTGGTAAGTGGGAAATGTCAGTACCGTTGATGTCAATTTTCCCAGCATCAGAAGGTACCAGGCCAACGATCATGTAGAACGAAGTCGTCTTGCCAGCACCATTGGGGCCAAGTAAACCAACCACTTCACCACTCTTCACTTGAAGTGAGACGTCGCGTACGACTTGTCGCATGCCGTAGCGTTTTTGCAGGCCTTGAATTTCTAATGTGCTTGTCATGATGCGGATTTTCTCAAAGGTCTCAACTCTTACGGCTTATTCGGTTTTGTTTCGTTTTTTGCTTTTGCGCCTTCCACCGTCATGGTCACGCGACCACCATTCTGTGCGCTCTTGCCGCTCGTGGAATTGGCCATGTTGAAAAAGTCATTTGGGCTGTCATAAGAGAAAAATTCACCCTCAAGTTTGCGGGTCTCTTTTTGCTGGTCTAAAAATCGAATAACTGCGTTGCCATGAAATGAGACGACTTCAGTTGCTTTGTTGTATTCGATACGTTGCGCAACGCCTTCAATCCACAAATCGGCACCACCATCTCGTTTCTGACGAAAAAAGACTGGATTCGTCGCTGTGCCAGTCAGCACTGTGCTGCCGCCACCTTCTGGGAACTCTTTACTTGCCGCGATAGTGGTATCGGTACCCTTTTCGCCTCGAATATAGAGTGTGCCGCGTGTGAGCTCGATTTTATCGAAGGTGATGATGTTTTTGCTTGCATCAAATCCGCCGGCAATTCCAGAAACCTTGGTTTCTTTATACTTATCGGCTTTCTCCGCAAACGCCTCATGAGTGAATCCCACACTGCAGAAAACGATAGAGACGATAGAAATTAAATTCTTGGGCATGGCTGTATCCTTGATTGGAATGGTCGATTTGCTCATTTCTCAGAGATCGACTCAATTCTTTTTGTTACTAATCGTGACGCGCAATTGGTGCAGAAATTTCACCGTTTGATTGGCATTATTCGCCTCCATACCAGTAGCCGTAATGTAAGCGTTCGGTGTTGTCATGGTAATTGCCGCTTCTGTTTTCATACGCTCGCTGTCGGGGTAAAGCACAAGACTGGTCGTTTCTAATTTGACTGGAACTCCTACTTTGCTTGGTGATCGTTCAACTTTCACGTTATCGTAAAGATGAATTTGATCTTCGATAGGGCCACCTGCAGTCTCTTGGATTTTCTGTTTGACCACGGCACGATCGGCACGAATATTCATAGGTGTCTTTTCTTGGTCGACACCGATGATGCGTGGTTGTGCAATTTCAAATGCATCTTCTTGTGGAAAGTGCGTCAGTTTTTCGCCTGTGACACGATAATTCGTATTTCCACTTTGGGATAAACGAACAAAATTAAAGTGCTCAACATAATAGTCAGGTTCAGTTCGCACGCGATTACCTCTCGATTGTTCTTCGCTATTGCGGCGCATGACTTCGTAAACCCAAAATCCCCCCAACATGACGAGGCCGAGCAGACCTACCATTAGCCAAACGCGGATACGATCAGCGGTCATCGTTGCTTACTTCCAGAAAAGGAGCTAACGCGAGCGCGTACTTATTCTGCGCATGCAAAATAAAATCGCAAACTTCACGTGCAGCGCCACGGCCGCCAGAGGCTTGGGTCACGTAGTCAACTCGAGACCGAACTTCGATATGGCCATTGGGAACACTGGCGGAGAACCCAGCGCGTAACAGGATAGGCAGATCAATGACATCATCGCCAATGAAGCCACATTCTTCATGTGCGATATGCAAGTCTTTGCTTAGTTGGATGAAAGCGGATTTCTTGTCGTGAATGCCTTGTAATATATGCGGGATCCCAAGATCGCTGCCACGTTTGCTTACAATGGCCGATTTACGTGCGCTGATGATCGCTGTGGCAATACCTGCATTCTGCAGTAACTTAATGCCTTGCCCATCTAATACGTTGAAGGTCTTCATCACTTCACCGTCTGCATTGAAGTGCAGACTGCCGTCGGTCAAAATGCCATCAACGTCGAAAATCATAAGCCGCACGCGTGCTGCCTTCGCTCTCGCTTGTTCGATCGTTGTCGCCATCAAATCACCTTGGCACGAGTTAGGTCATGAATATGCAAGGCTCCTACAAGTTTGCCTTCGCTATCGGCGACCAGCAGTTGGTTGATGCGATGAGTTTCCATAATCTCGACTGCTTCTACCGCCAACTGTTCAGGCCCTACAGTACGTGGTTGCTTGCCCATTACCTCGCCGATCGATAGCTCGCTGAAATTGAATTGTTTTTCCATCAAACGACGCAGGTCACCATCGGTGAAAACCCCGAGTATGCGTTGCTCAGCATCGACCACTGCGGTCATCGCAATCCCTTTCTGGGTGATTTCGAGTAGGGCCGAAGTTAGCTTGGTTTCTGGGGAGACTTGTGGAATTGCTTTCCCACTACGCATGATGTCTTTGACGTGCGTGAGCAGGCGACGACCCAAGGCTCCTCCAGGATGGGAGCGAGCAAAATCTTCTTCCTTAAAGCCGCGGGCGTCGAGGACGGCGACAGCAAGTGCGTCGCCAAGCGCAAGCGTGACCGTTGTACTGGCTGTAGGTGCTAGATTCAGAGGGCAAGCCTCTTTTTCAACATGTACGCTCAAGTGGATGTCGGCCAGTTTCGCCAAGGTTGACTGTGGATTGCCCGTCATGGCAATTAACTTTACGCCAAGGCGTTTCACAATCGGCAAAATGGCGATCAATTCACCCGCTTCACCAGAATAAGAAATGGCGATCAGGACATCTTCGGGCGTTACCATCCCGAGGTCGCCGTGCGCCGCTTCGGCAGGATGAACAAAAAATGAAGGGGTACCTGTGGAAGCAAAAGTTGCCGCCATCTTTCTCGCGATATGTCCCGATTTGCCGATACCCGAAACCACGACTCTCCCGCTGCAGCCTAAGACGAAAGCCATGGCGGAGGTAAATGCTTGGGCATCTGCACCACTTAGTCTTTGCTTGAGGTTCAAAATAGCGTCGGCTTCGATCTGCAAAGTGTCAGTAGCCAACTGCATCGCATGAGCAGCATTCGTTTGGTCCAGTACGACCGGTGAAGGGGAGTGAAGGTTTAGTGTTCTCATGCGCAAAGTATAAACTAAATACGACAAAGCAAGAACCCTGCCAGAAAATTCTTGTGTAAAGGAAGGGGGCTTGCGAGGTGAAGATTATTCGTCTTGGGATCAAGCGTTGAGAAATTTGCGACACTTTTTTGCCGTTTGTCGGAAGGAATTTTACTTTTCCTTGTCAATTTGAAAATCATCGCTGATACTCAGCCTGCCGACGCCATTGTGTCTGTGCGGTCTTTAATTATTTTTGTGAAAGTATCCTTTATGAATCCATATTCCGTTGACCCAAATCAATCTTATTCCGCTCCGCCCTCAGATATGATCGCAGGAAATAATGGCACGCAGTTCAATCCTCAAGGAAATCAGCTTGGTGCAGGCAACGCCACCAACTGGTTAAGTGCGGGTTTTGCCACGTTTAAAGCTGCCCCTGGCGTTTGGATTGGCATGGCATTGATTCATTTTGTCATCGCTATCGTTTTTGGCATTATCCCACTGGGAACGATTGCTTCTTACATTTTGATGCCGGTATTCACTGCTGGCTTCATGTTGGCTTGCCAAGCGCAATTTGAAGGTAAGCCAATTGGTGTTGATATGATGTTTGCTGGCTTTAAAGAAAAATTCGGCGCCCTCGCTTTATTGGGCTTGTTTTGGTTTATCGGCGTGATTCTAATTGCTGTCGTAATCGGTATCGTTGTTGCGATTACCATTGGAGGCGCCGTTGTAACTAGTGCTTTAAGCGGTGGGAACGTTGGTGCAGCGATTTTTGGTTTAGGCTTTGGTACGCTCTTTTTGCTGTTTATTGTGGCCATGATTGCCTTCATTCCTGTAGCAATGGCGATTTCATTTGCTCCTGCTTTAGTTATCTTCCATAACGTAGAACCATTTGAAGCCTTGAAACTGAGTTTGAAGGCCAGCTTGAAAAACTGGGGAGCATTTTTCCTATATGTGATTCTCGCGATGATCTTAGGTATTTTTGCGTCGATTCCGCTCTTCTTAGGTTGGTTGATTCTGTGGCCTACATTGATTGGCGCGATGTATGCTGCATACCGTGAGATTTTCTTGGTACCAGCGAATGCACCAGCTTCAATGTAATTTGAACTAGTATGTTTTGAACGACGAGCCAGTTACTTGACTGGTTCGTCGCAGCAACTAAGAAATCCAACAATCCCCCAAAATTTGTAGCATTGAAGTCACTGCTACTGTCTTTATCGGTAATAATAGAGCGCATGACCGCTCTCGATACCACACTCCTCCTACTTAGCTCTGCCGTGCTCGGCGTGGTGGCTTTTCGTATGTTGAATTTGCCACCTATGCTTGGTTATCTATGCGTCGGTATTTTGATTGGACCTCATGCCTTAGGCTGGGCCCAAGAGAGTGCGGCAACACATCAATTGGCAGAGTTTGGGGTGGTGTTCTTGATGTTCTCCATCGGCCTCGAATTTTCATTGACGAAATTGATCTCGATGAGGCGCGCTGTATTTGGATTGGGCCTAGCACAGGTCGTGATGACCATCGTTCTGGCCATGATCGGTGCGATCATCGCAGCGATGTGGTTGCCGCAGTATTTTGAAATGAGTTGGAAAGCAGCATTCGCATTAGGTGGTGCTTTGTCGATGTCGTCGACGGCGATCGTCTCGAAAATGCTGACGGAAAAGTTGGAGCTTGAAAGTCCACATGGTCGTCAAATTATTAGTGTCTTGTTGTTTCAAGATTTGGCCGTGGTGCCGCTATTGATTTTGGTCCCAGCTTTGGCGACGGACTCGGAAAACCTCAGTTTGACCTTGACCATGGCTAGTGCGAAAGCCTCAGTGGTTTTGTTTCTGCTGTTCTTCGTGGGCAAACGGGTTGTGCGAAGCTGGTTCACGATAGTCGTCAAGCGTCGCTCGCAAGAACTATTTATGTTGAACCTTTTGTTGTTCACCTTAGGTGCCGCTTGGCTAACCGAGAAGGCAGGCTTGTCATTGGCCTTGGGTGCTTTTGTGGCCGGCATGCTGATCTCAGAAACCGAATATAAACATCAAGTGGAAGAAGACATCAAGTCCTTCCGTGACGTATTGTTAGGACTGTTTTTTGTGACTGTCGGTATGCTGCTCAATTTGAGTTTGGTGCTGGAATATGGTTGGATAATCTTGCTGTTGCTCGCTGTTCCAGTATTGATGAAATTTGGTTTGATCTTTGCGTTAGCACGACTATTCAACGCGCCAACGAGCGTCGCCTTGCGCACTGGTCTTGGATTGGCGCAAGCTGGTGAATTCGGCTTCGTCTTGCTTAATCAGGCCGGTGGCTTGAATTTAATCGATCCTCTGCTGTTGCAATTAATCTTGGCATCGATGGTGGTGTCGATGTTGATTTCGCCTTTCATCCTCGCCAAATCAGATTGGATCGTGAAAAAGCTTTCCGCGAATGAATGGATGATGCAATCCTTGGCGCTGACTCAAATCGCCGCGCGTACCATGAAGACCAAAAAGCACGTGATCATTGCTGGCTTTGGCCGTAGTGGTCAGAGTTTGGCACGCTTGCTCAGTGACGAAAAAATTGATTATCACGCGCTTGATCTTGACCCAGATCGCATTAGCGAAGCGCAGATTGCTGGCGCCAATGTTTCTTATGGCGATGCGGGGCGCCGTGAAAGCTTGATGGCGGCCGGTATTAATCGTGCAGCGGCTTTAGTGATCACTTATACCAATACAGCTTCGGCATTGAAGATTCTGCATTTGGTGCACGAGCTCAATCCGAGCTTGCCTGTGGTCGTCAGAAGTCATGACGATACTGACTTGGAAAAATTGCGAGCGGCCGGTGCGACTGAAGTTGTTCCCGATTTGATGGAAGGCAGTTTGATGTTAGCCTCGCATGCCTTGGTTTTGCTGGGTGTGCCATTACGGCGTGTGGTGCATACGGTGCAGATGGCGCGTGATGCACGTTATGAATCTTTGCGCGGATTTTTTCATGGCGCGAGCGATGCGGCGGATGATGCTGAGAATATGCAGTTACGCTTACATAGTGTGGTGTTGAAGGAGCGGAGTAAGCATATTGGCAAAGCGATTTCTGAACTCGGTTTGGCAGAAACTGGTGTCGATATTACTGCGGTGCGACGCGGCAAACAGCGCTTGGATCCAAGCCCCGATCTGCAATTGGAAGGCGCTGATGTCATCGTGTTGCGCGGGACTGCTGATGGTGTTACCCGCGCCGAGCAAAAATTAATGAAATAGTAGGGCGTTTTAAGAAAAATACTGAAGCGCCAGAATACTTAGTCACAATAGGAAGCATATGATCGACTCTAAAGAATACATTAAGCAACACATACGCACGGTGCCGGACTGGCCGCAAGCAGGGATACAATTTCGTGATATCACACCCTTATTGCAAGATCCAAAGGTGTTCCGCGTCTTGATCGATATTTTTTTAGAACGCTATGCGAATGCGAACCTCAATTACGTCGCTGGACTTGATGCGCGTGGGTTTATTCTCGGTTCGGTCATTGCATATGAATTGGACCTCGGTTTTGTCCCGATTCGTAAAAAAGGCAAGTTGCCCTTCCACACGATTTCAGAAGAATACGATTTGGAATACGGTAGCGCCACAGTCGAGTTGCATACTGATGCTTGTAAGCCTGGCGATCGCGTCTTATTAGTCGATGATTTGATAGCGACAGGAGGTACTATGTTGGCGGGTAAAAAGTTGCTAGAACGTCTTGGGGCGGAAGTCATTGAAGCTGCGGTGATTGTTGATTTGCCAGAATTGGGCGGGTCTCAACTCATCGAACAAAGTGGATTAAAAGTGTTTACTGTTTGTGACTTCGCCGGCCACTAAGTGATGTTTTCGCGATATCTTTTTTGCTGTTTTTGATTTTAAATTGGCAACAAAATATTAGTTCAAGCTGATAAGGCCGTTTCTCGAACGGTTCTTTTTGCGCTATACTTCGATCTCTCCAAGGAGCGCTGCGACAGTAATTACCAATTTCAATTCGCCCGAATTGAAGCAACAATTGGTTGACTGCCAGGCTTGGATTCCGCGAGGTGGCTGATTATTGATCTAGTAATCGTCACACTCTACGCAACTGCGCTCACGTTACTTTTTTCTTGATTAATCTTAGAAAGGAGGGCGTGAGAACGCCACCATCATGACTACACAAACTACACCAAACTTAGCACAAGACTTCGTCGTTGCTGACTTGAGCCTGGCCGATTGGGGCCGCAAAGAAATTCAAATCGCTGAAACTGAAATGCCAGGCTTAATGGCGATTCGTGAAGAATTCGCGGCAAGCCAACCTTTGAAGGGTGCACGCATTACCGGTTCTTTGCACATGACAATCCAAACTGCTGTGCTAATTGAAACGCTCAATGCATTGGGCGCGCAAGTACGCTGGGCTTCATGCAATATCTATTCAACTCAAGACCATGCTGCTGCAGCAATCGCAGCAGGCGGTACACCAGTGTTCGCATTCAAAGGCGAAAACCTCGATGAATACTGGGAATTCACACACCGTATTTTCGATTGGAAAGACGGCGGCTACTCCAACATGATTTTGGATGACGGCGGTGATGCGACCTTGTTGCTGCATTTGGGCACACGTGCAGAAACCGATATTTCTGTCTTGAACAACCCAGGTTCCGAAGAAGAAATATGCCTGTTCAATTCGATCAAAAAGCACTTAGCGGTTGACGCAACTTGGTATTCCAAACGTTTGGCTGCGATTAAAGGCGTAACAGAAGAAACAACGACTGGCGTGCATCGTTTGTATCAAATGCATAAAGACGGTAAGTTGGCCTTCCCAGCGATCAATGTTAATGACTCCGTGACGAAATCGAAATTCGACAATCTCTATGGTTGCCGCGAATCTTTGGTCGATGGCGTTAAGCGTGCGACTGACGTCATGATCGCTGGTAAAGTGGCTGTGATCGCCGGTTACGGTGATGTAGGTAAGGGGTCGGCGCAAGCGATGCGTGCTTTGTCTGCGCAAGTATGGGTGACTGAAATCGATCCTATCTGTGCATTGCAAGCGGCAATGGAAGGCTATCGCGTAGTGACCATGGATTATGCTTGTGAACATGGCGATATCTTCGTGACGACAACAGGCAATTACCATGTCATCACGCACGAACATATGTTGAAGATGAAGGATCAAGCGATCGTTTGTAACATCGGTCACTTCGATAATGAGATCGACGTTGCCTCACTCAAGCAATACAAGTGGGACAATATCAAACCACAAGTAGATCATGTGATCTTCCCATCTGGCCGTCGTATTATTTTGTTAGCCGAAGGTCGTTTGGTCAACTTGGGCTGCGGTACTGGTCACCCTTCGTATGTGATGAGCTCTTCATTCGCGAATCAAACCATCGCGCAAATCGAATTGTTCTGCAACACTGACAAGTATCCAGTCGGTGTGTACACATTGCCTAAACATCTCGACGAAAAAGTAGCGCGTCTGCAATTAAAAAAACTCAATGCTCAATTAACTGAGTTGACAGCGGAACAAGCTAATTACATCGGCGTGAAAAAAGAAGGTCCATACAAACCAGAACACTATCGCTATTAATTGAGGATTTACGCAGAATCGATGATGGCGTCCTATTGTTTGCTTCGCCATTGTAATTCTGCGAAAGTCTTATTTTGATGTGAACTGACCG
>CANHZI010000045.1 GCA_947464955.1 Oxalobacteraceae bacterium
GACGGCGAAGTAATGGTCGAAATCAATGAAAACGTGCGTGGCAAAGATGTTTTCGTTTTGCAATCGACTTGTGCGCCAACGAACGACAACTTAATGGAAATTATGCTGATGGTCGACGCTTTAAAGCGCGCATCAGCTGGTCGTATCACCGCTGCAATTCCTTACTTTGGTTATGCTCGTCAAGACCGCCGTCCGCGTTCTGCTCGTGTGGCGATTTCTGCCAAAGTGGTCGCGAATATGCTGGAAGAAGCAGGTGTTGGCCGTGTTTTGATTATGGATCTGCATGCAGATCAAATTCAGGGCTTCTTTGATATCCCTGTTGATAATATTTATGCGTCACCAATTTTGTTGGGCGACTTGGTCAGTAAGAACTACGATGATCTATTAGTTGTGTCTCCTGACGTTGGTGGTGTAGTTCGTGCACGTGCTTTGGCAAAGCGTTTGGGCTGTGATTTGGCGATTATTGATAAACGCCGTCCAAAAGCGAATGTATCGGAAGTCATGAACATTATCGGTGAAGTTGAAGGCCGTAACTGCGTCATCATGGATGACATGGTCGATACAGCAGGCACTTTGACGAAAGCTGCTGAAGTATTGAAAGAACGTGGCGCGAAGAAGGTATTGGCATATTGTACGCATCCAGTGTTGTCTGGCCCAGCGATTGATCGTATCAATAGCTCGCCACTCGATGAATTGGTCGTGACAGATACGATTCCTTTGTCTCCTGCAGCGCAAGCTTGCAGCAAGATTCGTCAATTGTCTTGCGATAGTTTGTTGGCAGAGACTTTCCGCCGTATTACAAAAGGCGAATCAGTTATTTCTTTGTTCTCTGAATAAAAATAAAAAGTACAAAATCAGAGTTCGAAATAAAGTTAAGTTTTCTGGCGCAGATGCAAATGCATTTGCGCTTTTTTCACTCTCCTGGTCGCGGGAGAGTCAACGCAAAATGAACGCATCTCAAAACGCGATTCAAATTGCTTATTTTGGAGTATTAAAATGAAAGTAGTTGCATTTGCACGTAATGTACAGGGCACCGGAGCGAGCCGCCGCCTGCGTCATGCTGGTCAAACACCAGGTATCATCTACGGTGGTAACCAACCAGCTGTGAACATCGCATTGGATCACAATGCATTGTTCCATGCATTGAAAAAAGAAGTTTTCCACTCTTCCATTCTCGACATGGACGTTGATGGTAAAGTTGAAAAAGTTTTGTTGCGCGACTTCCAAATGCACGCGTACAAACAATTGGTATTGCACGCTGACTTCCAACGCGTTGATCCAAGCAAGAAAATCCACGTTAAAGTGCCTTTGCACTTCGTAAACGCTGATGTTTCCCCAGCAGTTAAATTGGCATCCGCTGTTATCAGCCACGTTGCTGTTGAATTGGACGTAGAATGCTTGCCAGCAGATCTGCCAGAATTCATCGAAGTTGACTTGTCCAAACTGGAAGCTGGTCAATCTATCCACGTATCTGCTTTGAAATTGCCAAAAGGCGTTTCTGCTGTTGTACATGGTGATGATGCAACTGTTGCTATCGCTGTTAAACCAGCTGGCGCAACTTCTGCTGACGCTGAAGCAAAATAATTTAAGTTCCTCGAACTTAATTAAGTATGACAAAAACCGCAAGAGCTTCAGGCCTTGCGGTTTTTTTACGAGCTTAGATCTCCATCTACCCTCCACACCCAATACTCAATACGCTGTCGTCTGAATCCGACAGCCATCAACTCCTCTCACATTTTTCACGGATCACGCCGCTTCGTCGTACACTATCCTTTATCATTGAGTCAGCGCATTAACAATAGATGCAGGTCTAAGACTTGTCACATAAAGGATAGCAACGTGTTTTCACTCAAAAAAATCAGCCTCATTGCACTAAGCGCCTTACAACTTGGTTTGGTCAGCCACGTCAGTTTCGCTCAAAGTACCGGTGCACAAATTCAATACGACACTAGCTACGACATTGTCACGCCGATTCACGCAAAACATGGCATCGTATCGAGCGAACATGAGTTAGCGAGCCAAATTGGCCTTGATGTGTTGAAGCGTGGCGGAAATGCTATTGATGCTGCGGTTGCAGTCGGCTTCGCTTTAGCCGTGGTACTACCCAATGCAGGCAACATCGGTGGTGGTGGCTTCATGCTCATTCATGATGCGAAAAGTGGAAAAGATATCGCTCTAGACTTCCGAGAATTAGCTCCAGCCTTAGCAAAACGAGATATGTTCCTTGATGCCAATGGCAAAGTCATTCCAGGAGGATCAACCTCAACTCACCTCGCAGTCGGGGTGCCGGGCACGGTTGCAGGTTTGGATTTAGCGTTACGCAAGTACGGCACGATGAAACTCAAAGAGTTGATCGAACCCTCTATCAAAATCGCAGAAAAAGGATTCGTCGTTAGCCCTCACCTTGAATCATTACTTACCGCATCGAAAGGACAACTTGGCAAATGGCCATCGAGCCGCGCGATTTTCTTCAAAGGAGATCGGCCCCTACGAGCGGGAGAACTTTTAGTGCAAAAAGATTTAGCGCACTCGCTACGCCTAATCGCGCAACATGGACCACGCGCGTTTTACGAAGGTGAAATCGCTAAAAAAATTGTGGCAGAGATGAAGCAACATGGTGGCTTGATTTCCGCCGAAGACATGAAGGGCTACACAGCGGTAGAGCGCGAACCGGTGCGCGGAACTTATCGCGGCTATGATGTCATTTCTATGCCGCCTCCAAGTTCTGGTGGTGTACATATCATTCAAATGCTCAATATGTTGGAAAACTATCCACTCGCAGCGCAGGGGCACAATAGTGCAAAAACCTTACATCAAATGGCAGAAGTAATGAAACTTGCCTACGCCGACCGCTCTGAGTACCTGGGCGATCCCGATTTCACGCAAGTGCCAATCAAAGGATTAACCTCTCGCGCCTATGCCAATGAGCTAGTAAAAAAAATCGATCTCGACAAAGCAACGCCGTCAGCCACTATCAAGCCTGGCAAACCCATTCCATATGAGAGCGACCAAACAACGCACTACTCAGTCGCCGATGAAAAAGGCAATGTCGTCGCCACCACTTACACTTTGAATCTGCTGTTCGGTAGTGGCATTGTGGCCACTGGCACCGGCATTACTCTCAACAATGAAATGGATGATTTCTCCATCAAACCGGGCGTACCAAATGCTTTCGGTTTACTTGGTGGTGATGCGAACTCTGTCGCTGCCAAAAAGCGCCCGTTGAGCTCGATGACACCTACCATCGTTTTGAAAGATAGTAAGCCATTCCTTATTACCGGCAGCCCGGGTGGCAGCCGCATTATTACAACGACTTTGCAAATTATTCTCAACACCATTGATCATAAACTCAATGCCGCGGAGGCCTCGATTGCGCCACGCATACACCATCAATGGGAGCCAGATGTGATTCGTTTAGAGCGTGGCTTCAGTAATGACACGCTCGAAATCCTGGGCCAAAAAGGCCACAAGATTTCAGTCGGACGTACAATGGGAAAGACGCAAACCATCAAATTCAATGGTACCGACATTGAAGCCTATTCTGACCCACGTAACCCAGATGGTCGCGCACTCGGTTACTAATTTTGCACCTTACCCGAAGCGCCGGCGATTTCGCTGGCGCAATCTCAATCCTTAATCCAGATCAAAATTCGCATCAATGAAAGGTCTAGAATCTGTTCTTCGTAAAAGATAAATTGGGGGACAGTGTGGCGATAGAACTTTACAACGATGGCAAGCACATCTGCTTGATGTTCAACGACCTTGTGACCGACAGTGCCGAAGAAGCCGTGCAGGCCAATCAATTCTTGATTGTGTCGAATGGCGAAGGCACCTTAATCGACCCCTCAGGGAACATCACGTATAACCCGCTCACCTTGGCGATGACCAAGTACCTACCCAAAAAAGACCTGAAGTATTTATTCGCCTCCCACCAAGATCCTGACATTATCGGTGCTTTAGATAAGTGGCTATTTAGCACCCAATGTAAACTCTACGTATCCAGCCTTTGGTCACGTTTTGTCCCACACTTCTGCAATCTAAATCGCGCAGATGGCCGCATCATTGGCATTCCAGATGAAGGAATGCCTGTTCCACTCGGCGCCTCAACCTTATATGCGATTCCCGCCCATTTCTTGCACGCTGAAGGTAATTTCCAGTTTTACGACCGCACTTCCAAAATTCTCTTCACTGGCGATATGGGAGCTTCCTTAGTTGAAGCGCAAACCATTACGAAACCGATCTCCACTAAGGAAGAGTTTTACGACCAACTACACACCATGAGCGGCTTTCATAAACGATACATGGTTTCTAATAAGGTTTGCCGCTTCTGGGTCAATATGGTGCGCACCATGGATGTCAAAATGTTGGTGCCTCAACATGGAAGATATATGGTCGGGGAAGCCATACCAGCCTTCCTAGATTGGATTGAAAATCTACAATGTGGGATTGATCTTTTTACGCAAGAACACTATCGATTCAGAGCATAGTAAATCAAGTACAAAATCGAGCACAAAAAAAACGCCACTCTTGAGTGGCGTTTTTTCCTTTCGATACTTCTTACCCTACAATCGGAGCGTCGCTAATACCAATCAAATTAATAGCGGCTTGAATGTCAGTTGGTGTAATTGCTTTTGCGATTTCAACACACTTCACATAGGTTTCTTGTGGAGTGTTGTAAGTAATACCCTGTTGTAGAGCAAAGAAATTCGCTACTGCATATTTATTATCCAGTAAATCAGCAACAAACCCGTATTGAGCATCACCTTTGAATGAATGCGCCGCATTCAGAATCGTATTAATCAAGGTACCGCGCGTTTCTGCACCAGCAGTACCCGCTGGTTTAGCAAGTGCATTTGACCAATAATCAAGACCAGCCTGATCGACCTCATTACGACCTAAAACGTTCTTGTACACGAGTTTTACGAAATCAGTGTCAGTCATCGCTGTAGTGTAACCTGTCAACGCACTGAATGTTGGGCTTACCGCGGCACCATAAAAAGCACGGCCAATGTCTTCAATAGTTGCGCCAGCCTTGTATTGTGAAATCCAGTAATTCATACCCTCAGCATCAGGCACTCGATTAAAGTAAGCCACATACAACTCAGCAATCGTTTTTACGGCGACGGCGCTCACCGACTTCACTGCATCACCGACGGTCAAATCGATCTTCATGTCGGAAAATTCAAGCTTCTCAACATTCACCAATTGATCTGTATTCTGCGCGTTCTTCTGGTCAACAAACTTAAGAACACGTTTATTGTCCGTGGTGCTCACTTCAACCTTAAACTGCAGACGTGCTTCTTTGAACTTCACAACGTCCACACCAGCACCGCCATCGATGGAGTTAGCGGCCGCATTGAGGATGATTTCATCGGCGAATGCGGTTCCGATTACATTTTCAATCGTCGCATCATAGGCGATAGAGATATTATCAATTGCGGCTTTACCAGTGCTCAGCACACCGATTGATTGATTACCACCTGGCGTCAAATCAATCTTGCTTCCAATTGACACTGTCGAAATATTGATGGTGTCAATGCCACCATCATCAGTAATCAAGCTAAGAATCTGACCAGATTTATCGTTGTAGGTGTAAGTGTTATCTTCGGTATGAAAGGCGGTCTTACCGAACAAATAACGCAACGCTAATAAATCATACTTACCGAAGAAATCACGCTCTTGTTTCTGCGGTGCGCTATTGTAGGACATGATGGTGTTCAAATTATTATCTTCAGCGGATGCAAGATAATTGTCTTTTTCCGTTGAAGTCACCGAGCCCGCGTTATAGTTACCTGGGTGTTTCAAACCTAATGCATGTCCGATTTCATGCACTAAAGTGGTCCAGTTATACTTCCCTGGCACGATATTCGTCATGTTTGATTCAGTGTCACCGTTGATAAAGACATTCGAATACAGGGGGAGGTAAGGCAAAGTAGAACCGTTACTTACTCGACCTTGAGATTCATTACCAAAGCGTAGCGAACCAAAATCACCTTTAGTTTCATCAACTTCAGTGAACGTAATGCCGACCTGCTCTGAAATTAACTTGAGAATGGCACGCGTCGCATCGCGCTGTTCATCGGTGAACGTGTAATAACCCTTTGGATCATCTGGTGAAGGAACTGTCTTGCCATTAAACATGAAACTGAAAGTCAATTTTGCAGGCTTGCCAGCCTCAGTCCAGCGTCGATCAGCACCATATAACAGCACGTCAATACGATAATCACCGCTATACGGAAAGGCGATAGTGGTGGTAGTTGGCTTTGGAATGTTAATAGTGGTCATGGCTGAAAAAATCTTTAAAGGTTGCTAAATTAATCTTACTTCGACCGAAAATTATCTCATAGAGGATAGTAATAAAGCGATAATTTTCTATTCTCTTTTTTGAATTTTGTGCACAAATTGCCCAGTGAAAATAGAAATCAGCAATTTATTTTTCATGTAGAAATTTTATTGCTTTTTCTCACTTCTGAAACGGCCTAAATCGTTACCCCACATTTGTGGAGAAAATATGGAGATCCTCCACTCCACAATCAATTTGCCGTCTAATGTCGTCCAACAGCCAACACCTAAAGAAATAGCATTGGAGAAGTCGGAACTAGCAATTACACTCATGCTGAACCAACCCAAGGTGGATCTCCAATTGAAAATTTCTATCGGACTCAGACTCTTTTTTGCGGTCTTAATCTCCATTATCGGCATTGTGACCGCCTCGCTGCTTTTCATGCGGGAGAAAGTTGCCGTCAGTTTTTCCAGCTACGCGGTACAGATTGAATTTGATCGCCTCGAAGCTTTGTATCAGAGCATACAAAAGCGCTACGCCGCCAACCAGAATTGGGACTTTATCGAAGGAACGCCAGAGAAACGCAAAAATTGGCTAATAGATGAACTGACAACGATGTATCAAAAACAGGGCGCGCGCACTGTCTCCACTAGCAAAGAGAGCACGCCTACTACGGAGAAGTCGGCTACTGGACGTCTCCCCGCCAGTACAAGCCAACTGTACCAAGCTCAAGATAGTCGTTTACCTCCTCTACCACCGCCCGCACCTCCTGAGCCACCAGCACCGCCGTCTCCACCACATGCCCCAGAGCCGGCAACGACAGGACAATATGAACATAAGCTGAAGTATCAAAATGCTAGAGATGAGCCACCAAATACTTCGATTAACTCAATTGACTTATTTCAGCGGATTAGCCTGCTTGATGAAAATGGACTTTATTTGGCAGGAAATACCATCGAAGGCGAACCCAACACCGCCCGCCCGATACTCGTCAACCAGAATACCGTAGGCTTTCTGGTGCTAAGTCACCCGCGCTTACCCAGCGATACCATGGCGCAGAAATTCATGGAAACTCAGAAAGAGTCAATTGCCTTGCTGTTGTTGATCGCTGTAGTGCTGAGTGCATTAGTGGCAAGCGTCTTGGCACGCCATTTTCGGCGTCCAATTCAACAACTCGTCAGTGGCGCAGAGCAATTGGAAATGGGAAATTTTGATACCAGATTAGCTGAAAACAGGAGCGACGAATTAGGACGACTTGCCCGAAGTTTTAACCAACTTGCGCACAAATTGTACGAAGTGGAACAGCAACGGCGACAGTGGGTAGCAGATACCTCGCACGAGCTCCGAACCCCAATCTCTGTGATACGCGCGCAACTAGAAGCATTACAAGATGGGATTCGCCCGAGCAATGCGGAGAACCTTGCACTACTTCATCGGCAGGTGATGTCATTAAACAAGCTCGTCGATGAGCTCTATACCCTATCAAGAATCGACATTGGTGTACTGCGCTATGAATTCTCTACCTGCGATCTAAGACAAATAGTCCAAGAAGTTATCAACAATTTTGAAGAGAAGCTTACGTCCGCTGATTTAGTTAAGGAACTTGACTTCGGCTCGACCCCAATACAAATCGAGGCGGATGCGGAACGTCTTCGACAAGTAGTCAGCAACCTGATTGAAAACAGTATTCGCTATACGAATTCGCCTGGAAAACTAAGCATAAGGCTCAGAGGGAATGGACCTCACACTCAACACATACACTTGATCATTGAGGATTCTGCACCCGGGGTGCCTGAGGATTCACTGCAGCAACTCGGAGAACGCTTCTTCCGAGTTGAAAGTTCTCGCAATCGAAATAGCGGCGGAGCAGGACTAGGGCTAGCACTATGTCGTCGCATTCTTGCAGCCCACCACGCGGAAATTTCGTTTTCTCAATCAACATTAGGTGGTCTCAAGATCGATATCCTCTTCAAACAAATCAAAAAATAAAGACTGCAAATATGAAAGAAACGCTTTTAATTGTTGAAGACGAAACAGATCTGGCGAAACTCATCGCCGACTATGCTAAGGCCTCTGATTTTGACGCTGTCATCTGCGGCAACGGTGCAGAGGCATTAACTCTATTGCGCGAAAAAAAGTTCAGCATGGTGATTCTTGATTTGATGCTACCCGGACTGGACGGGCTTAACCTCTGTCGAGAATTTCGACAGTTTTCGGATACACCTATCATCATGGTGACTGCCAAAGTCGAGGAGATCGATCGCTTGCTTGGATTAGAAATCGGTGCCGACGATTACCTCTGTAAACCATTTAGCCCACGGGAACTAATGGCTCGTTGTAAAACCATTTTGAAACGTAGTAGAAAGGGTACATCCTCGCCCCTTCTTGATTCAGAAAGCACGGCATTTCAGATAAAAGTCGCAGCGCAGCAGATTGTATTTCGTCGACAAATATTGGAATTAACAAGAAGTGAGTATCTGATCCTCAGCTACTTAATCGCTCACCCTGGGCGTGTTTTTTCACGCGCCCAATTACTCGACATCGCAGGTGAGGACAAACTCGATGTGACTGAACGAGCAGTCGATAGTCATATCAAAAATCTGCGCAAAAAAATCCTCGCTATCGATGAACATGCACAGGTGATACATTCCGTTTACGGTCTAGGTTATCGTTTTGATGATGGCGAATAGATCGGAACGATGTAAACACACCGCAATTTCTCCACATTTGGTTTGCAAGATTAGCGTTAGAACTTCTTGCCGCGATAATGAGTTGTAAGAACTACTCCGTTCGGCATGGGTTCATAGAAAATTTTGTCCGAAAAACAAATGGAGAAAACATGAAAAAAATTAACGCAGCACTTTTCGCTCTGGCCGCAATTTACGTCGGCACAGTAATGGCGCAAACCCCAGAAAAAACAATTTCAAGGCCTCGAGAAAAAGTACAGGTAAAGTGCGAACAGGTCGACGATAAAGCCTCCTGTGCAGAGAGCAACAAGCGGATACCAAGACCACCCCGACCACCATTGCCACCACTACCTCCGGCACCGCCGACAGCCCCCGATGCACCGGATGCCCCACCGCTACCAGATACAATCGAATCTGAACTTGATACTGGCATGCCAGAAGTACCGCCATTGCCACCTCTGCCACCAGCACCGCCAGAATTAAAGGTTCCAGCTCAAGCACACGCCGCCTGTGAAGGTAAATCCTTAGCGGAGAAAATAAGCTGGAGTCCGAACAAGGATGAACATTATGCTGGGGTTTGCGTACAAAAAGCCGGCGGAATGTTTTTCGACGTACATCAACATAGGATTGAACGCTCTAACCGAAAATAATCTAGTTCCATCGAGCATATCCATCGCCATGATTCCATACACAGCACAATTTTCAAAACGAAACATGGTCCATGTATGGATTCTATCTAAATGGTGTCGATACACTTAGAAAGTGACGGGAGCAAAATGCATCCCGTCACCTCAATTCAATCACCCAACCATCGTGTCAACCCTATGCATCCATTCAATACAAAGACCAAAATAAACGAACACGCTAACGAGGATCTATCGCAACACCAAAGCCAGGGCGACGGCGGGTTGAAAAAATAAAAGTGACGAATAGAGGTGTGCACTCATTTTCGGCGAACCTAGCTTAGCCATGATAGGGCTTTTTTAAAGATACCCTCACGTATCACTTCTTCTGCCTTATTTATATGCTTGTTTTCTGATTCATTGTCTCGCTCAGTGCCTAGCTCGTGCCCACACCTCAACGATGCTTCAGAATCGGCACGATAGGTGCGATGGGCGAGATCCTGCTGAAAGCGTAATTGAAAACGTTTATCGGCTTCCTCAATACAGCGCTCAATGATGTGCTTTACACTCTGCTCATCAATTTCGAAGTAATCTTGATTACCACGCCCGTATCGCGCATGTTTGAGTATCTCAAAAACCGATTCCAAAGCGCTGCCACTGTCTTGAGCACGCGCTTCAAAAATACATTCAAAACTACCAGGTATGACATTATTTTTATCTCGATTTAATTCCAAGGCCCTCGCCCAGCCACCACGACGCGACAAACCAATGTGAACCATCCCCTCTTTCAATCCCGAGTTCTTGAGTACGTATAGGTACGCAGGAACACCTCGCAAAGCGCGCGGATCAAGCTGTTGCTGTTGACGTCTAGCCGCTGCGGACAACATAAACTACCTTTCTGAAAAGCCCTAGCAGTAGTCCGACTATACGCAAATGGAGTGGATATCAATTAAGCAAATACACGTGAAAACTGCCCGCAAATCCCAGCATCGACTGGTAATGCACGTAATTGAGCCCATTTCCACTCTATTTTTGGCTTTTTCGGCACAGCATTTGTGCAATGCATCAACTATAATGAGCTGATTCTCTATCCGCCACATCCTTACTATGAATAGCCAAGACTTAGAAAATATCAATATCACCTCGTTTGCTGCTATGCCAACTCCCGAGGAATTACATGCACGATTACCAATATCCGAACACGCTGCCGATGTAGTGGATGCTGGTCGTCAAGCGTTAAAAAATATTTTAGATCGGCAAGATGACCGAATCTTTGTCGTCGTTGGGCCTTGTTCTATTCACGATCCAATTGCTGGTCTCGACTACGCCCGCCGTTTGAAAGCACTACAAGAAGAAGTGAAAGACACCATGCTGTTAGTGATGCGCGTCTACTTCGAAAAACCACGCACGACGACAGGTTGGAAAGGCTACATCAATGATCCATTTATGGATGACTCTTTTCAAGTCGATGTTGGTATGGAAAAAGCGCGCCAATTTTTGCTGGATGTATGTGAACTTGGCTTACCGACTGCAACCGAAGCACTCGATCCTATTTCACCTCAATACTTGGGCGACCTGATTGCTTGGACCGCAATTGGCGCTCGCACCACTGAATCGCAAACTCACCGTGAAATGTCATCTGGCTTATCAACACCAGTTGGTTTCAAAAATGGTACTGACGGCGATATCAGCATCGCCATCAATGCCATCCTGTCTGCATCGCATCCCCATTCTTTCCTTGGCTTAAACGGTCAAGGGCGCGTTGCTATCGTGCGTACTCGCGGCAACCAATATGGGCACGTTGTTTTACGTGGCGGCGATGGGCGCCCTAACTACGATACAGTCTCGGTCGCGATGGCGGAACAAGCGATGAAGAAGGCAAAGTTGCCAGCCAATATCGTAGTCGACTGCTCGCATGCAAATAGCTTTAAGAAACCAGAACTCCAACCATTGGTCATGGCTGATGTTGTCAATCAAATTCTAAATGGCAACCAAGCTTTAGTCGGCGTCATGATTGAATCGAATATCGTTGCTGGCAATCAGAAAATTCCAGAAGATCTGACGCAATTGGTGTATGGCTGTTCAGTGACCGATGCTTGCGTTGATTGGGATACGACAGAGTCGATGATACGAGAAGCAGCACAGCGCCTACGCACCCGTAAGTAAACTGCCGTCACCAAGAATACTGCCTACTATAAACTGTGGGCAGTCAACCGCTCTACTTCCTTCGGCGTTCGAACTGAAAGCATCGCTCATCTGCAAGTGAATCACGTCAGCCATCCTTGACGCGAACTAGAATATCAGTGATAAAATCGACCGAACCTTATTGCTTACAACGCCATGAAATCACGCCTCAATCTTCTCCTCAGCACTGGACTACTTCTCGCCTTATCGGCATGTAGCACAAGCAAACCGGTGAGCTTACACAAAGAGGAGTTTGGAACGGCAGATATGTTCACTTATAGCGTACCTGGTACAGAAGTTGAAGCGTGTGAAGCTGCACGCCGCGCACTTCTCAGCCAAGGCTACATCATCAGCGATGCCAATCCCAGTACCATACGAGGGCGTCGTAAATTTCAGGCCAATCATGAAACTCACGTTGAAATCGAATTCACGGTGGTTTGCGCAGCCAATAGTAAGGGCAGTAACACTGCAACTATTTTTTCGAACGCTGTGCGCGATCAATATGCATTAAAGAAAAGTAGTACCAGCGCCAGTCTCGGCGTGGGAGGCATAGGCTCGATCTCTCTACCCTTCGGCGAAAGCAATGACTCATTAGTTAAAGTCGCAAGCGAAACCATCTCGGATGCAAAGTTATACGGTCGTTTTTTTGATTTATTAGAACGATATATGGACGACGTCAGAGCTACTGAAACACCGACAACTTCTTCAAACAAAGAAGAGGTCACGACTCCAGCAAAACAGGAAGCCAAGTCCACAATCGAATGAGTTAGAACTCCGTTGTTTGAGTTTTCTTGTTTCGAATTTAATACTTGAACTTCAATGCTTGAACTTCAATGCTTAGCCCTCGATCACCGAGGTTTCCGACTTAGTATCTAGCGCGCGCCGCTGGTCATCATCGCGTCACAATTCGCACTTATCATAGAGGCTCATCTGACTACTCCTCCAAGGGTGTGGATTTAGCCCGCAATGATTTGCGGGCTTTTTTTAAGCCACTTTCAATCAAGTTTGGGGTTCAGTGACCGGTGGTGGCTCTGTCATATCAAGTGTCGCTGTTCCTCCACCATTTTGATATTCGATATACATCCATTTCCCATCGATATTGACCACATTTTCGGGTACGGCCCGGACAAATTCAGGTTTGCCAGACAAGGCATGGCGCATGGCATCAATCCAAATCGGCAGCGCAACTGTGGCACCGAATTCACGCCCGCCTAGTGATTTAGGTTCATCGTAACCCATCCAAGAGACAGCGACGATGTTGCCCGAATAGCCTGCAAACCAACCATCAACAGCATCACTGGTAGTTCCAGTCTTGCCTGCAAGATCTCTCCTTCCTAGTTTTTGAGTTGCCGCTGCGCCAGTGCCACTGCGCACCACTTCACGTAGCATGCTGTCAGTAACAAATGCATTTCGGGCATCGATTACGCGTTGGTCCTCACTTGGTGTTGGTGCAACATTTGCTTGAAACAAAACCGTGCCTTTGGCATCGATGACTTTGTCAATCAACCAAGGTCTAACCTGATAACCACCATTCGCAAATACTGCATAAGCACCTGCTAATTGCAAAGGAGTGACCGTTCCTGTGCCCAATGCTAAGGTTAAATTAATTGGATGCTTGTTCTGATCAAAGCCGAAACGTGGTAGGTAATCACGTCCATATCCTGCGCCAATATTCTTGAGTATGCGGACGGCCACGACATTTTTCGATACAGCTAAGGCACGTTGCATTTCTATCGGACCATCATACTTACCATCGTCATTACGCGGATCCCATTTCAACTCTTCTTCTGTGGTACTTGATAATTGGACGTCATTAATAAGAGTCGATGGATAAAACCCCTTCTCCAAGGCCGCTGAGTAAATGAAAGGTTTGATCGAGGAACCAGGTTGACGCCAAGCGCTGGTGACATGATTAAATTTTTTGCGATTAAAATCAAAACCACCGACCATCGCCCGATAAGCGCCATTTTGCGCGTTCAGGGAGACATATGCGGCATCCACTTCTGGTGCTTGAGTGACAGACCAATTCCCTTTAGCATCTTGCATCACGCGAATCAAAGCGCCGGGGCGAATTTTGAGATCACGGTTCGCCTTTGCTTGTAATGCCGCATTCGCTAAACGTAATCCTTCGCCAGTAATTTGAATAGATTCGCCCGTGGCCAAATCTGCTTTAATCAATTTTGCTGTCACCTCGGTGACGACGCCAGAAATCAATCCCTCGCTCACTGGAAATTTCTGTAAGAACTCGTCGATTGCTTCGTCACGTTGACTAGCATCGCTTGGTAAATCGATAAAAGCCTCAGCACCGCGATAGCCGTGGCGCTGATCATAGGTCAAGACATTTCGACGTAAAGATTCATACGCAGCTTCTTGTTCATCACGATCGATAGTAGTGATTACTTTAATGCCAGAGGTGTAGGCGTCTTCCTTAAACTGTGCATAAATACTTTGTCGTACCATCTCCGCTACGTAGGCAGCGTGTGACTCGAAGCTTGGTATCTTGGTCACACGTAAACGCTCTTTGCTGGCAGCTTCATACTGCGCTTCGGTAATGTATTTGTGTCGTTCCATGCTCTTTAATACGAGCAATTGGCGGTTTTTTGCGCGTTCAAAATTGACGGCTGGATTATGTCGCGCTGGGTTTTTGGGAATACCGGCGAGCATCGCTGCTTCAGCGATCGAAAGCTCATTCAAGGATTTGTTGAAATAAGTGCGCGCTGCACTAGAGAAACCATGGGTACGCTGCCCTAAATAAATTTGGTTCATATAGAGTTCGAGGATTTGATCCTTGCTCAACGCATCTTCGATGCGACGTGCCAACAAGATCTCCCGAAGCTTGCGTGAAATGCTGACTTCACGTGTCAGGAAAAAATTACGTGCGACCTGCATGGTGATCGTGCCTCCACCACCTTTAGGCTCACGCACTACCACGCCATAAACTGCACGCATCATGCTGAGGTAATCGACACCATTGTGTTCATAGAAACGCGCATCTTCAATCGAAAGAATCGCTTTTTTCATGGTGTCGGGGATGTCTTTGATCGGCACGAAATCACGATGTTCCTCGCCAAACTCACCGATCAAAGTATTGTCAGCGGTGTAGACGCGCAAAGGAATCTTAGGTTTGTAATCTGTGACCGCCGTAATCGGTGGCAAATCTGGCACCAAGATTAGATAAACATAAGCCAACAAACCAAGAATTAAGGCAACGATTCCCGCAAGGCCGGCAAATAAGAATTTCATCATGAAAATGAAGCCATAAGGCACTTTATCCAAAACGCCCAGTGTAAACCCCTACCCAAACTAAGCAAGGCTTTTATTCACCAAGTACTGCTAACTAGTACCTTGCAGCGCGTGCTCTGCTGCAACACGAATCACTGTTGGTAGGCTAGTCGGTATTGACTATGCTGCTGTATTTCGTCGATCGTCGCCGCTCTATGCACTTCGCCCAATCCAAACAGCGTACTAAGCACGCCACGCTACTCATCCTGGTAGGGATGGCGCATCTGCTGCTACTGTGGCAAGTACGACTGAATCATAACAATCCGACCGCACAACTAAACCAAGACCGACAGACTAGTATTATTTTTATCCCCAACACTGTGCCTAAACAGATCATTCCCCAAGCGGCGTCGAAAGTGCCAAACAAAATCCAAGAACAGCATCGAATAAAAGTATCGAAATTAGTTAGCGCACCTAAAACACAGAAAAGTCAAACACAGAGCGAAGAGGTAAAACCAGACAATCCCATCCTTAATCGCGATATCAAAGCACTTACCCAAAGCCTAGAGCGCGAATGGACTCAAGAACAGCGTAATATACAAGCGGCAAAACCACCGAACCAGTTGGTTCGAGAATACTGGGAAAAACAGAACAACCCTTACAAAAATAAATGGGACGCACTGGCCAGTAAAATAGAAAAAGCCGGCGTGGCTCGGGGGCCTCAAGAAGAGAGTTACACCTTAGAGGACGGTTCTCGAATCACCAAGCTCAATGGTATCTGTTATAAAGCACCAGATCCCGGTAGAACTTATTTGAACCAGCCGGAAGCTAGACCGGTAATTTGCCCACGCAACTAGGATTTCATCATCATTCAATGCAAAAAACGATAATATAAACAAGATGACCGCCTTCGCCTTCAACAACACTCAGCACGATGAATCAACACAGCAGCAAAAGCGAAGAGCCTTTGCACTTCTCTTGATTCTGGTTTTGCATGCTTTAGGCCTCTACTTGATTTTTCGCTCTCAAACCTTCCCTCTCATGCAACAAAAAACAGCGGCGATTCTCCTTCTATTCCTGCCCGCGCCAGTGGCACCAGAGCGCCTAGAAAAAACAATCACAACAAGTAAATCAAGCGCCAAACCGATTACACAAGTATCGGCAACATCAAAAACAAGGACGCAAGCAATCGAAGAAACCAAACCGAATCAAGCCGAGGAAATCAGCGATCCGAATTTGGATCCCTTTAACACCTTGCAGCTCAAGCCAGATACCAAAACAGGTCGCATACAGGAATCGGAACATCTTCGCCAAGGTGCCGGCAAAGCATGGAAGCAAGTTGAATCCGAACTCCCCGTGAAACGGTGGCTGAGTACCAAGAAAGAACTCAATACCATGGAAAGGTTTGCACAAAATCTGCTTGAAGGTGCGCCAGCGAGGGAGATACAAACTAAAGAGGAAATGCGACCTGACGGATCACGTATGACGCGCGTCAAAACCCCGCGCGGTGAGTTTTGCGTGGTCGCGCCGCAGCCGGGCCGCACCTATGACGTTCGCGGCCCCGAACATCGCGTGATGAGCTGCCCCATTTACTTCTGACACTACTCTTCTAGCGTTTGCAAAAGATAGAGCTTCTGATAAAGACCGTTTTCTATCGTCATCAAGTCAGCATGGGTTCCACTTTCCGCTAGACGTCCGTGATTCAACACCACAATTTGGTCAGCGTCGCGTATCGTTGATAAGCGATGGGCGATCGCCACGATCGTCACTTTGCCGCGCAATTCAGTTAGTGCTGTTTGCACGATTTGTTCAGTTTCGCTATCGATATGCGAAGTCGCTTCGTCCAAGAAAAGAATTTTCGGCTGTCCAGCGAGTGCTCTAGCAATCGCGATCAATTGTTTCCGGCCAGTAGAAAGCTTGGCGCCGCCCTCGCCCAAAGGCGTTAAGTAACCATGTTCCAACTGCAAAATAAAGTCGTGGGCGTGAGCGGCTTTTGCTGCGGCGACGATGGCCTCTTCACTGAGCTCGCGCCCCATCGCAATGTTTTCCCGCGCACTAGCCGCCAATAGGAAGGGCTCCTGCGGCACCAAGCCTACGCTGGCTCTAAACTGTGTATCGCCCAAACTAGCGAGATCATGTCCATCAATTTGTATGCGTCCGCTTTGCGCTGTGTAGAAACGTAGTAAGAGGCTCAACAAGGTTGATTTACCACTGCCCGTATGACCAACAATCCCATAGAAAGCACCCGCAGGGACTTGCAAATCGATACCATGCAAAACAGGTTTACCGCTGTCATAGGCGAATACAACTTGTTCCACACTCAACGCCCCGCTACTGATTTCGATATTGTTTTCTAGGCGTGGCGCGGTCGCTTCTTGCAAAAGGTGATTCACACGCGCAGCCGAAACGACCGCTTGCTGAATCTGTCCGAACTGCAGTGTGATTTGAATCAAAGGATCGACTACACGAGCGATGTAACTGACGAAGGCATAAAGTACGCCGACTTCCAAGCCAGAAAAACTACGCTGACCGTAGACGAAGATAACCAAGACCAACAACAAAGAATTCAGCAAATCAAGTGCGGGCCGCAGTAGCCATGCATTGGCGCGTAACTCTTCCAGACGTGCGCCATAATGCTGCTGATTCGTACGTTCAAAACGCTGGCCGAAAGCGACTTCAGCATTGCAAGCCTGCAGTGCTGCCATGCCACTGATGCTCTCTGCCACTTGCGCATTAATGTCGCTACGCATTTGACGCGCCTTGCTCACTGCAGGCGCACTCCAACGCTGATAGAACCAAACGATCACCACGACCGCAGGAATCAAAAGCAAGACAATCAACATCAAACGCCAATCGAGCCACGCCATCGCGAGTAATGCACCCAGGACCACGATAGAACTATCGAGCATGACAAACAGCACTTGCACATACAGATTCTTGACGGCTTCGGTATCATTCGTGACTCGGCTCACCAATTGTCCTGTGATCGCTTTATCAAAAAACGCCATCGGCAAGCGCAGCACATGTGCATAGACCTGTTCTCGTAAACGCCGAACCGAGCGCATCGCCACCCCAGCTAAACGCGTGAGCTGTAGATAACGCAACCACGTCGCCCACCATCCTGTCAGTACAAACAGGACCAGTAGACCCGCCATCATCATGATGTCATTGTTGCGCGGTAGCAGATAGTGATCGATGAAGGCTTTACCCAAAAACGGCCCCACCGCTTCGAGCAAGGAAGCGATCAACAGATACACAATACCGAGCATCACATGTTTTCGTTCTGGCTGTGCTGCACGCATCAAGAGTTGTGTTGCCAATTGCTTCTCAGAGCGGGTTTCTTGCACGCTGTTTTTCTCTTTGAGATCGTTAAGATAGTCTTGATCAGGCTGCATTCAAATCCGCCTCCAACTGCTGGTATTTCCACTGGCTGGCATACCATCCATCGAGCGCCAATAGTTGCTCGTGATTGCCTTGTTCAATCAACATACCTTCACGTAAGACCAAGATGTGATCAGCTTCTGCAACTGCGCTCAAACGATGACTAATGATGATGGCACTGCGTTCATCCTGCGTACTGCGTAAATGTGAGAGATGTCGCAGGATTTGAGTTTCGGTGTCGGTATCCACCGCAGATAAAGCGTCGTCCAGCAATAATAGTCGGCTGCTAGTCAACAAGGCGCGAGCAATAGCGACCCTTTGTTTCTGTCCACCTGACAAAGTAATACCGCGCTCACCCACTGGTGTTTGATAACCTTGAGGGAAGCGCATAATATCTTCATCAATCGAAGCCAATCGAGCGGCTTCACGGATCTCGGACTCGCTCGCATCCGGTTTGGACAAGGCAATGTTTTCAGCAATCGTCGCCGAAAACAGGAAAGGTTCTTGTGCTACCCAGTTCACGGCGTCTCGCAAGGCATGCAAGCGATAGCTTTGTATCAGGTGCTCACCCCACACCACCTGCCCTGCGGCGGTTTCGTACTGACGCAGCAACAAGCGAGCAATGGTCGACTTACCGGCTCCAGTTGGTCCGACGATACCGAGCGTTTGCCCTTGCTTTAACTCAAAACTCAAGTGCTTCAAGGCCATACCGGTTTGCCCGGGATAGGAAAAGCTCACGTCGTTCAAAGCGAGATCGCCTGTTGGTGCTTCGAGCAATGTGCCATGGTCTTGTATCACTAAATCGGCTTCCAAAACCGGCCTCAATCTCGCCCATGCCGCCTTCCCGCGCTCTAACAGCGACAACACCCATCCCGCGGCAAACATAGGCCAAATCAGTTGGCCGAGATACATACTAAATGCAGTGAGGTTACCGATGCTCAGTTCCTGCTGCCACACCAAATAACCGCCGACACCCAAAGTTAAAGCGCCAGCGGCGGTCAAGGTCAGCCCTACAGCGGGTTCGTAAGCGGCCTCCCAACGCTGAGAACGCAAACTCGCTTCCGCCGCATCTTCCGCAAGCTGTGCAAACTGCCCCGCACTCTTTTGTTCCAAGCCCAAGACGCGCAAGGTACGCACACCCGACAAAGTTTCTTGTACATGATCATTCAGCTGACTAAAGCGTTCTAAAGAATCTTTCGACGCATCATGAATTTTTTGTGTAATCCATTTGAAGGACCATGCCATAAAAGGAAACGGCAATAAACTCGCCAGCGCCAAACGCCAATCAACGCCCAAAGTCATCATGCTAATGACGAGTACAAAGGTCATCACACCATCGAAACCGGCGAGCGCGGCCTCACCTGCCGCCAATTCAATCGCATCGGCGTCATTGGTACCGAGTGCCATTAAATCGCCAGTGCGTTGCATCTGAAAAAATGCGGGGCCTTGCGCACTCAAACGTTGGTACAAACGCAAACGTAACTGCGCACCCAAACGATAAGACGCAGCAAACAATTGCAAACGCCAGCCGACACGCAAAAAATAAATCGCAACCCCCATCATCGCCACCGTGGCCAACTCCCATATCAAGGCTTCACCAGCGAGGTGCTGCTTCACCATTTGGTCGATGATGAAGCCAATTTTGCGTGGGATAAGGACAGTCAAGCTGGCCACCAAAAACAACATCACTCCCGCAGCAAGATAATGCCGCCAGTGCTGTCGAATAAATTGGGCGAGGAGTTGATAGAGGGACATCCGGTCTTTCGTTAAAATTCAATAGGGCTCATTCGATGTCGGCTTGGTAGGAACTGAAACACTTCGACTATCAAAGCCAGATCCTATTTGGCAGACTTCAAACTATTCCACAAAAAGGTATAGGTAATTGCGCTCATATCTGCCGCTTGCGTGATATTCGCTGCACCGCCGTGGCCACCTTCCGTATTCTCGTAATACCAAACCTGTTGATGGCCTTGTTCCAACATCTTTGCTGCCATCTTGCGTGCATGACCAGGATGGACGCGATCATCTCGGGTTGAAGTAATGAAGAGCACAGGTGAGTATTTCACTTCCGCTTTGACGTTGTGATAGGGAGAGTACTTTTGAATGTAATCCCATTCAGCGGGAACATCGGGATTGCCGTATTCGCCCATCCATGATGCACCTGCCAACAATTTGTTGAAACGCTGCATATCGAGCAAAGGGACCTGGCTCACCACAGCGCCAAACAGATCAGGACGTTGGGTCAAGGCGACGCCTGCTAACAGTCCGCCGTTGCTTCCGCCCATCGCGCCCAAATGTGGCGTGCTTGTAATTTTCTTTGCGATCAGATCTTCAGCGACCGCAGCAAAATCATCGTAAGCACGTTGACGATTTTCTTTCAACGCAGCTTGATGCCAGCGCGGGCCGTACTCGCCGCCACCGCGAATATTGGCCACCACATAGACGCCGCCTTTTTCCAACCACGCTTTTCCAATACCACCTGAATACGCAGGGGTTAAAGCATCTTGAAAGCCACCGTAACCGTAGAGTAAAGTGGGGTTGCTGCCGTCGAGCTTCATGTTTTTCTGGTGCACCATAAAGTAAGGCACACGCGTTCCATCTTTCGAAGTCGCGAAATGCTGAACGGTCACAAAATCCTTCGCCTCAAAAAAGGCCGGAGAGGATTTGAGCACTTCGCGTTGATCGCTGCCCGCCTTTACCAACTGTAGTACCCCCGGGGTCAAATAATCAGAGTAACGTAAAAAATAGTCGTCTGAATTATCGCTATCGAGCGCCCGCACACCAAGCGCTCCCATCGTCGGCAGCTTCACGTTACGCGCGATCCATTGGCCTTTATCGAAACGCAATTCCACTAAGCTACTTTTGACATCATTTAAAAGCTGCAATAAGAGGTAGTTCTTAGTCATTTTCAGCTCGGAAAATGAAATGTTCTCGCTTGGGTAAAACAAGACAGTGAAAACACGATTACCCTTCAAGAAAGCATCGAAATCAATCGCCAAGACACAACCAGGGGCAAACGATTTGCCGCCAACATTCCATGCTTGATTCAGCGTCAAGATCATTTGATTGCCGAAAAATTCTAGACTCGCTTGTTCTGGTACATCAAGCTTCTGCAGGCGACTACCTTGAATTAAAAAACTTTCGGTATTGTAAAAGCTGATGCCGCGCACCACGAGTTCACGTTTAATGCCTGCATGACGCACACCGCCTGCACTGACCAAAACATCATCTTTCTTACCTTCAAAAACCGTCCTTGCCGCATTCAAAGGCTTACCGCGTTGCCACTCTTTGACGATACGCGGATAACCTGAATCAGTCATACTGCCTTCACCAAAATCGGTCGCGACAAATAAGGTGTTCTTATCGCGCCAGCTGACATCAGATTTAGCTTCAGGCAGAGCGAAACCATTTTTTACAAAACGACGTTTTTGTAAATCGTATTCACGCACCACAACGGCATCTGCGCCGCCCCGTGACAAGCTAATGAGACAGCGATCATATTCGGGTTGACGACACTGTATGCCTTTGAATACCCAATTCTCGTTTTCTGCTTTGGCGATGGCATCGACATCGATCACAACATCCCATTTCGGCTGCGCTTGACGGTAATCGGCCAAGGTCGTGCGACGCCAAATACCACGTTGATGTTCGCCATCGGTCCAAAAGTTATAGACGTATTTACCCATCTTCTCTATGCCGGGGATACGTTCTTTTGAACTCATGATCAGTTCAAGATCTGAACGTAGTTTGGTAAAGCCAGCATCGGTATCCAGTTTGGCGCGTGTTTCTGCGTTACGAGCTTTTACCCATGTTAAAGATTTTTCGCCAAGCACATCTTCCAGCCATTGATAGGGATCTTCGTTGGCCGTGCTTGCCGTGTTTTGTGCCACTGCCCATTGAGCCGAAAACAAGAGCAAAGCTGCCGTAATAAAACGATGGGATTTCTTGATCATGGGAGATCCTAAATGCGATTTAACGAAGGCCAACACAGTAGCCTACGCGTTTAAATAAATGAAGGGAACAGGCTCACAGTATAAACCGAAGTGAGCACTTTGAAATTGCTGCGAAGAAGGCACTTGCCAGCTTTATGGCTTATTTTTTGCGGGAGGAAATGTTATTCCGTATCCAGACTTGCATGTCCTGCCAAATTCGATTCACTTCGACATCCACCGGCATCTTCAAAGCATGCGGCAATTCTATCGTCAACACCGGAATCTCTTGGTGCATACCGCTGTAATTTCCCAAAGAACCAGGATAAACCCCAACTCGGTTATACACCAAGCGCCCAAAACGACGTGGTGGCTTTGCAGGACCGTCAAGATCAAGCACACCAAAAGGCGCATGTACAGAAATAATGACATGCGGTTTGTAGTTTTTGATGGTATCAAACACCCAACGACTTTCAGGTTCAGAAATTGGTGTATTTCCGGGAAAACGACGCGGATCGCTCTTGGTTTTCTTTTCCCAATAAGCACGCGCTTCTTTGTCCCAATCCGGTGTAGGGAAATTGCGATTGAGATCCACGCCTCGCGCATTGACGCGTTTGCGCGCCAATAAACCATCGGGGTTCACAATCGGCGCAACTTTCCATTGAAATTCTTGTGGACGATTCTTTTGTAAGACTTCCATCCACTTAAACACGATAGACGAAGCTGTATGCTCATCACCGTGGATACCGCCAATCAACAAAACGCGCACTGGATGTTTGCGTTTTGCCTCTGCCGGAAAGTCGCGAAGCATCAGCGCCAAACCATCAACCGAGTTGACGCCACTCGCATTCAATTTCGCTGCACGGCAATCGGCCAAACTGACCTTGGGCAAGCGCGGCGTCACGCGTTTACACCAGTCAAGCAATGCAGGATTCGTAGGAATGGATGCGGCTTCAGAGGGCTCTGCAGGCTTAGCAGAACCTGCAGCAATCGCAAAAGATGCCGGTACAGCCGCCAATGAAAAGAGCGATGTGCTCAACAGCCACATCGCTCGCTTTCTTATGGATCTAATTCTCATGTACACCAAGATACCGTGCCAAATTAGCTCTCAATACTGAATATTACAAACCAGCCGCTGCACGCAAAATTTGTGCTTTGTCGGTGCGTTCCCAAGTGAACTCAGGTTCTTCACGACCAAAGTGACCATAAGCTGCAGTCTTGGAATAAATCGGACGGAGCAAGTCCAACATTTGAATAATGCCGCGTGGACGCAAGTCGAAGTATTCGTTAACCAAGGCTGCGATTTGTTCATCAGGAATCACACCTGTACCTTCGGTGTAGACCGTCACGTTCATTGGACGTGCTACCCCAATCGCGTATGCCACTTGAATTTGACATTGTTTTGCCAAACCAGCTGCAACAATATTCTTAGCCACATAACGAGCAGCGTAAGCGGCAGAACGATCAACTTTAGTAGGATCTTTACCGGAGAAAGCACCACCGCCGTGTGGGCAAGCGCCACCATAAGTATCAACGATAATTTTGCGACCCGTTAAGCCGCAATCGCCTTGCGGACCACCGATTACAAAACGACCTGTTGGGTTGATCAAAAACTTCGTTTCTTTCAACCATTCTGCTGGCAATACAGGACGAATAATCTCTTCCACAACAGCTTCGACAAACGAGGCTTTCATCTTATTGCCATCGCTTTGATCTGGACTGTGTTGTGTCGACAGAACTACTGTATCGATACTATGTGGTTTGCCATCGACATAACGCATCGTCACTTGACCTTTAGCGTCGGGACGTAAAAATGGCAAGCGACCATCTTTGCGTAATTGTGCTTGGCGTTCAACCAAACGGTGCGCATAGTAAATTGGCGCAGGCATCAATTCTGGCGTTTCATCGCAAGCATAACCAAACATCAAACCTTGATCGCCAGCGCCAGTGTTTAAATGATCATCAGAGGCATGATCAACGCCTTGGGCGATATCATTCGATTGTTTGTCGTAAGCGACCAACACGGCACAACCTTTGTAATCGATACCGAACTCAGTGTTGTCGTAACCGATACGCTTAATCGTGTCGCGTGCGACTTGAATGTAATCAACGTGCGCATTCGTCGTGATTTCACCAGCCAACACGACTAAGCCAGTGTTCACCAGTGTTTCAGCAGCAACGCGAGAGCGTGGGTCTTGTTCGAAGATTGCATCTAAAATTGCATCAGAAATTTGATCTGCAACTTTATCTGGGTGACCTTCAGAAACGGATTCTGAAGTAAAAAGGAAATCATTTGCCATCGCAGGCTCCTATAAAAACGGTAATTCAACAATGCCGCAGTGGGAGTAGTGCCTGCGACGCTTTAGCGAAATTTATTACCCGCTTCGCAAGTTGTCTATTTAACTCGGCGGGGGCATGCAAAGTAGTTTGCGTTGCCAATATGTGCTATTTTACGCCTCTTATTGCTTTCGTGTCGAATCACCTTCATTTTTTGCGGTTTATCGATATGATTTGGCGCAATACCCCAAGCAAATCCACATAAAATTTATTTTATTTCAAGTTCCACGGCACATGCTGATTCGTCTGTTTCGCTTTCTATCGGTTTTTCCCTTGCCTTTCCTGCATGCAGTCGGCATCGTCTTGGGTTACCTCGTCTATGCCCTGTCCCCGACCTACCGACGTCGTATGCGTGCCAACATGGCACTCGCCGGATATGAGCAACACATCGGTGTCGCACTACGTGAAGCTGGCAAAAACATCATGGAGTTGCCGCTGATCTGGTTAGGGCGCGCAGACCGCCTTGCCGCCAAAGTTGAACTCGAAAATTGGGATATCGCCCAACAAGCCATCGACGCCAAACAAGGTGTAATCTTTTTAACGCCCCATCTCGGTTGCTTTGAATTGTCGGGCAAATCGATTGCACTTCGCACCAAGATGACGGTGCTGTACCGACCACCACGCAAAGAAGCACTGAAACCCTTGCTCGAAGATGCTAGGGCCTCCAGCGGCATGTTATTGGCGCCGGCAAACTTGTCTGGTGTGCGTGCGCTCGCGAAAGCATTAAAACGCGGCGAAGCGATTGGCCTGTTGCCCGATCAAGTGCCACAACAAGGCGAAGGCGTGTGGGCGAAGTTCTTCGGCAAGCCCGCTTACACCATGACATTGTCGGCCAAATTACATGCGATGACTGGGGCACCGATTATTTTGACTTATGCAGAACGTTTGCCATTTGGCCGCGGCTTCGTGCAACGCTTTGTCAAATTCGAAGAAAGCATGGATGGTGATCCAGCCCAACAAGCAGAGGCAATTAATCGTGCTATGGAAAAACTGATCGCTCAAGTTCCTGCGCAATATTTCTGGAGCTACCATCGCTACAAAACACCCGATGGTGTCGCAGGCCCCGACGAAGCGAGCAACTCAATAGATCAGGAACAAAAATGAGATTAGCCTTACTAGTAATGTGGCTGCTGCATTGGCTGCCACTGCCTGTATTGGCACGCATAGGCGAAGGCTTGGGCAGTCTCTTGTTCAAATTGCTCAAGCGTCGCCGTCATATTTGCATGACCAACTTACGCCTGTGTTTCCCCAACATGACAGAGGCTGAGCGCACTGCCATCGCCCATCGCCATTTTCAAGTGTATGTGCGTAGCGTGTTAGAACGCGGTATTTTGTGGTGGGGTTCTGAGCGCCGGCTTCGTCGTTTAATCCACGTAGAATATGCGATGCCGATGGCAGAAATGATCGCGACGCCTACCGTTTTCATGTGCCCGCATTTCGTCAGCCTAGATGTGGCCGGAGTGGCCGTCATGCTCGAATCTTCTTTGTGCTCAATCTACACTAAACAAAGAAATAAAGTGTTTGATCAAGCACTACGTAAAGGTCGCTCACGTTTTCGTCCCGTCAAACTTTTCTCCCGTGCCGAAGGTGTAAAACCGATCATGCGTGCGATGAAAGAGAATTTGCCTTTCTTCATGTTACCCGACATGGACTTCGGCTCAAAAGATGCAGAGTTCGTCCCCTTCTTCGGCATCCCTGCAGCAACACTGACTGCACTGCCTCGTATTGCTGCTGCCACCCGTGCAAAAGTAGTTCCTGTTATTGCCAGCATCCGTGACGACTATGATGGCTGGAACGTGAAGTTCGATCAGCCGTGGACTGACTACCCCGAAGGTGACCTGCTCAAAGATACGCGTCGCATGAACGCCTACATTGAGTCTGAGATTCTGAAGATAACACCCGAATACTTCTGGACCCATCGTCGTTTCAAAACGCGTCCAGAAGGCGAAAGCAGCGTGTATGCAGGTTTGCCTAAGCACTTTCCTGATACACAAATTTAGATCTTCATCTATTCGATTACGTGAAGTCTGCGTGCCAACTATCTGGCTCAAAACGTGCCTTTTGATTACTTTCATGGCGAAAGATAGAGATCGCGCGGTACACGATTTTTCGCGCACGATTAATACTGCCGAGAGGACGATGTTCAGGCAAAGCGTGCCACGGTGTGAAAGAGAGATTCTCGCCGTATTCTCGTTGAGTTTCTGAGTCAAATTCTTGACGCAGAATCTTAATGCGCGCGACAGCCTGAAAAGGCGAAACTGTCTCTCTCCAAAGCACGCCGGGATCTTCGATGGGCATCGCTTCTTTATCGACTTGAAACTGCACACAGAAGTCGAACACGATCTCGTTCTGTTTTAAATCTCGAACCAGGCGCTCGCGTAAGAAATCATCACTGGGCTTCTCAGGGAAAGCTTCTTGACGAGGAAGATGCGGTCGAGCGGAGTATTTCACCGCTCGATCACCAAATAAATACGGCGTTGTGCTGAAAAATTGGATTTGCAGTAGATTAGAGAAGGGTTTCATGGCACTACGTAGATTTCTCAGAACGCGCCAGTGGCTCAAAAAAAACCATGCCTTCGCAAAGATATTGCTTCCTATTGCTTTAATCATTGCATCAAACTCAGCCACATTTTTTGTTACAAAAATGGGTGTACTGACTAATACAAAATCATGGGTCGCTGCACTCTTAGCCTCTTCTAAGATCTTCTCGCCATGCACACCCATCAACTTGATCGCCATGCCACGAATATCAGCATTGATATCGGGGCTGATCGCGCTATCCTGGTTCGAAAAGCGTACCCATGCCTGATAGGTCTTAGGCTCACGAAAAAGGCCTACGCGCAATTGCGGCGGCAGATCAGCCAACACCGTAAACTCGGCCTTTACCAATCCATGCATTTTTGCGTGCGCATCCCGCCGCATATTGCGCTTAGGGTTGTCGTGCGTGATCCTTTGCTTTAGCCGCGCAACTAGATCTTGCACCAATTGTTCTTCATCGACTTCCTCGCTTTCAAGGGAAGTAACCGTTGTTGTTGAGATATGAGACATGCCTAGCCCGATCAAAGAGTTACACTTACAGAAAATACATAACAAAATAAACACATTTCTAAATTATAGTGGCGTTAACTTTAAAACAACAAGGCAGTCATCGATTAATAGATTTAAATTTGAATTGAAAGCGTTCGAACTGCGGTGATAACAACAACTTCGCAACACGGTCTCACCAGTTTCTCCACAATCCATCCATCATCAGAAAATATACTTTCACATAATCAACCTCGTTTGCAGCCATCCATACTTTCTTACATATCAAACCGCGCCATACCATGACTGATATCACGCATTCCCTACGCCGTTTGTTTTCTCGCGTACACATGTTTAACTCACACATAGGGCCACATGTGCTCTGTACTTTGGTGCTGGGTTTATGGGGCGCATTCTTTCTCGTGCTCCCACAGACCTCGCAGTCTAAGCAAGCGCCACCTGCAACAGTCATCGAACTCGGCGAAGAATACGAGCTCAACAATAAGCTGTTTTTTCACACGCCCGATGGCACTTATCTATCAGGCATGATGTTGCGTAAGAAGGGTTTAAACACTCCCACGCCTACGATCTTGCAGTTCACCATTTATGCCAGACCGCATGACCGCGATTTACAAACACTCAAAGACATCGTCGACCATGGCTATATCGGCGTTATTGCCTACAGTCGCGGAAAATATCTCAGTGAAGATGCGATTAAACCGTATGAAACTGACGGTGCTGATGCGCGCACTGTAATCGATTGGATCAGCAAACAGCCTTGGTCTGATGGTCAAGTCGGGATGATGGGTGGGAGCTACAACGGCTTCACACAATGGGCTGCGAGTAAACAACTGCATCCAGCATTAAAAACCATAATTCCAGTCGTCGCCAATCGTCCGGGCATGGGGCTGCCAATGGAAAACAATGTCTTCATCAACCCTAATTACCAATGGGCTTTTTACGTCGGTAATAATCGACTGCTCGACAATAAGACCAATGATGATCGCCAACGTTTCCGTAACATGCAATTTAACTGGTGGTATTCAGGCAGACCTTATCGCGAGATCGACCAAGTCGATGGCACGCCCAACCCTTGGTTACAAACTTGGTTGCAACATCCTAGCTATGATCGCTATTGGCAAGATATGGCGCCCTATGGCAAAGAATTCGCACAGATTAGGATTCCTGTGCTGACCATTGATGGCTACTACAACGACTCACAAGTCTCTAGCCTTGACTATGTACGCCAACATCTGCAACATTATCCGCAAGCCGAGCACTATCTCGTGATTGGGCCTTATGGCCATTTTGGCGCGCAACGTGGTGGTGAGGCGAGCCTAAATGAATTGAAGATTGATCCTGTAGCGCTGTTTGACATTAAGGCCCTGAGCTTCGCTTGGATGGATTATGTACTCAAGGGCAAAGAGAAACCAACCTTCTTGAAAGACCGAGTTAACTACTTCCCCATCGGCGAAAACCAGTGGCGACATGCGCCTTCGCTCTCTGCAATGAGCGACCAAACAATGCGTCTGTATTTAACACCCGATGCCAAACACGGGCAGCACCGTCTCATGTCAACAGTGAAAAATCAAAGAAATTACGTAAAGCAGATCGTCGATTTTGCGGATCGAAAAATTAGCAATAACGACTACTACCCCTACCCTATCGTGCGCAAAAATATTGACCGTAGCAATGGCTACATTTTTGTGAGCGATGCCTTAGCAGAAGACGTTCTACTCAACGAAGCTGTATAAAAACCCAAAAACCAGCGAAACGGTTCGCTGATATCTCTTGCGTTTTTGATGGATTAGTAAAATTTGCTTTCATAAGCAGCAATGTGCCACAAAGCAGGATATGGAGGCAAGTAAGGGCTGCAAAAACGCTCGTATCGCAGTGGCTAGCTTTCGTTATATCGCATACCGATGATGCGCTAGTTTCTCGATGTTATGCACGAGGCAGTACAGATGCCATTGTGTGTTCACTTTCTTTTGCCCACGTAAAGTGAATCGGTCGAGCTTTTTGTTATAGCGCAGATTGCCAAACACAGGCTCAACCGTAGCTAGTCGTCTGCCATATTGTTTGCGGCCTTCAACACTATCAATGCGTTGCTTCATCGCTTCGGTATAGCGCATCGGTGACGCTTGGTTTTTATGGAAGATGGCCACTTGCCGTACTGGCGTTTTATCGGGTGTTCGTAAGCATTGCGCTCGTAGATTGCACGGCACACAATCACGCTTTGCGCCGGTAAATTTGTGATGCTGTCGTCCATTCACGGTGCACTGGCTTCCATTGCTGTAGAGTCGTTTCCCGGCAGGGCAAATTGCGCAATTTTCTTCGATAATGTGCCTAAAATCGCTGGGCCTAAACAGACCTTTTCGCTCTACGTTGGGGCTTGCTTTATTCCAAAGTGGATCGGGCAATTGTTTATATTTATCTTGTTCTTTGAATCGTTCATCACGACGACGCATCAGGCCATCGGCAATCAAAGCTGGAATGCCTTGCTCGAACAGAGCTTTGACATTGGCTTCGCTATGGTAGCCCGCATCCGCAGTAATCACCGTGTCGGGTCGACGAAACTGTGAGGTTTGCTCAATCATCGGCAGCAAAATACTCTGCTCGCTCCCCGAACTATGCGCATGCGCGGCGACGATGATCTGATCTTGGCTATCGACTGCAGCGACTGCTGTATACCCTTGAATAACGCCTTTGGAAGTCGCCATTTTGGCGCTTTCATTGTCGGTCACATTACTCTTACGAAGACTTCCTTTTTCACTCTTTCGTTCTTTGTTTGCAGCGAGAAATGCGCGGATTCGTGTTGCTTCATCTTGTAGTTGACGAATCTGCTTTTGCTCACGCTCATCAATCTCGAGCGGCACGTCATCATTGCCTTGGTGTGACTGCATGATACGCTTGATGGCCTTCTCCATGCGATCTGCCTCATGCGCCAATTCAGCATGCGTTCCACTGCGCTGTTTAGACGCATTACTGGGAAGCTTTACCCCATCAATCGCAAACATTTGTCCACCAATTAAACCTTGACGCTGGCAAATCATCAGCACTTGAGTAAAGAGTTGAGTAATCTCTGTTTCTAATTCGCGAATGAACTTGGCGATCGTCGTGAACTGTGGTGCGCTATCTCCCGAGATCGCCATAAACAACACATTCTCACGACAGGCACGCTCGATCGCTCGGCTTGAATTCATTCCACGACTGTATGCAAGCAAAATGATCTTTAACATGACAGCGGGGTCATAAGCGGGGGCTCCAGTTTCATCATTGCGATATCGAGCAACAATGGCCGCACAATCGATTTCCTGGTCGATCAAGTAATCCAAAGCAAACTCAAAACTACCTGGTACCAATTGCGCCTGTAAATCAATGGGGATGAAACGTGGTTGTCGATCGACAGCTTTAAAGCGTGGCATACGTCCTCCTCGTGGGTTGAGGATGGAACGTATACCTTATCGAAGGCGTTTACTTTGTTTCGGA
>CANHZI010000046.1 GCA_947464955.1 Oxalobacteraceae bacterium
ATGAGCTTTGTTGATGCGGTCAAAGATTTGGCGCTCAATAATGGCATGATCGTTCCCGATGATGACAAAATGCTGCCCGCACAACGCGCAGAGCATACGGCGAAGACGCTTGCCCTAAGTGATGTGATGACCAAAGCTTGCGATTATTATCGCCAGCAATTGCGTTCGGCAGATAGAGCAATTCAATATCTGAAGGGGCGTGGCGTCACTGGTGAAATTGCGGCGCGCTTTGGTCTTGGTTATTCACCGGACGCTTGGGATAGTTTGCGCTCGGTCTTTTCTGATTATCAGGCCCCAGCCTTGGCGGAGTCAGGCATGGTCATCGATAAAAGCGATGACGAGGGTGCGCATAGAAAACGTTATGATCGTTTTCGCGATCGCATCATGTTCCCGATTCGCAATACCAAAGGGCAGGTGATCGGCTTTGGTGGACGTATTCTCGATCAAGGTGAACCTAAATATCTGAACTCACCGGAAACCCCGTTGTACCAAAAAGGCTTGGAGTTATACGGTTTATTCGAGGCGCGACAAGCAATTCGGGATGCAGGTTATGTGTTGGTGACTGAAGGGTATATGGACGTGGTGGCGCTCGCTCAACTGGGATTTCCTCAGGCTGTTGCCACGTTAGGAACGGCATGTACGCCAACCCATGTGCAAAAACTCTTGCGTCAAACGGACCATGTGATCTTTAGTTTTGACGGTGATAGTGCGGGGCGACGTGCGGCACGGCGTGCACTCGATGCCTGTTTATCGCACGTGAATGACAGCAAAATCATTAAATTTTTGTTTTTGCCTGTCGAGCATGATCCTGATAGCTTTGTGCGGGCTTATGGTGCGGACGCGTTTGAGCAAGAAGTGCAAAACGCCATGCCTTTATCGCAATTTTTTATCAAAGAAGTATCGGGTGATAATGATTTGTCGACCGCAGAAGGACGTGCGCGCACCCAATTTGATGCCAAACCATTATTGCAACAGATGGCGCCATCGGGCTTGCGCCTACAGCTGGTCCGCAGTTTAGCCAGTATTACCCAATCGACACCAGCCGAAATTGAATCGCTTTTTGAGTTGGCGCAGCCGGTTGCGCGCGTCAAAATTGCTCCGCCTCGAAGTAAACGCAGTGCACCCGTTGGATTGGAGCGACAAGTTTTACGAATTTTAGTCGCACATCCGTCTCTAGCTGTCATGATAAGTGAAAACGTACTTGACGATGCGGCAAGACTTTCCCCGGACGGTGCTGACATGCTTAAACAATTGGTTGCTATAGCGCAACCATTGGGTGAGCACGCTAATTTTGCTGTATTGGCCGAGAGTTTGCGGGCTACTGGTTCGGATTTTGACCCCTTAATTGCGGAAATCGCAGAGCAAGTCGAATCTGGAGTTGAGATCGTTTCGCTGGAGTTGGCGGGTGCTTTGCGACAAATGCGTACACAAGTGTTAAAAATGGAAATGGATCAGTTGGTCGCAGGCGGCTTGCGTGAACCGCAGGATGTGGCGCGATACCGTGAAATTATGCAATTGCAGGATGCGATACGTCGGGAGGCTTTGGCTGAGGCATCGGCGAGAATGTCGGATACATAGTTGCAACCCGTCAAGTGATTTTGGGAAATAAAGCTTTCTGCCTAGAAATTAATCAGAAAGTCGTGATGAATTTGGGATGAAATGAAAGCATTTTGATATGAAAAAATGCTTACATGAAAGCCCCGTGAAGTGCTCTTTTCATTGAGTAAAAGAGTGGCAGGTGCTATAATTAAAGGCTTTCGATTCAAGGTCTTAGGTTGTTTTCATTCTTCGTTGGGTCGATCATGACAATAACGAGAATGTGTTGTTTAGGTGAGCATTTTGCTCCTCCGAGTAACCCAAAACACCGACTCAGAATTTTGGTGCGTTTGATCCACTAAAAAATGCGCTGCCGTGCAGGCAATAACTGTTGGCAGTGCTTTATTTTTTAGTGATTCAACATCGATTTTTTGTTTCGGCTGGTTTGATTCAATGGCTAGTGCAATGAAGAAACCCGCGAAAAAACCAACATCCGTAGTGACGAAAAGTTCGACCAAAACGGCCGCCGTAAAAAAAGCCGCCCCTGCTGCAAAAGCTGTAAGCAAGACTGTAAGTAAAGCAAGCGCTAAACCTGCGAGCAAAGCTCCTGCAAAGACGGTGAAAGCAGCGACGAAAGTTGCGGCTAAACCTGTCGCTAAGGCCAAGCCAGCAGCAAAGGTAGCTGCGAAGCCCTCAGCTAAGCCAGCCAAAGTTGCTACGAAGTCTGTCGCAAAAACTCCAAGCAAATCAGCCGCAAAGCCAGCGACTAAGGTCACATCTAAGCCAGTGGTCAAAGCAAAAGCTGCACCAGTGAAAAAAGTCGCTGCCGCTAAAACTCCTGTGAAAACAGTGACTAAGGCAGTTGCGAAGCCTGCTGTGAAAGCGGCATCCAAAGCTACGCCAGCCAGTGCAGCGAAGTCCAGTGCAAAAGCAAAGATCGTTGCAAGTAAAGTGCCCGAGAAAAAAGTCCTTGCCAAAGACGTTAAACCGCCTAAAGTGGAACAGAAGTCTGTAAAATTGGCTCAGAGCAAGATTTCAAGTAAAGATGTAAAATCGTCGGTGAGTAAAAAGGAAGTTGAAGTGTCGAAAACTCGTGCTACAAAAAGTGAACCTAAAGCAGAACCGAAGCTGATTAAAGAAACTAAAGAAGCAGCAAAAGCCTCAGCGAAAGAGATCAAAGAAGTCGAAGCAGCATCGGCAGTAACCGCAACGAAGAAAGCCTCTGTGACTACAAAAGCATCGAAAGCAAAATCAGCAGTAGAAGCCGTACCGGAAACAACGCAAACCACTGAAACTGTAGCTGAAACTGCCGAGGCTAAGCCAGCAAAGAAAGCCACTCGTGCATCAGCGAAAACTGAAAAGGCACCTGAAGTGCAAGAGATCAAAACTGGATCCGCGCCAACAGTGAGTCAAACCACCGATGCTACTTTGTTAGCGAGCATCGATACTTCCGGCTATGTCTTGCCAGGCGTAAAAGTGCCGGGCCGTCGTGGTCGTAAGCCAAAAGAATACCAGCCAGAGAATGAAGAAATGGCAGCCTTGAACGCTGTTGAGCGCGCGGAAATGAAGGCGCTCGATAAAGCCAAGGCGAAAGATCGCAAAGCAAAAGAGAAAGCTTTGTTGAAAGACGCCTTCTCTGCCGATCCAGAAGCAACAGCAGAAGAACTCGAACGCCGTCGTCAGCGCCTTAAAACGTTGATTAAGATGGGTAAAGATCGCGGCTATCTGACCTTTGCCGAGATCAACGATCACTTACCTGAAAACGTTGTTGACCCAGAAGCGATTGAAGGCATCATTAGTACCTTCAATGACATGGGTGTGGCTGTGTATGAGCAAGCACCAGATGCCGAAGCATTGCTGTTGTCAGACAATGTCGTGACTGTTGCCAGCGACGATGATGAAGTTGAAGCGGCCGCTGAAGCAGCCTTGTCTACTGTCGATTCCGACTTTGGTCGCACTACCGACCCAGTACGTATGTATATGCGTGAAATGGGTACAGTCGAGTTGTTGACCCGCGAGGGCGAGATTGTCATTGCGAAGAAGATCGAGGAAGGTCTGAAAGACATGATTCAGGCGATCTCTGCTTGTCCAACCACGATTGCCGAAATTTTGGCGCAAGCCGACCGTATTGCTAGCGATGAAATCAAAGTCGACGATATTGTTGACGGTTTAGTTGATCCAAACGCAGAAACAGAAGAAGAAAAAGCGCCCGTTGTCGCTGCTGATGCAGACGAAGACGAGGAAGATGAAGACGAGGATGAAGAGGAAGAAGAAGAGGATGACGCTGGTGCAGTAGCTGCGGGCATCTCAGCTGAACAACTCGAACAACTCAAACGCGATTCACTCGCTAAGTTCGCCGTTATCTCCGAAAACTTCGACAAGATGCGTAAGTCTTTTGAAAAAGAAGGCTACAACTCTAAGGCTTACATCAAAGCACAAGAAGCCATCTCAAATGAGTTATTGGGCATTCGCTTCACCGCTAAAGTCGTCGAAAAATTGTGCGACACTTTGCGTGGTCAAGTTGATGAAGTGCGTCATGTAGAGAAGCAAATTCTCGATGTAGTTGTGAATCGTTGCGGCATGCCACGTTCACATTTCATCAAAGTTTTTCCAGGCAACGAAACTAATTTGAACTGGATCGATGGCGAAGTCAATGCTGGCCATTCTTACAGCGCAGTGTTGGGTCGCAATGTGCCAACAGTACAGCAGTTGCAGCAAAAATTGATCGACCTGCAAGCGCGTGTGGTGTTGCCATTGCCAGATCTGCGCGGCATCAACAAGAAGATGTCCGCGGGTGAAATGAAAGCGCGTAAAGCGAAACGTGAAATGACCGAAGCGAACTTGCGTTTGGTGATTTCTATCGCGAAGAAGTACACGAACCGTGGCCTGCAATTCTTGGATTTGATCCAAGAAGGCAATATCGGTTTGATGAAAGCGGTTGATAAGTTTGAATATCGTCGTGGCTATAAGTTTTCAACTTATGCGACATGGTGGATTCGTCAAGCGATTACGCGTTCGATTGCCGATCAAGCACGCACGATTCGTATTCCTGTGCATATGATCGAAACCATCAACAAGATGAATCGTATTTCTCGTCAAATTTTGCAAGAAACTGGTGCTGAGCCAGATCCAGCGACGTTGGCGATTAAGATGGAAATGCCAGAAGACAAAATTCGCAAGATCATGAAGATTGCGAAAGAGCCGATCTCAATGGAAACCCCAATCGGTGATGACGATGACTCTCACTTGGGTGACTTCATTGAAGACAATCACACCTTGGCACCAGCGGATGCGGCTTTGCATGCATCGATGCGTAATGTGGTGAAAGATGTGTTGGACTCATTGACACCACGCGAAGCGAAAGTATTGCGTATGCGCTTTGGTGTTGAGATGTCGACTGACCATACTTTGGAAGAAGTGGGTAAGCAGTTTGACGTGACACGTGAGCGCATCCGTCAAATAGAAGCAAAAGCGCTGCGTAAGCTGCGCCATCCTTCACGCTCAGATAAGTTGAAGAGCTTCCTCGAAGGAAATTAATCTCGAAAGCGATTAAATAAAAACCGCGCGGCGTGAAACCTGCGCGGTTTTTGTTTGTAGAGGTCCTTAAACTGAAATGATTGCGTGATGAGAAATCATGTGCAATGCCAATGAATTCCAGCATTTCGCCGTTTGTGAGCTTGTGTGGATTGTGTCGGATGTAATACAATGAGCCCTCTTTTGCAGACCGCAATTTGTGGTGCGCAAATAGGGCCTCTAGCTCATGCTGGTTAGAGCAGCGGACTCATAATCCGTTGGTACCCGGTTCGACTCCGGGGAGGCCCACCACATTCTCTTGATTGATTTGGCTTTTTGCCATCAATATCGCCTAAATTTTAGGCATTTTTCCATGCAAACTGGTCGCTGCCCCGAGATATCAGGGTGCATAGTGCTATAATGCGCCACTATTGAAATTCACCCACGCCTGTACTTTTGCTAACGCCACACCGATGGTTTCCCATCGAATCTGTGCGATGCTCAGTAGGCTTTAAGATCAACATGACCGATACCCCCATTCAAACAACGCCAGAGCCAGAACATAATTCCGCAGTAGAGGCAGTTGCTGATACTCTCCGTTTTGACTCCTTTGGTTTGGCACCCGAAATTTTGCGTGCCTTGAATGATCAAGGTTATGTGCATCCAACGCCGATTCAGGCGCAAGCGATTCCTGTGGTACTGCAAGGCCGCGATGTGATGGGGGCCGCTCAGACCGGCACTGGTAAAACGGCTGGTTTTTCTTTGCCTATCATTCAGCTGTTGATGGCGCATGCGAATAGCAGTGCCTCTCCTGCACGTCACCCAGTGCGTGCTTTGATTTTGACGCCGACGCGTGAGTTGGCTGATCAAGTTGCCGACAACGTGAAAGCTTATTCACGTCACACAAATTTGCGCGCGACCGTGGTATTTGGTGGTGTTGATATGGCACCGCAAACAGCGACCTTGCGTGGTGGTGTCGAGATCGTGATTGCAACGCCGGGTCGTTTATTGGACCACGTTGCACAGAAGTCGATCAATCTCTCTCAAACACAGATTTTGATTATGGACGAAGCCGATCGTATGCTCGATATGGGCTTCTTGCCGGATCTCCAACGCATCATTAATTTGTTGCCGAAGAAGCGCCAGAACTTAATGTTTTCTGCGACCTTCTCACCAGAGATTAAAAAACTCGCAGCGAGTTTCTTGTCGAACCCCGTTACGATCGAGGTAGCGCGTAGCAATGCGACTTCTGAAAACGTTACGCAGGTTTTGTATAAAGTTGAGGAAGATGAAAAGCGTGACGCGGTCTCTTTCATCATTCGCGAACGCGGTTTGAAGCAAGTGATTGTGTTCTCGAATACGAAGATGGGTGCGTCGCGTTTGGCTGTTCACCTAGTTAAACAGGGCGTGAAGGCGTCTGCAATTCATGGTGATAAATCGCAGCAAGAACGGATGGCGGCACTCGAAGCATTTAAGCGTGGTGAAGTAGAGATTCTGGTGGCAACCGACGTTGCTGCGCGTGGGCTCGATATCTCTGAAATGCCTTGTGTGATCAACTTTGACCTACCATACAATGCCGAAGATTATGTACACCGTATCGGCCGTACGGGTCGTGCCGGTGCTAAGGGTGATGCGATTTCTTTGCATACCGATAAAGATGAGCGTCTATTGGTCGATATCGAAAAATTGATCAAACAAAAAATCGTCCGTTTGCATTTGGCAGGATTTGTGGCAACCTCGGTTCATGCCGAACGCAAACCGGCTTTTGCGCCGCGTGGTGCAGAACGCGAACAACGTAGCGCGGACAAGCCAAGTCGTGGCTACCAAGCACCACGTGAAAAAGTCGATCCTTGGTTCTTGAAACCTTATGAACCGAGTGCAAGCGCAGCGTCAACAAAACCAGTCGTTGCAGCGAAAACCGAAACGGCAAAACCACAAAAACGTGCCGCATTACTCGGTGGCGCCATTAAGAATTCGTAGAATACTCAATTCAGATACAGCTTGAAAAAATTAAACGCAGATTCATTGAAATGAGTCTGCGTTTTTATATTCGCGCCTATTTTGTGAGATAGTTTCGAGCCCAAGCAATTGTTGCTTCTTGCCAGAATTGGTCTAAATTCTTGACAGACGTTGGCAACTGCAGGCCCAGAAATGTCGCTGCAGGAATCAGTGCTTCCTTGAGTAAATCATTGTCACCGCGATCAAAAGCTAAGGCCCCAGTCTGTTTGGAGAGTTTTTCGCCAACTTCATTGACGACGACTGGGACATGCAAATAGCGAGGTGTTGCTAACTTAAGTAAGCTTTGCAAATAGAGTTGTCGTGCGGTGGAATCGAGTAAATCTGCACCACGAACGATGTCGGTGATTTCTTGAGCGCCGTCATCGACTACTACTGCAAGTTGGTAGGCCCAAAACCCATCGGCGCGTTTCAAAACGAAGTCACCGACTTCCGACCTTAAATTTTGTTGTTGAGGTCCGAGCAAACGGTCAATAAATGGCACGACGGCTGTCTCACCATCGGGTACGCGTAGTCGAAAAGAACGTGCCAGCTTACCGTCGCCGATGCCATGGCGACAATTGCCCGGATAAATTTGACTATCTTGCAGACCCGCACGTACACGCGAATCGGCGATTTCTTTGCGTGAGCAAGCACAGGGGAACACGTGCGGATCGAGTTTCTCAAGTGCTGATTCATACAAATGCGTCCGCTTACTCTGCCACACAACTTCTTCGTCTGAATGCATGCCGCAACGTGTCAGCGATGCCAGTATTGCTTGGTCTGCACCAAGGAAATTGCGATCAAAATCAAGGTCTTCCATACGCACGATCCAAGTACCTTGATGCGCGCGTGCATCAAGATAACTTGCCATGGCAGCCACAAGTGATCCCATGTGCAGAGGCCCAGTTGGTGAAGGAGCGAAACGGCCGCGATACGGTTGCATAGAAAAGTGTGTTGAAAAAACGGTTTCTAAAGAGAAGAGTAAAATAGCTTTATTGTGAGCAAAACATAGGACAAAAATGATGTTGTCTAAGTTGTTTGCGAGCAGGCTTTAGTCTATCAAATTTAAAGGGGCAGCGACATGATCGTGATGCGCAAATCAGAAGAACGCGGGCAAGCTAACCATGGTTGGTTGCAATCGCGTTTTAGCTTTTCTTTCGCCGAGTATTATGATCCACGGCATATGGGTTTTGGACCTTTGCGTGTGATCAACGATGATTGGATCGCAGCGGGAATGGGCTTCGGTACGCATCCGCATAAAGATATGGAAATCATCACCTATGTTTTGGAAGGTGAGATTGCGCATAAAGATAGTATGGGTAATGGCAGCACCATACGCCCAGGTGATGTGCAAAGGATGACGGCAGGAACTGGTGTGCGTCATTCTGAGTTTAATCCTTCAGCAGTCAATAAAACGCATCTCTTACAAATTTGGATCATGCCTGATCGTTTGAATTTAGAGCCCGGCTATGAAGAGAAACGCTTTAGTGCCGAAGACAAGCGTGGTCGCCTGCGTGTGGTGGCGGCTCCTGATACACGTGATGGCGCGGTAAAGATACATCAAGATGCCACGCTATCTGTTGGTCTATTTGATGGCGAAGAAAGTGCTGAACTCACTTTAGCACCGAATCGTTTGTGCTATGTGCATCTGGCGCGAGGTGAGCTCGAAGTCAACGGACATATAATGAAAGCGGGTGACGCCTTATTGATGCAGGCCGAAGCCAAGCTGAGTCTAGGTTCCGGAAAACAGGCCGAGGTGCTGGTGTTTGATTTGCCGCATTAGGCGCTAATTCCTATTTTGTTACAGGAAAAAAAGAGCGAAATTCGAGTAATCGATTTCGCTCTTTTTTCTGATGTGGATAGGATAGAAATACGATCTCAAGGATAACTGACAACGATGTGTTGTAGATTCTTGTCGCGCGTTTGTAGAAAACGGTCAATGGAATCAACGGTAACGGTATCAATATGGCCCGCCATGCGACGATCAAACGGTTGGTCATCAAAAGCGATATTGGCACGGAACATGCGACCGCCTAGGCGCGTCAACATCGGAATTTCTAAAGTGGTGGGGCGATAATTGGCATACTTTAACCAACTTTGTGCTTGTTCGCGATTACTAACTTGGACATCGTTCGCCAACGCTGCGGCCATGGTTTCCAATGCCCATTGATTGGAGTTTTGGTATTTGGTCGAAAAGGGGTGCGCCAACATATTGTAGCGAGGGTCTTGTAGTGCTTTCGGCGTTGAGGAGTTGATGGTGCCTAGGATGCGTTTTTGAATCTCGATATTCGGAATCATCAACATCGCTTCATAGCGATACGGATCATCCATGAAGAAATTGGCGAGTCCCTCGTTGTATAAATCAGAGCGTGCAGTGCCACATTGATTGAGTTCATGCATCACCATCCAGCGGCCATCTTCAAGTTTTCTGACGATACCTAAGTGCGAGTAGCGCAATTGGTACTTCGATAAATCTTGACCGATACGCGCAATAATCGCCAGCTCCGCGCCAGATTGATCGAGGTTTATTTTCACCTTTTGTGCTAGTTCAAAACCTTGCATGAGTCGATTCGGATCAGCAGGTTTTTCATCACAGCTACGACCAGCGTGAGCGGGAGCGCTAATGATAATAAACGAAAACAAACTCCCCGCAATGACAGCGGCGCGCATTATTGCACCTTCTCGTGATGGATTAAGGCTTTACCCAATTCATTAGGAATGAAGGCAATGACTTTCCCCGCGGAGATCAGTATATGTCCAGTGGCAACGGCAGATGCTTGAACAATCGCGCCACTTGCAAGACCGAGACCTTGGATCGCTTGACCAGACAATTGCACGGTGACACTCACGCCATCTGAAACGCCCTTGAGTACAACGACAGAGCCTTGAGCCAGCACTTCAACACTCGTAACCACCAACATCCCTGATGCACCAACGGTAGTAAGTGAGCCTTCAACCACTGTGCTTGCCGCTTGTGATAAAGCATTCGAAGCGCGAGATAAAGCGCAGGAAGGGCAATCGGGATCTGGTAAGGGCGCTGGGGCTACGGTAGTGGTTGATGGACCATCGTCGACGGCGGAAGAAGCAAATGCGGAGAGTGGTGTGGCAAGGGAAAGACTGAGTAAAAGCAATGCGAATCTAGGACTTTGACTAGGCTGCAACATATTCACCTCACGGCTTGTTATGGAGAGCGCATTATTGTTTTGAAGCGAGGTGCCATGCAATCAAAAAACCTGAAGTTGCATCTGGTGTTTTGAAAAGTCGCGTGAGGTGCAACTTTTCTAAAAGGGAAGTGGACGCGATACGATGGGATAAAGGCTTAAGCTCACTCCCGCACATGACGGGAGTGGAGCGATTATTTTTAGGCAGATGCTTCGCTTGGTTTTTGCCCTGGTGCGTCATCACGTTGCTCTTTTTTGCAATGTGGGCAGGATTTACCAGGGATGTACCAAGGTGATAGTTGTTCACGTGGTGTGACAACAGCGCGGCAAGCGAAGCATTGTTTAGTATCGGTGGCTTCGAGCTTAGGGTTCAACGCGGTACGATAGTCGAACACAAAGCAGTCGCCATGATAGTGATCGCCACCCACTTCTTCGAAGTATTTCAGAATACCGCCTTCGAGTTGGTACACACTTTCAAAACCGACGTTTTGCATATGGATGGCCGCCTTCTCGCAGCGAATGCCGCCGGTACAGAATGTGACTACAGTCTTGTCATTGAGATTGTCACGATTCGCTTCAATCACCGCTGGAAACTCGGTGAACTTGGTGATGCGATAGTCGATAGTGTTATCGAAACTACCGACATCGACTTCGAAGTCATTGCGAGTATCAACCATAACGACGGGTTTGCCGTTGTCGTCATGACCTTGATCTAACCAACGCTTCAGTGTTTTTGGTTCGACGGAAGGCGCGCGACCATCTTCTGGCTTGATCAATGGCATACGCATCGTAATGATTTCTGGCTTCAGCTTCACTAACAATTTAGTGAAAGGTTGGCGATCAGAAAAGCTCTCTTTGGCAACGATGTCGGCGAAACGTGGATCGCTATGCAGCCAATCCATATAGGCATCGATCTCATGGCGCAAACCGGCGAGGAACATATTGATACCTTCTGGTGTCAAAAGCACGGTACCTTTGAGATTGAGCTCTTGGCACTTGGCGATAAATTCGGGGCGTTTTTCAGCTGTATCATTGAAAGTGATGAATTTGTAAGCTGAAATATTGACGTAGGGGGTGTTAGCGGTGGTCATGGGATTCGAGAAAATTTGTTAAGTCTTTGATTTAGCAGCATTATAGGCTGAAAATGATAATGCCGCCTGATTCATCAGCTATCGATAGAGGGTGAAATTCATTTGTATCGAGCACTTCGCGACTGTTGTTCTTGGCAACTGAGCGGACTACAAACAATGGTAAAGTGAAGACTAACTCTGAATGCCAGAACTTCTGCCGCCATTAAGCTTAAAGAAAAATTATCACAAATAATGCAGACTTCCGAACATAGTCATTTCGCCAATCACGAAATTCGTTTGCCTGCTGCACTTCGACATTACGAAGTGAACATTGTCTATTCTGAGACAAATGACAATCATCCTGAGTTGATCAGCTTGGATGGATGGGACACACGTCTGTCTCGTCATGTTTCGATCCGACGTTTGAAAATTCTGAGTGAACAAAGTGTCAAATACTGTCTCGTGCGAGGCTTATTGCTTCTCTCACGCATCCTTGCTTTGTCAAAATCCATGCTATCGAGATTGACCCTGATTTTATTTGGATCGTTGCGGAAAAAGTTGCCGGCATGCCTTTGCGTGATTGGATCGCTATCCATCGCGGAGATGAGCAGTTAATTATTCGCCATATTCTGCAGCTGGCGAAAGGGCTGCAAGAGGCGCATTCTGTCGGTGTCGCTCACGGACAATTGAGTGCCTCCCATTTACTTATTGACCAAGCCAATCGCATTCGTATCGACCAATTTCGTTTTGATTTGCCGGTTCTTGGCAAAGGCAATGATGTTGTTGATCGTTTGGATAGATTAAGTGAGATCGCTTATTTAGCACCAGAGAATTTCAGAGATAATCAAATAACGCCGAGTGCCGATATGTATGCCCTGGGCGTCGTTCTGTATGAAATGCTAATGGGGCATCTACCCTTCGCTAATCTACAAGGTCTGGCCTTGGTTGCAAGTCAGCTGCAAACCAGCTCAAAGCAATGGCCATGGTCATCTACTTTGTCGGATGCGGCGCGCGAATTCATGCTGAAGCTAACGGCGAGCGAAACTCAGTTGCGTTTGAGTTCTTCGCAAGTTTCGGACTTGGTGCGCGATTCACTACACATCGATCCTATCACCGGCAGTTTAGATAGCCTATCCGTTCAGTTTTTGCAGCAGCAAATTGAATTGGAAAACGTAGAACGCTCACCGAAACGTCGCAAGATCATGCTAGGGGCCGCGGTGTTGTTTGCTGTGGTCGCGCTCGTCGCCGTAAAAGTGGGATATTCCCATTGGCCGCAACTAGTAAGAATGGTTCAGCCCTATTCAGAGACCGAAGAATTAGCGCAAGGCATGCAAGCGCTCGATTATTTTTATCGCCCTGAAATGCTTGAGCAAGCTGAGCGCCATTTCAACCAAATTTTGGCACGCAAGCCTCGACATCCAGAGGCCATCGCTGGCCTGGCGATTGTGTATTTTTTCCGTTATGCCGGTGACAGTAAAGACGAGGCTTGGGGAGAAAAAGTGAGCGCAGCGGCGCAGCAAGCGATCAAAATTCAACCAAGCTTACCCGTCGCTAAAGTAGCTCTTGCCATCAGTTTGGCACGATCACAGGAGCAAATCGAACAGGCTAAGTTGATGATACGGCAGGCAATTGAAGCCGCCCCCGACAATCTATTGGCACAGCAAATGCAAGTGCGTATCTTGTTTTTAGGGCGCCAGTATGAGGAGGGGCTGGTTGTAGTGAGACAGTCAATTTTGCAATTTCCTGATGACTGGCATTTACTGCAGATGCAGGGAGTAATGCAACTCAATCGCGCCGACTATAGTGCGGCCGAGATCAGCCTGCGCGCGAGCCTATCGAAGAATCCCGATGTTCCTAATAGCTATAGATTATTGTGCCAAGCCCTTGATTCCCAGGAGAAGTCACAAGAAGCATTGGAAGTATTGCAGCAGGGCCTGCAAATACGTCCGAGTGCGTCGCTTTACAATATGCTCGGTCAGATAAAGATGTCAAAGCGGGATTACGCAGGGGCCGTGGCGGCTTTCGAAAAAGCGCTGTCTCCAGAGTCGGGTAATCCCCGGTCGTATAATTTTTGGCTTGACTATGGTGAGGCACTTTTATACGTTGAGGGACGTAAGGACGAAAGCAAATATGCATTTGAGAAAGCATTGGAGTTAATCAAGGTGCGTGCAAAGATGTTGCCCAATGATGCCTGGGTGATGTCGATTATGGCGCGTATCTATGCAAGATTAGGTGATGTAAGTAAAGCCACGGAACTGGCTGATCAAGCCTCTGCTTTATCGCCAAAGAATCCTGCGGTACGCGCTACACTCGCCAATGTGTTCATGCTCACCAATGATCGTCCAAAAGCCAAGAAAGAACTCGCGATGGCACTTGAGCTTGGATTCCCCAAAAAATTCATTCAAGATGACCCCATTTTTGACTCGTTGCTGCAAAAGCCAGAGCAAGAAAGATAATTGCTTAAAGCAGGTTAAGGGTTACAGCTAAGCTCAAGGTCGTGGTCCAACGAAGTCTCAAGGAAGTCTCAATGAAGCAAAGGAATGGCAGATGCTTCAACTTTGAAAGATGATTGCATGTAAAAATCACATTTTTACGTGTTATCGAGTGGTTTTTTAGTCATCTGGTAAAAAAACGGTGGTAAAGTCTAAAGTTATCTGAGAATAACAATACACGCTTTCAATACTAAGTATGAGCAACGCTGAACCCCATAATAAGAATAATGTCGTAGCGCTCCCACCTGGTATGCTGCCATTGCCACCGGCATTGCAGCATTATGAACTTCAAGATCGTATTGATCTCCCCCAATCTTTTAGTCAATGTGCACTTTTCTCTGCCTGGGATAGTGTGTTACGTCGCCCCGTATTGATCAAGTTTATTCAGAATCAAGGTGAAATGGCTGAGTCTGTATTGGCAGAGGCCAGACTTGCGGCATCGCTGAAACATACCTGCTTTCTGAAAGTACATGTATTGGAGCAAGATCAAGACAGGCTGTATATTGTGATGGAGTCTGTTACCGGTGTTCCCGTGAAGGATTGGATTCAAACCAACCACGGTAACGAGACACTTGTGGTTGAACATATCTATCATCTTGCCGCGGCGCTTCATGAGGCTCAAACATTAGGTTTGGTACATGGAGATTTACAGACCTCAAACTTACTGATTGATCGTTCTGGTAAAGTGCGGCTGTTGAATTTCGCTTTGCGTCCGAAATCAGAGACTCAAGCCCTAAGTCAACAGCGAAATCAGTTGAATCCGAATGAAGGCTATCAAGGGATAGCCTATTTGGCGCCCGAGAGATTTAGCGAGTTCGAACCTACTGTCGCTAGTGAAGTGTTTGCACTTGGTACTATCGCCTATGAGATGTTGACTGGCAACTTGCCATTCGCCAATCTCAATGGCCTTGCTTTAGTGGCGGCTCAAGTGCAGTCGCAAAGTGAACAATGGAATTGGCCAAGCACAATTTCACAAGGGGCGAAAGATCTGGTGCTGTCGATGACAAAGCGCGAAGCGACAAAGCGCCTTCCTTACCTCGATGTAATGCAAGCTTGTCAGATTATGCGCCCGAATGACCCCATTTCAATTAGTGCGGCTTCGCTTCAGTTAAATGCCATTCAAGCCCAATTAGAAACTCTTGATCGTGGGCGTCGCCATCGTCGTTATTGGGCATTTGTTTTGGTCATTGCCCTCGCTGCCACTGGAGTGTGGCAAGCGAAACCCTATTGGCCGCAAATTGCGAAAGCGCTTAAACCCTATTCTGAAAACCGAGAGATGGAGCAGGGGATAGCGGCATTGGAAAGTTACGGCGAAGTTCCGAATCCGGACCAGTTAGAAAAATCAAGTGAACATTTTGAAAGAATACTAGAACGTTCGCCTAACAATGCGAAAGCTGTCGCGTACATGAGTTTGGTGTACATGAGCAGATATAACACCGAAAAACGAGACGAAATTTGGATGCAAAAGGCTAAAGCTAGTGCCCAGCAAGCCATGACTCTTGATCCAAAATCAGCAATAAGTCAGATTGCGAATGCAAAAGTTTTGCAATGGCACCATCGTTTGCAAGAAGCTTTAGATGCAACAGAAACAGCATTGCGACTCGAACCTAATAGTCTAATAGGCTGGACGAACAAAGCTCGTATTTTATTGGAAATTGGGAATGTTTCCGAGTTACATACATTTGCAGAAGAAGGGATAAGACGATTTCCAAATGATCGTATTTTGCCTGAATTGAACGGAGTTGCACTTGGAATTTTAGGTGATTCGAAGGGCGCTGAAGAAGCGTATCGAATGAGTATTCGCCGTCAGCCGGATTCGGTGAATGCATACTCTTTGCTCGCGGACTTATTGGATGAGCAGGGGCGATCGAACGAGGCAATGCAATTGCTGCAGCAAGGTCTACAAATTCGTCCGAGCGCGCAGCTCTACTCAGCATTTGGTAAAGCTATGTTTCGTAAGCGGAACTACATTGAAGCGGCCGAAGCATTCGGGAGGGCAGCATCACCCCAAAAAGGGGTGTTTGGGAGTTATTTTCGCTGGTTTCAATACGGCGAAGCATTGATGTGGGTTCCAGGTCGAGAGAACGAAGGCATGGAAGCTTTTAGAAACGCGAAGAAACTCTTGGAGATCCGTCTTGCTCGTTCACCAGACGATGCTTTTATTATGTCGCACATGGCTTTTATTCATGCTCGTTTGGGAGCGTATGATTCTGCGAAACAAATAATACGAAGGACAATAGAAATCAATGATAAAGCCGCTTCATCTTATTTGATCGGAGCAGCAATTTTCGAACTCGCAGGTGATCGAGATAATGCTATCAAAATGATTGACCGAGCCAAAAGCCTACGCATTCCGACGGATGAAGTGAGCAACAATCCTATCTTTGATTCACTAAGGAAAGACCACCGTTATCATCCGTGAACGTGCCTAAGTTTGTATGCTAGAACTGTTTCCAGTCTGGTCGAATTTTTCTTTGAATTGAGGTCACTGAGATGTTGGAAAAAACTCAAACAAGTAAGAGTTTCAATGCAATCCGGTTTATCGCTTATTGCTTATTCACCGGCCCCAAGGTGTCAGATGAAGTCGCAGGTGGCGAGAGTTATCTAGGCAATGAAGATCAACAAATTGATATCGCCGCTCGTATCGAAATTCTAAAGAACGCAGTAGATACTGCCCGCGCGCAATTACCTGCTGAAGACTCTACAAGTGGGGTTATCAACGTCTTCATGGCCCCTGAGTTTTATTTTCATGGAACTCGTGGTGCTTATCTTTACGCTTCAGCGGAACAAGACCCATTACCTTACCTTTTGCAGCAAGTACAGCAGAGTTTTAGCGATGCAGTTTATGCTAATTGGTTGTTCGTGTTTGGCACCGCGGTCACCGCGCATGTGGCAAATGTCGAGCGACTATTCGCTTCTGAAAGTGTGCGCGCAAGAAATGCAATTGTGAAGACTTTGCTAGAACAAAAAAAGCAAACATTTGGACCAACTGAACAGTTGGTTGCGTCAACCTTATCAAATTTCTTAACGGCCTGCCATGCTAGTCCCGATGTGACAGTGCGTGATCGCGCCGTCATATTTAGTCAGATCAAACTGGACACGCCTAGCCATCATTTGGCTAGCAATTCGATGACGACTGAAAAGTATTTTTTGTCGGGCGAAGATTTTATTCTTTGTGAGCCCACGGGCCGAAACGATGTGATCACCGAGCAAATGGCTGGCTATGCGCATATTGATTTGTCCAACGGAGACATCAAAAAAATGGCTTTTGATAACTATGCGATCTTTAGGCAATACGGCTTTGATACTCCAGATGGTTTTGTAGATTATGGTGTCGAGATTTGTCTAGACCATGATGATGCGCGTTTGCGCTCAAATCTTGGTACTGACGGCAGCGGGAGTGTTGTTTTGCAGCTGATCCCATCATATGGCTCAGCCATCATACAGTCTAATGTCGTCGCTTGTGCCAACGGCTTTGTATTCAATTGCGACGGTCAAATGGTGCTCGATTCAACAACAGGTGTTCAAGAATACGGCGCTCCTGGATCGGAGTTCTTGTACATTAATTCTGGCACCGGTCAGTATGGCTCTCATAGTCAACTTGCTCAAGTATGTAATCCCGCAATTGGTGGAGATCCAAAATTTAGTTGCGCGTCGTTCTCGAATATCACCACTATGGACGTTGCTATTTTCCCTGTATCCAATCCTGTTTTGCAAGTAGGTAAATTTGAAGATTATTTCATTGGCGGCAATGGTGCAATACATATCTATGGGTTGAAAACGGGATACACATTAACTGGTGTGGTTTAAAAATGAGAAGTTATGGCATGAATTGTGCTAATGTTATTTTTACTTTTGTGAAATTAACCTTTCAAAAAGGTACTTTAAGAAGTTTATTTTTATTTAATGAACCCAATACGGAGATTTTCTAATGACACCATTTGATCAGCAATATGCGGTAAACGATCAGTATGAAGCGGCGAAAGTTAGTAAGGAGTGCTTGCAGGATGTGCCAACGACCCAGAGTACTTGTACGCAAACTTGCGGTTGCAACAATGAAGTGGGGATGGATTTGTACGTGCCACCGCAACAACAATCTTTTGTAAATACAGAAGTACCTACAACGCAAAGTACATGCACACAGACCTGTGGGTGTAACGGAGACTTTGTCGAGCAAGCTGATTATGTTGCCCCAGCATTAGTCTAGTCTGCCATCTAGCTATTTCTTGATAGGGTCTGCTATATAGCGCATGAGAAATCGATGAACTCGGTGGACTCTAGCATACTATTTCTCTCACTTTTAGCCGCCGTTACGCGTATTCGAGCGTTTGGCGTTGCGGTTCTCGACGCTGCTTATGTTCCTTACCTCAACCAATCTTGCACACTTCTTGATTTCGAGACAGCTCGTATTGGTGCCAACCATCGTCGATGGAAATTTTTGTGTAACTGAAGTAGGACGTCGAAACAGAAATTTTCGAGTTGAAAATGGAATTGGCCATGAACTATTTGTTAAGCAGACTAAAGCGAGTGACACAGGTAGTTTGGCGAACTTCAAACGTGAAATAGACTCCTACGTCTTGGCTCGAACTAATCCTGCTTGGAATAACCTCTTACCTCGTGTTCTCGATATTGATGAAGACCGTTACAGCATCGTTCTAGAGTTTATTAAAGACAGCGAGAGTTTGACCCAGTATCACTGGCGAATCCGACGCTTTTCAAATTTAATTGCAGAGATTTGTGGTCAGGCTTTAGCCCGATTTCATGTTTCGACTTCTTTGTCGCTTTTGCCAAAGGATTTTTTGCAAGCATGTCGACGTAAGCCAGTGTGGATATTGAACTTTGACAGTGTTCCAAAGTTGGCTAGTGGCGGTTCGAAGAAAATGCTGGCGCTCATGCAGCAGCACCCAGTGATTCGTGAGGGGCTGCAAGTAGTGGAACGTGACTGGAAGTTTGATTGTCTGATACATGGCGATATGAAATGGGATAACTGCCTTGTGCATCCTGATCAGAATCAAACCCCGCAGCTTAAATTAATCGATTGGGAATTGATCGACGTTGGCGATGCTCATTGGGATATCGCCGGCTTAATGCATTCGTTTTTTGTATTTTGGATCGAGATTGATCAACGTGATACGCGACAAGAGCCTGCATCTAGTATCGAAGAATTAATTGCGCGGGAAAATCCTTTGCACAATGCTTTACGCCAGAGCCTATTGGTGTATTGGCATGCTTATCAAACAGGCGTTGGCGCAAAGGATAATGACCGTGCGGATCTCGTCCGTTGTTTGCGATTTGTTGCCGCGCGTTTGGTCTTGACTTGTTATGAAGGCGTTTGTACTGAGGTGGAAATGTCGATCAGTATGTCTTTAGTGCTTCAACTTGCCCGCATAATTTTCGAAGACCCTGAGAAGATGGCTTTGCTTTGGTTCCCTGAACGAAGGATGTCCGATTCGGAGAGTAATTTGGCATGAGTGAACTTACTTTTCATTCGGATCTTGAACACCTGTGTCGCCATGTGGAAATTCAGGATAGTTGTTTTGTAATCGCGGGCGAAGAGCTACCTATAGAGCCTACATTTGATCGTCTTGGCTTACCTTCTTTAGAACAAGAAGTACAAAACAGTATGCTTGAATCCTTAAGCTCACGTCTCTACAAGGCCTTTTATATAAGGGCCTTGTCCAAAGAAGAAGCCGCCTCGTCTTCTAGCTTAGGTATCACTGAGGCTGGTGTTCAACGCGGCGAGCAGGACACGGATTTGGTCGCTCAGCTTAAGTTGGCAAATGGAGTAGCTGAGGCCTGGGATCCTGGCTGGCAGATTTATCATTTCGGGAATGATGGCCGAGCTTATGTGAAACGAGGTGACCAAAGCCGAATCGCTTGGGCTGGTACTTACATGCTGGATACTTGGATGGGATCTGGTGCGAAAATCGGAGATACTGTGAAATTGAAAGTGTTTCCGTACACCGAATCATCGCTCGATTTCTTCTTCCACACTTTTGGTGCGACATTATCAGATCAATTCGATGAGTATAAGTTATTACGGTTTTATTTTAATGTGCGGGCGAACGCAGTTGTCGACTTGTTGCGTTTTTTGAGCGCACAGCTCAACCACTACTTGGTGCCTTATCACTTTAAGGCGATCGCTGATTGCACACTCTACGATCGTGCAGATGCTGCTGTCTTGTATGTGGCGAGTTGTCACTATCAAATCGCGGCACAGATATTGCCGTCTCTGCCAAACCTACTTGGCGACGGATTGCGTACAGCCGTGCCAATGTTTACACGCACTTGGGCGCCAGGTATTGGAGCTGCGCAAGACCCTGGAAATGGTGCGAGTTTTGGACTGCATCGCTGCCGTTTGGTGGCGCAGGCTTTATTGCAAGCATGGGCACAACAAACGTGCAGCGTAGAAGATAAAATGGATTTGATCGCACGGTCTTTCACTGAGGCCGGGATAGCTTTGCAAGCCCCTTATTTAAACAGAGGTGAGTACGATATTTTTGCACAGCCCATTTTCACTGGTGGGGTGAACAGATGAATCGTGCGAGAGAGCAGTATTTAGAGGTCGCCGATCAAATAGGCAGAGGGCTGTGCAGAGATGCGATTTGGGATAAGGATCGCTGCACTTGGTTGGGTTGGGTACATGAGGTACATCAGACCGGAAGTACCAAGATGTTCCGTGCTATGCAAGGCGATTTATATGCTGGCACTGTGGGTGTCGCCTTGTTGTTGAGTGAGCTGTATCAATTCACGCAAGATCCATTGCAATTGCGTTGTATCGATGGCGCATTAAATCAAGCTTTGTCTTTAGCTGAGAAAAGAGCCTCGAACCAAACAGCGAGTTTCTACTCTGGCTTGACTGGTTTAGCATTCGTATTGGCGAAAGTTGCGCGCACTACCGGGCGAGATAGTTTACTCGAACGTGCTCGGCAGATACTGTTGCCATTGCGGGATGAGGTGTTAGACCCTATCGCCATTGATGTCGTATCGGGAAGCGCTGGAGCGATTCCAGCTTTGTTATATTTAGCCAAGGCCTTGGACTGCCCTGAATTGCTTGAGTTGGCGGACATGCATGGGCAGCATTTATTGGCTAGAGCGACGGTGGGCGGCCAAGACTTGGCCTCGACGATCTCATGGCAAACTTCGCGTAATAAAGATGAGCCACATTTAAATGGATATTCGCATGGCAGTTCGGGTATCGCGACAGCCTTGCTCGAATTGTATCAAGTGACGCAAGGACCCGACTACCTGCAAGCAGTACACGCAGCTTTGCGCTTCGAACGCGCCCAACTGAACCGAGAAGTTGGAAATTGGCCTGATCATCGCGTCCCACCTTCTGGCCGAAAGGATAATGGGATGAGCTTCAGTTTGGCCTGGTGTCATGGCGCGCCCGGCCTTGGTTTGGCAAGATTACGGCAATCGCAGATTTTATCGACTAACTCCGAAGTAAAGGAAGACCTAGAAATCGCCATTTCGACCACTGAAAGAGCACTCGCGCAAGCTTGGAAGCTGGGGCGTGGCAATTTCTCTCTTTGCCATGGCGATGCTGGCAATGCGGACCTACTTATCCAAGCTTCACACGATCTGATGCGGCCTAATTTGATGGAAGTCGCAGAGCAAGTTGGACAAAATGGCATACAACATATTCTCAAAGAAGGGCGTCCTTGGCCATGTGGCAATAGCGGCGTAGGTGAAACGCCTAGTTTGATGTTGGGGACAGCAGGAATCGCCCACTTCTATTTGCGATTATATGATTCGGTTAAGGTTCCATCGATACTCATTACCACACCAAATCAAGTATAAGTTGTCGGGTTACTCTTTATTTCGTAAAACCAGCGAGATGTTCAACTTGAATGGCGTTAGAATGTGCTCAGGTTCTTAAATCGAATATTGAGCATTTTCTGTACTACTCCTATCATCACCTATGGTATCAAAGCACGCATCTTCTGAGCCTGAGGTTGAAAACTTCCAATATCAACTAGGCAAATGTATTCGTGTCGATTTTGATGGCGAATTGTTTGAATCCCATGACCAGCATTTGTCTAGACCCGTCTGGATACGCAAGATTTCCTTAAGTCGTTTTGACGCAATTGCTGATGTCAGTTCTAAGCTGCAGCGCGAACAAGCAATCGAGGACTTACGTCAACGCATACGGCAAGTCGCATCATTGCAGCACCCAGCTTTTGCCCGAATCCATAAGGTTGAGGAGTTTGAGGGGTGTATTTATGTCGTGATGGAAGCGGTATCAGGAAGATCTTTGGCCGATGTCGAATCGATACCAAATGATGTTGCACAACTAAGCAAATATTTATTCGATGTGGCGAGTGCTCTACAGGAAGCGCATGCGCAAGGTTTAGTTCATGGTGATCTAAAGCCTGACAATCTTATTGTTGATCGCTCTGGGCATATTCGTGTGTTGAATTTTTCCCTTGCTCCGGGGACCCCTTCTCATATTTTTGGTTCAGAGAGTCAGATTGATCCTTTTGGGAGCTTGGCATACACCGCACCAGAACGATTCTCACAAAGCTTGCCACAAGCTGCCAGTGATCTATATGCACTAGGCGTTACTTGGTATTTCTATATCTGTGGCTCCTTACCGTTTTCAGATTTAAGCGGCCTCGCTTTAGTTGCAGAAAAGTTGCAGCATGATTCATCGCGGTGGAATTGGCCGACTACTTTGCCAGAGCCAGTTTGTCGTATCTTGGCTAATTTGACAGCCACCAATGTTGAAACTAGACCCAGCGCTAAGCAACTACGAGAGTTATGTTTTGCCCTGATCCCCAGCAAAATGTGGTCACAGAGCCTCAATAGAGATGAGTTGCATAAATTGAAGCTGGAGATCTCACAACAAGTTGAAGCGGAGATTGCCAGTGTCAAACAGAAACCTAAGGGCGTAGCCGCTCGATTTAAGCTCAAGCCACTGCTGTTTGCTTGTTTGCTAATCGGCGTAAGCTTGATCGGAATCTGGCAGATGTTTTTGCATGGGCCTCAATTGCTCGCTGCATTGAAGCCATATTCAAGCTCAAGGGAGCTGCAACAGGGTGTAAGTGATTTGACTGAATACCAAATTCGTCCGCGCGCCGAAAAATTGACAAGTGCGATTCAGCATTTTCAAACGGTACTGGAGCACGAACCTCAAAATGCGGAGGCAGTTGCCTATATGGCGGTGAGCCATCTTTCACGTTATTACGCAACGACTCGGGACGACATCTGGTTTCAGAGAGCAAAGGCTGGTGCCCAACAGGCTATGCTGTTAGCCCCTCGGGCAGCACCAAGTTTATTGGCTCAAGCGCGCATTCAACAAGGACATCACAAACTCAGTGATGCGTTACGTAGCGCTGAGTTGGGACTGCAAATCGCGCCAGAACAACTACTTTTGTGGCATTGTAAAATGAGCATTCTATTAGAGGCGGGACATCAGGACGAGGCGCTCAGATTCGGAACTCTCGGTGCGGCTAAGTTTCCGCAAGATCGTTATTTATTGGACTTAATGGCGGGCATTTATCTCAATCAAACTGTCTACGATAAAGCGATACCGCTGCTCGAAGAAAGCATACGGCGCCAACCAGAATCGCAATTGGCGTATTCTCTGATGGCCATTGCCTTGAATTCACAAGGCAGACGCGACGACGCATTGGCGGTGATTCAACGGGGCCTATTGATTGGTCCCCAAGCAAATCTGTACTCAAGTTTGGGGGACCTGCGTTTTCAGGATGGCGATTTTGAGTCGGCAGCTCAAGCATATGAAAATGCGGTGTCGGTAAATAAAGGTGTCGCTGGTAGCTATTTGCGTTGGTTTCAATATGCGGAAGCCTTGGTTCAATTGCCAGCAAAAGAAGCAGCGGCGAGAGTGGCGCATCAGAAAGCACTCGATTTACTCGAATTGCGATTGCAACGCTCCCCCGACGATCCTGTCTTGATGAGCATTAGCGCGGTTATTCAGGCACGCTTAGGAAGACCTGAGAAAGCGCGTGATCAGATTCGAAGGTCCTTACAACTCGAGTCAATGACAGGCGAGTGTTATTTTTGGATCGCCTTAAGTTACCGTCTCGTGGGAGAGAAAGCACTTGCACGTGAGGCACTGAATCAAAGCCGGGAGCGTGGTTATGATCCTCTTTTGATCGCTAGCTATCCAGACCTGAAATCTTTTTGAGCGCTCGACTGAATCTGGCATAGTTTGGCGCTAGCAGACAATCTGTTACTGCAATTGGGTTTGGGGCTTCAATTTAGGCTCGCGGTCTATTTTCTGCATGCAATACGAGTTAGAATGTGGCCTGCTCAGCAAACAGGATTTTTGTAGACGTACCCCTATGTCAGTAACTCAAGCGAATGCCCAACAGCCCGAATTTTTGCTGCACTATCAGTTAGGTCAAAGCCTAGGTGAGGGCGGTTTTGGGCAAGTGTTTCAAGCATGGGATACGAAACTACATCGCCAAGTTGCTATTAAGTATTTGAAAAATATTAGTGCTGGCGTCGACTTGTTGAAAGAGGCGCGGCTTGCGGCATCACTGCAGCATCCTGCTTTCGTCAAGGTTCACGCCCTAGAGCAAACAGCAGATAGCCAAGCAATCGTAATGGAGTTGGTGCCAGGCCAAACCCTGCGTCAACTGCTTGAAACACATCCCCCTTCGATTTATCAAGTGCTCGATATCGTGCGCCAAGTGGCCCAAGCAATGTATGAGGCACACACGGCTGGCTTGATTCATGGCGATCTGAAGCCCTCGAATCTGATGCAGGAGCCAACTGGGGCCGTAAGAATTTTGGACTTTGGTTTGGCAAGCCAGGCTGATCGTGATGCCACCACCTCGGTGGTGCAGGCTGATCCCCAGGGTACGATTGCATACATGGCACCCGAAATTTTGACTGGCGCCAGTATGCGCCCGAGCTCCGATATTTATGCTCTAGGGGTGATTTTGTATGAGTTATTAACCGGCAGTCGACCTTTCGCGAACCTGTCTGGCTTAGCGCTGGCTGCAGCAGTAATTCAATCGAACTCCGATCAATGGCCTTGGCCTGATCATTTGCCTCTAGCCCTGCGCCAATTGGTGAGGGCAATGACGGCGCGCCAGATCGATCAAAGAATCACGTCAATGCAAGAAGTGGTTTCGCAAGTTAATCAATTGATCATGTTGGATCCGCCGTCGATGGGTTCGGCATCCTTTAAGATGAGTGCGATCAATTTGGCTGCGTTGCCTGCTCAAGATGAAGCACCAATCGTTAATTGGCGTCGCTTGCTCAAGTCTTCACGTTACACCTTAATGGTCGTGGCCTTGTTGGGGGTAGGATTTTTGGCTTGGCAAACGCAACCATATTGGCAAAAACTTGAGCCGCAATTGCGAGGATACTCGGAAGCGCGTGAGATGACTGCTGGCTTAGAGGCTTTGGAGCAATTTGATCGTGCTGAGATGCTTGATATCGCAGAACAACACTTTTCTCGCATTTTGGAACAAACACCGGAACATACAGCAGCACGTGCTAGTTTAGCTTTGGTCGAATGTTATCGATTTGCCTTAGATGGGCAAAACGCTTTGGCATTAGAGCGCGCAGAGGTCAATGCGAAGCGTGCCTTGGAACAAAATGACTTTCTGGCTTTAACTCATATCGCCTACGCTCGTGTCTTGAGCTTAAAGGGCGAACATGATGCAGCACTTAAAGAAATTGAACGAGCGTTTTCTCTGGATCCCAAAAACCAGGTGGCTTGGCTTATCAAAATAATGGGGCAGATAAGTGCTGATCGGGCGAGCGACGCATTGGAATCTGCGAAACAAGCTGTTGCACTGTTCCCAAGTAATGAAGCATTTGCGAACCAATTAGCTCAAGTGTACGCCAGTCAACAGAACTATAGCTCTGCAATAGAGGTGTATCGTAAGAGCATCGAACGTGGCTCTGCCAGTGTGGCAAGTTACATAGGCTTAGCGCGTGCTCAAGTTAAACTTAACCGTATTGATGAGGCTGTCGCCAGCCTGCAACTGGGCTTGAAGTACAAAGAGACAGCAGAGCTATACGCTGAGCTCGGTGACACCTTGTATGCACGCGGCGATTATGTTGGCGCGGCGAGTGCCTTTGAAAAATCAGTGAACAAGGTGAGTGGAAATCCAAATGACTTTCGTACCTGGGCGAAATATGGCGACACTTTGCAGTGGATTCCAGGACGTAATGATGGGGCAAAAAACGCCTACTCAATGGCGCGTGATCTGATCAAACAAAAATTAGAAAAGACGCCTAAAGACACTGATCTCTTGTCGCGTACGGCCTTGTACAACGCCAAGACTGGCGATATTTCTGCTGCGCATGAAGCAATCGGTAACCTAGAAGGTTTGATTGAAAATAATGCGTTGGCTCAGTTTAGAGTTGGCGTTAGTTATGAAATCTTGGGCAAACGAGAAGCAGCGGTGGTCGCTGTTTTGCGCGCTAAGGCATTGGGCTATCCAGTGAAACAAATCGATGCAGATCCTGATTTAGTTTCTTTACGTCGCGACGTGCAGTATTTGCGTAAGCCAAACTAAACCCCAGCAGATCTACGGCACCAGCAAGACTTTGATCATGTCGTAAAATCGGTCTTTGCTGACCGGCTTTTCTAAACTGCCCACAAGCTTTAAGAATTTCAGCTGCGCTACCAGTTCTGCGCTGTGGATCACTTCGGTCGATTGTGCCGACATGATGATGACCGGAATTTGTGATTGTCGATAGGCCAGTTGCCATAAAAAATCAAAACCGTCCATGGTCGGCATCATTAAGTCGGAAATGATGAGATCAAGTCCATCCGCTTGTTTTTCGATGGCAGCAACCGCTTCGGTACCGTTGTCTGCGGTTGTGACAGCCGTGATCTGAAGCGACTTAAGTAGGGCGGTGACGTAAGCCAATTGTAAAGGGTCATCATCCACAACCAAGACCCGCATTTCAGCGGCTTGTTTTTGAGGAAATGATGAATTTGGCATTCGACGCTCCGCAATCTGATCAAATTGTTAGCGAAATAGAAACGAGAGTAAAAAATCGGCACTGGATTGCAATCTTTCAGTTTTCTCATATACCGCTAAAACTTTCTACATGGTATTACTATTTCGCTCAATTTGAGCAGACTAGAGCGTGTTTCTATCTCAAAAACCACAGTCTTTGAGGACAATCAAGATTGCAAACCTAAGTGTTGAGTACCACGCATCGATGCAATCAGGATATCCAGCCTAGGCCTTTCAAATGTCGGCGCAAAGCCTCACTGGGCGTCTTCAATAGCGAGGCACATTTCTCTACTTCACCTGCGGCTAGGTCGAATTGATTGCGCAATTCATCGTGAGGAATTTGTTCTACGCGGCGAATTTGCGAGTTTGCCTCGATCAGTTTATACATTGATGGGCGTGAAATGCCCAGATCTTCTGCCGCATATTGAATGGTCCATGCATGTTTTTCCATGGCATTGATGACATCTTCTTCACTTAAGTCCCTCAGTTTTTTGCGTTCTACTGGAGTCTCTTCAACCGCGCTGCTGCTGTTGTCTAAGCCGGCAATACGATGATCGGCTTGACTTGCGGTCTGAATCTTACGAATTTGTGCGACGTTGTCGACGGACTGCAGTTTAGGGCTTTCTATCATGTTCGCGAGTACCGGAGTCTCACCCATTTGTATTGATAAAATAGCACGCTTGAAGACATTGCCTAACTGTCGGATGTTACCTGGCCAATCGTAGTTGAGCGCGTCATCAATAAAACTTGCAGGAATTTGACTGCTATCAATGCTGCCGACATCGAGGTTCTGGAACTGATGTAGCATCAATAAACCGATGTCCTCGCGACGAGCCCGTAATGGTGGAATGCGAATAATAAAGCTTTCAAGACGCCTTACCAAAGCGTGATTAAACGAAGAGTGATAAAGGTCTTGATCGGTTGCGGTGATCAAGCGCGCACTCGACTTATTGTCTCTGGTTGCGCCGAGAGGGCGGTACTCGCCCGTTTCTAAAACGCGTAGGAGCATAGGTTGGATGCTGACCGGTGTATTGCCAATTTCATCGAGAAAAAGCGTCGAGTTTTCTGCCTCAGAAAAGAAACCGCTGCGCGCATTTTGGGCGCCAGTGTAGGCACCTTTGCTGGCTCCAAAGAGGTCCGCAGCTGCGAGCGACTCGTTGAGCGCGGCCATATTGACCGAAACCATATGCTGAGCGGCACGTTTGCTGAGTTGGTGTATACCGCGTGCCGCAACCTCTTTGCCTGTACCGGTTTCGCCGAGCAAAAGTACGGTCGCATCACTAGTCGCCGCTAATCGAATCAGGTCACGTGCTGCAATCGCTGCACTGCCCACGCCAATGAAGCCTTCCACCACGTTCTCTTTGGGTAAGCAGCGCATCCAATGTATGCACAAATACACCGCTCGACCCAAGGCTAGAATTGCACCAGCTTCGATTTGCTCGGCGCTTAGGCAAATTGGATCGATGATCATCTGACCATTGAGTTCAACCACCATTCGACTTTTGGGTGGGCAAATGGTGACGCCATCGCTGGTGTCGCGAACGACTCGAATCGGCTCACGGGAGACACCACCGTGACCGATAGGTAAAGTATCCCCGAGACTCTTGCGAAACATAGGGATGAAGCGACTGACTTCGATCACTCCTTCTTCCGTGCTACCAATAAATTGCTCACCGATACGGGAAGTATCTGGGTGCCAAGCAATCGTAATCGCCAGCAAAGGTCGACTTTCTTTTGCAACCACGGTGAGTGGGGAGGTAATGGTGTAGTCAATATTGTTCATCGTTACTTCAATATGTCAGATGGTCAGTATGGATTGACGTGTAAAAAAACGAAAAATTTACACGTCAAAAAATTCGCGCTTACTTTAATTACGTGTAAATGGCTTTTCCTTTTACATGGAAAGCTGTTTTTTTACGTGATCAATCGTGCTTACAGCAATTTCCATACCTTCTCTCGTCACGGCGAGTATTTGAGGTCTGGTGTCGGTGTTTTTGTTGTCTTCTGTCAGACAAATACTAGGAAATCTCACTTTACGCTCGACATCGTTGTGCAAACTTTATCTTTTAGTGTTTGCTTCGAACCGCGGCCTTGAATTACTGCGAAAAACAAGAACCTAACTTGTCCTGCGATTAAGTAGTTTACACCAAATTTACAGGCGAAATTATTGAAAATCTGGCTGGCACGTGAATTGCTATTGAGGTTGTAGAGTCGAATTTAAGTCGACACCGTTTTCTAATCTTAGTAATGCAAAGTGCTCTTGATGGATCTTTGAAAATGAACAATTTTCGAGATGAAGAGAAAAACAATTGGGGTCAATATGAATAGCCAAAGTGACGCAGCGATGAAAGAAGTTGATGTCTTGATTCTCGGCGGAGGTATTTCGGGTTGCACGGCCGGAATCGCTTTACTGAAACGCGAAGATATTCGCGTTGCTATTATCGAAAAAGGCGACTATTCCGAACATAAGTATGGTGAATCACTATCTTCGAATGTGCGTTCGACTTTGGAATACCTCGGCGTGTGGGATCAATTTTGTGCTACCCAAAGCCAAGCACCGTTTTACAGCCAAGTGAGCTGGGGTCAAGCCGAGCCGCGTCGTCTTGGGTATATGTTCACAGAAACAGGCACCGGTTGGGCATTGAATCGCTTGGGCTTTGAAGGTATGTTGGCAGAAACTTTCGTGCAACGTGGTGGAGATTTGCAACGCAACAATCAAGTTGTCGCCTGTGAAGCCAGACCACAAGGCGGTTGGCGCGTTTTAGTCAAAAATGCCCAGGGCGACACTTATCCTGTGCAATGTAAATTTATCATTGATGCATCTGGTCGTCGTGGCGTGATGCGGACGAATTTGAATTTGGCATTAACGGTCCATGATCGCTTGGTCGGCGTCGGTAGCATCGGTGCTTCGACAGTTGCAGCTGAGACTCCTCTGGAAAATCATATTGAGGCCGCAGAATACGGCTGGTGGCACGTCACTCCAATGGTTGACGGTAGAGTTTCTGTCGTCTTGATGAGTGATCCAGATATTCTGAATAAATTGCATGCCAGCCAACCCGCAGTGTGGCGTGCCTTGCTAGGTAGAACGCAAATCGGAAAACTACTTGAAGGCTTTGAGTTCGATGAAGTGCCGCGCGCATTTCCTTGTTATTCCTCCTATCTCAAAAATGCGGGCGGTCGTGATTGGGTAGCGGTTGGTGATGCAGTGGCTTCCTATGATCCTATTTCTTCGTCGGGAATTCCACGCGCGCTGGCAACCGGTGTTCATGGTGCTTTTATCGCGGTCGATCGTCTATTTTCGGATGGCGCCTTACTCGATACTTATGCGCAAGCCATCGAGCAAGATTTTCGTCAATATCTTCAAACTCAATGGCAATATTACCAACGCGAGACTCGTTGGCCAGAGTCGATTTTTTGGGCGCGCCGTCGGGCTGTAATTGCTTTGTCTAAAGACTCCATGATTCAAGACGTGCATTTTTATGAGAACAAGATCACGGTGCAGCCATTGCATTTGAAATCAAATGAAACGCATGATTTGTGGTCATTGTGCGCAACGGGTAAGGTCTTGCGTCAGGTGATGATGGAGTTCTCTGAAAAACATGCGCACATTCCAGAGCAGAAGATATTGCTGGGCTTGCAAGAGTTAATTGAGCGCAGTTACCTTGAAATAGCGGTAGAAGAGGAAGAGGATTGTGTTTTCTTTAATACTGAGCGACTCTATTTTGACTAGGGAAGTTACCTAAGCGAGGCGTGTAATGAGCTTGTTGCATGATGCGCCTTGCTACTTCGAAAAACTTAAATTTTCCACTTAAGTATTGCACTCCAGATCACAGGCAACACGGTAAAATAGCGGGATGAATACTGAACTCGCTATTGCCCCACAAAACCTTACGGCGTCCAGCGCCAATTCCAACTTGGACTACCCACAGTTCGTGCATTTACGCATGCACTCGGAGTATTCCATTGTCGATGGATTAGTCCGCATCGATGACGTCGTCAAAGCGGCATTGAAAGATAAACAACCGGCCTTGGCCTTGACTGATCTTGGCAACCTGTTTGGCTTGGTAAAGTTCTATAAGACTGCGCGTGGTAAAGCAATCAAGCCGATTGCGGGATGCGATGTATGGATCACCAATGATACCGACCGCGATAAACCCTCTCGTTTGCTGTTGTTAGTGAAATCTCGCCACGGCTATTTGCGTTTATGCGAATTGCTGGCGCGTGCATGGCTAGAAAATCAGCACCGCGGTCGCGCTGAAATCCGTTTCGAATGGCTGCAAGAACTCTTTGAAAGCGACACGGAGCAAGGCTTAATTGCTTTGTCTGGTGCCCATTTCGGCGATGTCGGCATTGCTATCGATAACGGCAACTTCGAATTAGCTGAA
>CANHZI010000047.1 GCA_947464955.1 Oxalobacteraceae bacterium
ATCAGATGTGATCGTTGATTTGGTCAGCACAGGCAATACTTTGCGTGCGAATAATTTGGTCGAAGTCGAAGAGATAATGGACATCTCTTCACGTTTGGTCGTGAATCAAGCAGCTTTGAAATTGAAACGTGAACGTTTACAGCCTATCTTGGAGGCATTCGAGCGCGCGTCGGAGGGCAAAGCATGAGCTTCGCAACCGATATTAAGCGTTTGAGTTCTAGCGACGACGGTTTCCCTCTGACCTTACGCCAATTGCTGGCGTTTGAAGCCAGTGAAGATGCAGCGATTGATCACAGTGTAGTGCAGATTTTGCAGGCCGTAAAAACGCGCGGTGATGCAGCAGTCTTGGAATATACGCATAAGTTTGACCGTCTTGGCGTCGATGCAGTAAGTGCATTAGAAATTCCAACATCTGAATTGCAAGCTGCTTTGGCCTCATTGCCGGCAGAACGTCGTCAAGCCTTGGAAGCAGCAGCTGCGCGTGTGCGTGCTTATCACGAAGTACAAAAACGGGAGTGTGGCTCAGCAGGATTTAGCTATACCGAAGCAGATGGCACAGTACTCGGGCAAAAAGTGACGCCGTTAGATCGCGTCGGCATTTATGTGCCTGGCGGTAAAGCCGCTTATCCTTCTTCAGTATTGATGAATGCGATTCCTGCCAAAGTCGCTGGCGTACAAGAAATCATCATGGTGGTGCCGACGCCTGATGGAATACGTAATCCTTTAGTATTGGCAGCAGCAGCGATTGCGGGTGTTGATCGTGTGTTTACAATCGGCGGTGCGCAAGCCGTTGGTGCACTCGCTTACGGCACTGAAAGCATTCCTCAAGTCGATAAGATTGTTGGCCCAGGCAATGCCTATGTTGCCAATGCAAAGCGTCGCGTGTTTGGTACCGTTGGTATCGATATGATTGCAGGGCCATCCGAAATTCTCGTGTTGTGTGATGGCACAACTGATCCTGATTGGGTGGCGATGGATTTGTTCTCACAAGCAGAACACGATGAATTGGCACAATCGATTTTGTTATGCCCGAATGCAGCGTATTTGGATCAAGTGCATGCCAGTATCGATAAGTTGATTACGACCATGCCACGTGCCGACATCATTCGCACGTCCTTGCGTGATCGTGGTGCCTTGATTCAGGTGCGTGATATGCAAGAAGCCTGCGATATCGCGAATGATATTGCAGCGGAACATTTAGAAATTTCTGCTGAAGAACCGCAACAATGGGCAGATCAAATTCGTCATGCGGGTGCGATGTTTTTAGGCCGGTTCTCTTCCGAATCTCTCGGTGATTACTGCGCTGGCCCGAATCACGTCTTGCCAACGTCGCGCACTGCGCGTTTCTCTTCGCCGCTTGGTGTGTATGACTTCCAAAAGCGTTCGTCGATGATACAAGTCAGTGAACAAGGCGCACAAAGTCTAGGGAAAATAGCAGCGGAACTCGCCTATGGCGAAGGTTTGCCTGCACACGCACGTAGCGCCGAACTGCGTTTGAAATAATGGTGTGCAAAGCCGCCATTTTTTGTCATGATTAAAGCTGATCGAGCCTATGAGTAGCTTCATCAATCAAATCTTTAACGAAGATGCCATCACGGGTTTGCAACGCATTCCCGATGGCAGTATTGATTTGATTTTGACCGATCCACCGTACGGCCTGGGCAAGGACTACGGTAACAACTCAGATAAGCAAGAAGCTACTGAATATTTGGCATGGACAGAGCGTTGGATTGACGCTGCCTTGCCCAAGCTGAAGCCTACTGGTTCACTCTATATTTTTCTGACCTGGCGTTATTCGCCAGAGATCTTTGTCATGCTCAAACAACGCATGACGATGATCAACGAAATCATTTGGGATAGGCGAGTGCCGTCGATGGGCGGTAGCACACGTAGTTTTACCTCGGTGCATGACACCATTGGTTTGTTTGTGAAGTCGAAGAACTATTATTTTGATCTCGACTCCGTACGTATCCCGTATGACGCCGAGACCAAAAAAGCCCGTTCGCGTTCTATCTTTGTTGGCGCTAAATGGCTAGAGTTGGGTTACAACCCTAAAGATTTGTGGAGCGTGTCACGTATCCATAAAGAAGATCCTGAACGTGTTGAACATCCGACGCAAAAACCGCTTGAGATCATCGAGCGTATGGTGATGGCTTCATGCCCTGATGGCGGCCTCATCCTTGACCCGTTTATGGGAAGCGGCACGACCGCTGTTGCGGCAAAACGTTGTGGTCGACAGTTTGTCGGCTTCGAATTAAATCCTGACTATTGCGCGATTATCGACGCGCGTTTGCAATCGGCTGAGGCAGAGTTACAGACTCTGAATAATCAACCGACAGAACCGGTGCGTACTAAACCTCAAACTAAGCCCACCGCAGAGACTACATCAACTCGCAAGAAATCAACGAAAGCCGCTAAAACGACCACAACTAAAACCACGCAAGCGAAAGCGACGATAGCAAAGACGCGTTCAGCTCGCAGCAAAAAAGTGGTAGCGACGCTTGGCGATTAAATTGTGATTGATGTCCCTCAGCCTGATTAAGAATAGATAGAACCGAAATGACTTCAAGCAACTCAACTGTTCAGACTTTGATCCGATCCATTATCCGCGACGATGTGCAAGCGCTCTCTGCTTATCACGTGCCTGACGCTTCTGGTTTTCTCAAACTCGATGCGATGGAGAATCCTTACCGTCTGCCTGCGGACGTCCAACAGAAGCTGGCGCAACGCATGGCGCAGGTCGATTTGAATCGTTATCCCGTGCCAAGCTATGCCGCTCTGAAAACAGCGCTGAGTCAACATTTCGGTGTGCCTGCAGGATACGATGTAGTATTAGGTAATGGCTCCGATGAACTGATTGCGCTCCTCAGTATTGCCTGCGCACGTCCAGGAGCCAAAGTATTGGCGCCAGTACCAGGCTTCGTGATGTATGCCATGTCTGCTAAGTTGTCAGGTCTAGAGTTTATCGGCGTACCGCTAAAGGCTGACCTGACTTTGGATACACCAGCGATGCTAGCCGCGATTCGCGAGCATCAACCAGCCATCACTTACTTGGCCTATCCGAATAATCCCACTGGTACTTTGTATGATGAGGCCGAGATGGAAGAGATTATTCGCACGGTCGGGGATAGTGGTGTCGTGGTGGTCGATGAAGCCTATCAGCCTTTTGCACAACGTAGTTTTATGTCGCGTTTGCCTGAATTTCCGAATTTGGTGGTGATGCGCACTGTGTCGAAATTGGGCTTGGCGGGTGTGCGTTTGGGGTACATGTCGGCCGCATCCGAATTACTGCAAGAGTTTGATAAGGTCCGTCCTCCTTACAATGTGAACGTATTAACCGAGGCGGCTGTCTTATGTTTATTGGAAAACGCCGAGGTGTTTGAGCAGCAAGCAGCCGATTTGCGGGAGCAACGTCAGCAGTTGTCTATTCAACTTGCTGCATTGCGAGGTGTGACAGTCTATCCGTCCTCAGCAAATTTTTTGCTGGTTAAATTCACAGATTCAGAGGGAAAAGCTGGTCAAAGCCCTTCATTTGCCGATCAAGTCTTCACAAAATTGGTCGAACAGAAAATTTTGGTGAAAAATGTGGGTAAAATGCACGATCTTCTGCATAGCTGTTTACGGATCACCGTTAGCAAGGCCGAGGAAAATGCGGTACTCTTGAAAGCCTTACAGCAAATACTTGGATAAACTCCTTGAAATCTGGTGTAGTTTTCAAAACCAAGTATGTGCCGCCGTTTTTTAGTTTTTTTAAACCAGCATCTAAATAGCTTTTTTTGACAATCATGTCCGCTCAACGCAAAGCGCAAGTCACTCGTAATACCAACGAAACTCAAATTCGTGTTGCCATCAATCTCGATGGCACTGGCCAACAAAAACTCAACACTGGCGTCCCCTTTCTTGATCATATGTTGGATCAGATCGCACGTCATGGCTTGATCGATTTGGACATTGAAGCTCACGGCGACTTGCATATCGATGCGCATCATACGGTGGAAGACGTTGGCATCACTTTGGGCCAAGCGTTCGCACAAGCGATCGGCGACAAGAAAGGTATTCGTCGTTATGGCCATGCCTATGTGCCGCTCGATGAAGCGCTATCTCGCGTGGTGATCGATTTCTCTGGTCGTCCAGGCTTAGAGTATTTTGTGGATTTCAAACGCGCGATGATTGGTAGTTTTGATGTGGATCTCACGCATGAATTTTTCCAAGGCTTTGTGAATCATGCCTTGGTCAGCTTGCATATTGATAATTTGCGTGGCGAAAATGCGCATCACCAATGTGAAACGATTTTCAAAGCCTTTGGCCGCGCCTTGCGTATGGCCACAGAGCTTGATGAGCGTGCACTCGGTACTATTCCATCAACTAAGGGTAGCTTATAAGAATCATTCTCGGCAGTGAACGCTGCCGTTGTTACTTGATTATGCCTACTTCTCAATATCATGAATAAAATTGTTGTCGTGGATTACGGCATGGGGAACGTGCGCTCTGTTGCGCAAGCCCTGCGTGCCGTCGCGCCTGAAGCGCAAGTCTTAATCTCCGGTGAGATTGCGGATATTCGCAGCGCTGACCGACTCGTTTTGCCGGGTCAGGGGGCCATGCCTGATTGCATGGGTTGTTTGAATGATTCTGGCCTCAAAGAAGCAGTTCTTGACGCTGCCCGCAATAAGCCTCTGTTTGGTGTGTGCGTCGGCGAGCAGATGCTGTTCGATATCAGTGCCGAAGGCGATACGCCTTGCCTAGGCTTGATGCCGGGTAAAGTTGTACGATTTGATCTGAGTGGCCGCCTGCAAGACGACGGTTCTCGCTTCAAAGTGCCGCAGATGGGGTGGAATCGCGTCAGTCAAAGTCGGGAGCATGCCTTGTGGGCCGATATTCCTGATCAAGCCTATTTCTATTTCGTCCATAGTTACTACGTGCAAGCAGCGGATCCTACGCATATCGTTGGCACTACCGACTACGGCCAGATCTTTGCTTCAGCGGTTGCCCGAGATAATATTTTTGCTACGCAATTCCATCCGGAGAAAAGTGCAGGTGCAGGATTGCAACTGTATAAAAATTTTGTACACTGGAAACCCTAAAACGGTTTAGTCTATCGTTTTGGTGTGGTGCAGAAGGGATTAGCACTTTCTAACCACAAAGACAGTGTTGGTGTTTGCATCTTTAGTTTTTATTTTTAATCATCACAACCATTTATTATGCTGCTCATTCCTGCTATCGACCTGAAAGACGGTCACTGCGTACGCCTCAAACAAGGCGATATGGATCAAGCCACTGTATTTTCCGAAGAACCTGCTGATATGGCGCGTCATTGGCTAGAGCAAGGCGCGCGCCGCCTGCATCTGGTCGATTTAAATGGCGCCTTTGCTGGTAAACCAAAGAATGAAGCAGCGATCAAAGCGATCATTAAAACAGTACGTGAATATGCCGAAGAGACTGATACTGAGGAAGTGCCAGTGCAATTGGGTGGCGGTATTCGCGATTTGGACACGATTGAACGCTACCTGAATGCCGGTATTACTTACATCATCATCGGCACCGCAGCGGTGAAAAGTCCCGGTTTCTTGGCCGATGCCTGCAGCGCTTTCCCAGGTCAAATTATCGTCGGTATCGATGCTAAAGATGGCAAAGTGGCGACTGATGGTTGGAGCAAAATGTCGGGGCATGATGTGATTGATCTCGCCCAAAAGTTTGAAGGCTATGGCATCGAAGCGATCATCTATACTGACATTGGCCGCGATGGCATGATGGGCGGTGTCAATATCGATGCCACAGTTAAATTAGCACAAGCCGTTAGCGTGCCTGTGATTGCCTCTGGTGGCGTGCATACCCTGAGCGATGTTGAAGCTTTATGCGAGGTGCAAGACGAAGGCATCGAAGGTGTCATCTGCGGTCGCTCTATTTATGAAGGTACGCTCGATTTATTCACTGCACAAGAACGTGCAGACGAGTTAAGCGGTGATCTGGTTTACGAAGAAGACGAAGAATGACACTTGCAAAACGTATCATCCCTTGCCTAGATGTGAACGCTGGGCGAGTGGTTAAGGGCGTTAACTTCCTCGAATTGCGCGACGCTGGCGACCCAGTCGAGATCGCGCGGCGCTACGATCAACAAGGCGCAGATGAAATTACCTTTCTCGATATCACAGCCTCATCTGACGATCGTGATTTGATCCTGCCGATGATTGAAGCCGTTGCTTCGCAAGTATTCATTCCCTTAACCGTCGGTGGTGGTGTGCGCACGGTCGCTGATGTACGTCGTTTGTTGAATGCGGGTGCCGACAAAGTGGGGATCAATACTTCGGCGGTGACCAATCCACAATTAGTGGCCGACGCTGCGCATAAATACGGCTCACAATGTATCGTAGTGGCGATCGATGCTAAAGCGGTTGCTCCTGGTAAGTGGGAAGTCTATACCCACGGTGGTCGCAATGCGACTGGCCTTGATGCCGTTGAATGGGCGCAAAAAATGGCAAAGTTCGGTGCGGGGGAAATTCTGCTGACGAGTATGGATAAGGACGGTACCCGCTCTGGTTTTGATTTGGGTTTGACTCGCGCAGTGTCCGATGCGATTGAAATCCCAGTAATCGCTTCCGGTGGCGTTGGTGGTTTGCAAGATCTTGCTGATGGCATCAAATTAGGCGGTGCCGATGCTGTATTGGCCGCCTCGATTTTCCATTTTGGTCAACACACCGTACATGAAGCAAAGCAATTTATGGCAGCACAACACATTCCAATGAGGCTAGCATGAGTTTTCGTTGGTTGAACAAAGTGAAATGGGACGACTCAGGTTTGGTACCAGTGATCGCCCAAGAAGCCAGTAGCAATGAAGTTTTGATGTTTGCGTGGATGAATCGTGAGGCTTTGAGCCGCACGGTGGAACTTGGCGAAGCGGTGTATTGGAGCCGTTCCCGTAAAAAATTGTGGCATAAGGGCGAAGAGTCGGGCCATATTCAAAAAGTCAAAGAGATTCGTCTTGATTGTGATGAAGACGTTATTTTGCTCAAAATTGAACAAGTTGACGGTATCGCATGTCATACCGGTCGTCATTCGTGCTTTTTTCAGAAATTTGAAGGTACGCTCGACGAGGGTGAGTGGCAAACCGTTGATCCTGTCCTCAAAGATCCAGAATCCATCTATAAGTAATTCCATCAGTCACTGCCGTGATCTTGATGGCGCGCAGTGTATGAAAATGAGTCCAACATGAGTCAATCGAGTATTCTTGATCAACTGGCTGCGGTTATTGACAGTCGTAAGGCCGCTAATGGCGGTGATCCCTCTACCTCTTACGTAGCGAAGCTATTCGCCAAGGGCGATGACGCCATTCTCAAAAAAATTGGGGAAGAAGCCACTGAAACGGTTATGGCTGCAAAAGACGCTCGGGTGAGCGGCGACACATCCGATTTAATTTATGAGTGCGCAGATCTGTGGTTTCATTCTCTCGTCATGTTGGCGCAGTATAATCTGCACCCTCAACAGGTTTTGGATGAATTGGCGCGACGTGAAGGTATTTCTGGCATTGTTGAGAAAGCATCACGTTCGGAGTAAATTGTCCGGCATATTTGTAACAGTTGATGAATTAGCTTGGGTTAAGTATGGATAACTGTATATTTTGTAAAATCGTCGCCAAACAAATTCCGGCCACGGTTTTGTATGAAGACGAAGATTTATTGGCGTTCAAGGATATTAATCCTGCGGCGCCGGTGCATTTCCTCATTATCCCTAAGAAGCATTTGTCGAGCTTAGCCGACGCTAAACCAGAAGATGCCGTATTGTTGGGTAAAATGTTGGAATTAGCGCCAAAATTGGCGGCAGAACATGGCTGTGCCTATGTTGAGGACGCCGATGGTAATCGTTCAGGTGGCTTTAAGACTGTAGTGAACACAGGTCCTAATGGCGGCCAGGTGGTTTATCATTTGCATATGCATGTGCTAGGTGGCACAAAGTTATAATTGACGTGACTATTTTTGGGAATAATCCCTGAAGGAAGCAAAATGGGTTCATTTAGTATTTGGCATTGGTTGATCGTATTGTTAGTCGTGGTGCTTGTGTTTGGCACGAAAAAGTTAGGCAATGTTGGCTCTGATTTGGGTAAAGCCGTAAAAGGCTTCAAGGATGGCGTTAAGGGCGAAGAAGAAGCACCAAAGGCGAACGACACCAAAACTATCGATGTTGATGCAAAGGATAAGTCAAATCACTAATCCTACGATTAGTATTCGATTGTTTCTATGATAGATCTTGGTTTAACCAAACTTGCCGTAATCGGTGCCGTTGCTTTATTGGTGATCGGCCCCAAAGACTTACCCAAAGTTGCCCGCATGGCGGGCACTTTATTGGGGCGCGCCCAGCGCTATATCAGCCAAGTCAAAACGGAAGTTAATCGCGAAATCGAGATGGAAGAGCTGCGTAAAATGCAGCAAGAAGTTCAAAGTGCAGCGCAAGAGATTGAACAAAGCGTCAATAAAGAGTTGAGCGAAGCGCAACAAGAGCTGAACTCTATCGTCGCACCAGAACAGGAATACTCGTATTCCTACCATGATCGCCAATACGCCCTTGAAGCTTTGGCGGAAAAAGCCAAAGACTTTCGTCGCAAGAAATTGGCAAAAACATCTAATGTTCCGAACTGGTATAAAAGTCGACATGGTCAGCGTACGCGGGTGATGTCCGGTGCCGCGCGGATGGCAAAGCACCGCGTAAAGTCTGCTACTCCTTCGAGTTTTTTCTGATGCCTTCTTCAAACTTAATTTTTCTGATTCGGGCATACCATGAGTGAAGACAATTTCATGGGAATGCAAGAAAGCTTTATTTCCCATTTGGTCGAATTACGTGATCGCTTGGTCAAGGCCTGCATTGGCATCGCGATAGTCTGTATCGCCTTGTTCGCGTGGCCTGGACCCTCTGCGATTTATGATTTGCTGGCTGCACCAATGGTTGCTGCATTGCCTTCTGGCGCCAAAATGATTGCCACCGGCGTGATTTCGCCATTTTTAGTGCCGATGAAAGTGACTTTATTACTTTCATTCGTGATTGCTTTGCCTTGGGTTTTATATCAAGCTTGGGCGTTTATTGCGCCTGGCTTGTATGCGCATGAAAAACGTCTGATTGCGCCACTGGTGATCTCATCATCATTGTTGTTTGCAGCGGGTGTGGCGTTTTGTTATTTTTTCGTATTCGGCCGCGTATTTAAATTTATTGCTGATTTCGCACCGACTTCGATTACTGTCGCCCCAGATATTGAAAACTATCTCGATTTCATTATGTCGATGTGTTTGGCATTTGGATTGACGTTTGAAGTGCCGGTGGTGGTGGTGATCTTGGTTCGCACGGGAATTTTGACGGTAGAAAAACTGAAAGCCATTCGTAGTTATGTGATCGTTGGCTCGTTTGTAGTGGCCGCCGTTGTTACTCCGCCCGATGTCGTGAGTCAACTTTCTCTGGCCTTCCCGATGTGGTTGCTATTTGAACTAGGACTGTTCGTGGCGCCTATTTTTGTCAAGGCGACGAAAGCACCAGATGAAAGCGAAACGCCTGCGCCCTAGTTACTCGCTGGCGCTACGTAGCCAAGTCACCAGTGGAAACGCATCTTGAAAGCCGCTCACCAAGCGGCTTTTTACATCGTCATGCAATAAGCCTTTGAGCGGCACTTCGGTCCACACCATCAAACTCTTTAGCTTCAGATACTCGACATGTGGGTGTTCTGGATCATAGCCTTTTGGTGGTCGTTGTAACTTGCCTTCTTCAACCAGTTGGCCATACCTTGCCTTCAACTTCTTGTTGTTCAAGAGTTTCTTGAAGCCGGCTTCATCTTCGATCATGCGCTGACGAATCGCCTTTAAGCGATCACTTGGTGGCATGTACTCACCGACCGCGAAAAACAAACGACCGTCACCCATCTGAAAATAGTAAGCTGGACCACCGCCTTCGCTTGGCTTCTTGCGACCATTGGGAATCATGGCCGCAGAAAAATTAGTTTTGTAGGGTGATTTATCGTGTGAAAAACGGACGTCGCGGTTGATGCGGAACATCGCCTTTTTCGGATCGCATTGCGCAAGCAAAGGATCAAATTTGCTGATGGCTGCAATCAATTCAGTCACGAGAGCGAGAAACTCGGCGCGTAAAATATCATAGCGCGGCTTATTCATCACAAACCAAGCGCGATTATTGTTATCGGCTAATTCGGATAAATAGCGATCGAGTTCGATAACGTGCATAAAGCTTCCTAGATTTTATTTTTCAGGTTTCGGCAATTCGCGTTTGCCGACGGTAACGTCAACGCTCAATTCTTTGCCTTGTCGCATTAGCTTGAACGGGACTTTGGTGTTCGGCTTAAGCTTGGCGATTTGATAGAACATGTCGGTGCGATTCAAAATAGGATCATTGCCGATGTGGGTCAAGATATCGCCTGGTTTGATGCCTGCTTGAAATGCGGGACCATTGCGGACAACGCCAGCAATGATGGCGCCGCTTGCTTGTTTAATATTAAAGCTTTCAGCCATCTCCGGTGTGATGTCTTGCGGGTCAACACCGATCCAGCCACGAACCACTTCGCCTTTTGTGATGATTTCTTCCATCACGGATTTAATGGTGGAGACCGGAATTGCGAAACCAATGCCGAGCGATCCGCCATTGCGCGAGTATATTGCGGAGTTAATGCCGAGCAGATTGCCATCGACATCGACCAAAGCACCACCTGAGTTGCCAGGGTTGACGGCGGCATCGGTTTGGATAAAGTTTTCGTAAGTGTTGATACCCACGCTATTGCGCCCCATGGCTGAAATGATTCCCATGGTGACCGTTTGACCAACGCCAAAAGGGTTGCCAATCGCAAGCACGATGTCGCCAACACGGGCGTTTTCCGAATGTCCCAAAGTAATCGCTGGCAGATCGTTGAGATTAATTTGCAATACGGCGAGATCGGTTTCAGGATCTGTTCCAATGACAATCGCTTTGGCATTACGTCCATCGGCTAACGCGATATTTATCGTATCTGCGCCTTCAATCACATGAAAGTTGGTGATGATATGGCCTTCGGCGGACACGATCACGCCTGAGCCGCTGCTTGCGGTGCGTTCAGACTTTTGTGGCAACTGGTCGCCAAAAAATTTCTTAAAAAAAGGATCGTTCTGAAGCGGATGTGCTGAGGCTGAGTTGTCTTTCGAGGTGCCTATGCTAACCACCGCGGTCATCGATCTTTGAGCCGCGTTGCGATATGAACCCTGTGCGATCGGTAGTGCTTTACTCGATTCTTTGACCGTGGCATTCGAACTGAATGATAAATTACGGCTGCTATTGAACCCTTGGCGTACCCATTCAGGCTTTAAGGTGGTTACAATAAACCACAGTGCCAGGCCGACAGTCGCGGTTTGTGCAAATAAGAGCCATAGACGACGCATGATGAGGATTCAATGTTAGAAAAATCGGTAGATAGAGATGCGCTTGCGCAATGTTTGGCGAGCGAACTTGATGTTGCTCGATTCCGTGATTATTGCCCAAATGGGCTTCAGGTGGAAGGGCGCCGTGAGATTAAGCGTTTAATTACTGGCGTTACAGCGTGTCAACTGCTGCTGGATGAAGCAGTGCGTTTGGATGCAGATGCCATTCTCGTTCATCACGGCTACTTTTGGCGAGGTGAAGATATGCGCGTCATCGGCCAAAAATTCAAACGTCTCAAGACCCTGATTGAAAATGGGATTTCTTTGTTTGCCTATCATTTGCCTCTCGACTCGCATCCGACGATGGGGAATAACGCGCAATTGGCGCAGTTGCTTGGATTGCAAGCGCAAGGGCGCTTTGGTGAAGACAATATCGCTTGGATTGGCGCAAGTAGTTCAAGCGAAGTAACTACTGTCGCAGATTTGGCCTTAGTGGTAGAGCGTCAATTGGGGCGGGCTCCGACTATCATTGGTGATGCGGGGCAGTCCCTAGGAAAGGTGGCGTGGTGTACCGGTGCGGCGCACTCCATGTTGGGAAGTGCAATCGAAGCGGGGGCAAATGTGTTCTTGAGTGGTGAGATTTCTGAACCTACCGTGCATTTAGCGCGTGAATCAGGCGTAACTTATATGGCTTGCGGTCATCACGCGACTGAGCGTTATGGCGTGCAGGCATTGGGACATTTTATTGCAGAGCGATTTGGGATAGAGCAGCAGTTTGTCGATATTGATAATCCTGTGTAGCCATGAAAGTCTGAGCGAAGCTCGCCAAGTCAAGATCGATTGCATTTGTCCCGTTCAAAAAATAAAGGCCGCATTGCGGCCTTTATTCTTGATTGTGCCTGATGGCCAACTATCTGCACGCGCCTCTTTATTTCTTCAAGGCATCGCGAATTTCGCGCAACAAAGCAATATCTTCTGGTGTTGGAGGTGGTTCCGCTGGTGCTGCGGCCGCTGCTGCTGCATCATTCTTCTTCATCATGTTTACCAAACGTACCATTTGGAAGATGATGAAAGCGAGGATGATGAAGTTCAGGGAGATTGTTAAAAAATTACCGTAAGCCAAAACAGCGCCTGCTTTCTTGGCTTCAACCAAGGTGAGGGAGGTTGCTTGTCCATTCAAAGGTAAATAGTAATTGGCAAAGTCGAGGCCGCCAAAAATCTTGCCGACAACAGGCATTACAATGTCGCCAACCAAAGAGTCAACGATTTTGCCAAACGCCGCGCCGATAATCACACCAACGGCTAGGTCAATCACATTGCCTTGAGCGGCAAAGCTTTTAAATTCTTGCATCATTCCCATAATGTTTCCCTCAATCTATGTTTATATTGTTCGCTCGTGACGCATCTCGAAAGCTCTTGGAAGTACCGATCCAGTTGCCATTCGTTCAGCTGGTAAAACGGCAATATACTAAACGCTGAAATCAGACTTGTGTAAAGCATTTTTGTGAATTCTTGTGACTTTGAGTAGGGTTTTTATAGGAATCGTTGCAGAAAGTGCGAACAAAAGCTGGAATTTGCGCCATATTCGTGAGAAATTCGTGTCATTCCCACGGAAATGCACCGTTAATTGTCCTTCAAAGCATCTTTTTCTTTAAATCACCTCGCGGCTCCTTTATAATTTAAGGTTGTTAGAAGTGGAGTTGTGCTTCGTCAAGTTTGATTTTTGATAGATTGGGGTTTGTATGAGTATCGAAAAGCAGGTCGATTCAGGCCGTCGCGGTCTACTCGTTGCAACATGCGCTGCAGGTGGCGCAGCAGGTTTGGCAACGGCAGGCGCGCTAGTAAGCACTTTTCAGCCATCCGAGCGCGCTAAGGCGGCGGGTGCACCAGTTGAAGTGGATATCTCCACTCTCAAACCAGGTGAGATGACGACGACAGAATGGCGCGGTAAGCCAGTCTGGATTTTGAAACGCACTCCTGAAATGATGGAGAGCTTGAAAAAGACAGAAGATAAAGTCGCAGATCCAAAATCTGAAAAGCCATACACCATGGATATGCCAGCGTATTGCGACAAGCAAACTCGCTCCCGCAAAGAACATAGCGATATTTTGGTCACTGTAGGTATTTGCTCTCACTTGGGTTGCTCACCGAGCTCCAAGTTCGCAGCAGGCGCACAACCTTCTTTGCCAGATGATTGGCAAGGTGGTTTCTTGTGCCCATGCCACGGTTCCACATTCGATTTGGCTGGCCGCGTTTACAAAAACAAACCAGCACCACAAAATCTGGACGTGCCACCTCATATGTTTTTATCAGATACCAAAATCATCATCGGTAAAGATGAGAAAGGCGAGGCTTAATCATGGCATTTGTTGAGAAAAAACTCCCAGACGACGCTCCAGTTCTGGACAAGGCCTTGAATTGGGTCGATTCCCGTTTTCCACTGACTAAATTGTGGAACGATCAATGGGGTAAATACTACGCACCGAAGAATTTTAACTTCTGGTACATCTTCGGTTCCCTCGCGATGTTGGTGTTGGTGATCCAAATCGTCACAGGTATCTTCTTGGTGATGCATTACAAACCAGATGCGAAATTGGCATTTGAATCTGTTGAATACATCATGCGCGAAGTACCGTCCGGTTGGTTAGTGCGTTACATGCACTCCACTGGCGCGTCAGCGTTCTTCATCATCGTTTATTTGCACATGACTCGTGGTTTACTCTACGGTTCTTATCGCAAACCACGTGAATTGATCTGGTTGTTTGGTTTTGCAATCTTCTTGTGCTTGATGGCTGAAGCTTTCTTCGGTTACCTCTTGCCATGGGGCCAAATGTCTTACTGGGGTGCACAAGTTATCGTTAACTTGTTCGGCGCTATCCCATTTATCGGTCCAGATTTGTCTTTGTGGATTCGTGGTGACTACGTGGTTTCTGATGCGACATTGAATCGCTTCTTCTCTTTCCACGTGATTGCAATTCCTTTGGTATTGTTGGGCTTGGTGGTTGCTCACTTGATCGCTTTGCATGAAGTTGGCTCTAACAACCCAGACGGTATCGAAATCAAAGAAAACTTAGATGCAGATGGTCACCCAGTTGATGGCGTACCTTCACATCCTTACTACACTTTCCACGATATTTTTGGCGTGACAGTGTTCTTAACGATTTTCAGCGCGGTTGTTTTCTTCGCTCCAGAAATGGGCGGTTACTTCCTCGAGTACAACAACTTCATCCCTGCGGATTCCTTGAAAACGCCTCCGCACATTGCGCCAACATGGTACTTCACGCCGTTCTACTCCATTTTGCGTGCAACGACTTCTGAGTTCTTGTATGTCGTGCAGTTTGGTGTAGCCGCGTATGTTGCTTTGATTTGGTTGAAATCCCAATTGGGCTTTGTGACTAAAGCAGCAATCGCTGGTATCGCTTTGGTCGCCATCGTTGGCATGATGCCATTCGGCTTGGATGCGAAATTCTGGGGTGTTGTATTGTTCGGCGGTTCTGTTGTGATTTTGGCTTTCTTGCCATGGCTCGACAAATCTCCTGTTAAATCGATTCGTTACCGTCCAGATTGGCATAAATATGTGTACATCGCGTTCGGGATTTCTTTTGTCACTTTGGGCTATCTCGGTGTACAAGCGCCATCTCCAACTGGCGAACGTGTTTCCCAAGTTTGTTCATTGATCTACTACGGTTTCTTCTTGTTGATGCCTTGGTGGAGTGCAATGGGTGAATTTAAACCAGTGCCAAAACGCGTAACGTTTGCTGCGCATTGATCAGATTAGTGAGGATGAATTAGCATGAAATTACTTAAAAAACTGATCGTAGCTTTGGCATTAGCTCCAACTTTGGCCTTGGCCAATAGTGGTGGCTACCCACTAGATCGTGCACCTGAACGTACGAATGATTTGGCTGCTTTGCAAAACGGCGCTAAATTGTTCGTCAACTACTGCTTGAACTGCCATTCCGCTTCCGCGATGCGTTACAACCGCTTGCGCGATATCGGTTTGACAGAAGATCAAATCAAAAACAACTTGTTATTCACAGGCGAAAAAGTTGGTGAACTGATGAAAACCAGCCTGAGCGCGAAAGACGCGAAAGAATGGTTTGGCGCAGTTCCACCAGATTTGTCCGTGATCGCTCGCGCGAAGGCTTCTGGCGATGGTTCCGGTGCTGACTGGTTGTACACTTATCTGCGTACTTATTACAAAGATGAAACTCGTCCAACTGGCTGGAACAATATGTTGTTCCCGAACGTAGGTATGCCACACGCTTTGTGGGAATTGCAAGGCGTGCGCGGTGCTAAGTTCGAAACAGTAGCCGATGCGCATGACAAAACAAAAACTGAACATAAGTTTGTGGGTTTTGAAACTTTGACAGCTGGCAAATTGAGTGCGGTCGACTACGACAATGCGGTAGGTGACTTGGTTGCTTACTTGCAATGGATGGGTGAGCCAGCACAAAACAACCGCAAGCGCTTAGGCGTTTGGGTTGTGATGTTTATGGCATTGCTGGCGACATTAGCATGGCGCTTGAACGCTTCTTACTGGAAAGAAGTGAAGTAATAAAAACTTAGTAAAATCGTCGTCCGTGAGCGAATCACGGATGTGTCATTCCAGGGTGAGGCGCGCTCATAATAGGCGCCTCGCCCTAATCGTTTTAAGGAACACCAACAATGATGGTCCTCTACTCGGGTACTACTTGCCCATTCTCACAACGTTGCCGTTTGGTTTTGTTCGAAAAAGGCATGGATTTCGAAATCCGTGACGTTGATTTGTTCAACAAACCAGAAGACATCTCGACCATGAATCCGTATGGCCAAGTGCCAATTTTGGTTGAGCGTGAATTGATTTTGTATGAATCTAATATCATCAACGAATACATCGATGAGCGTTTCCCGCATCCGCAATTGATGCCAGCCGATCCGCTGCAACGCGCACGTGCACGTTTGATGCTGTTTAACTTCGAAAAAGAATTGTTCGTTCATGTTCATACTTTGGAAAATGAAAAGAACAGCGCTTCTTCTAAAGTCTTGGACAAAGCTCGCGCAGAGATTCGTGATCGTTTGACACAATTGGCGCCTTTGTTCGTCAAGAACAAATACATGTTGGGTGAAGAATTCTCCATGCTCGACGTCGCGGTTGCCCCATTGTTGTGGCGTTTGGATCACTACGGTATCGACCTGTCTAAAACAGCAGCACCGTTGTTGAAATATGCGGAACGTATTTTTTCCCGCCCAGCCTACATCGAAGCATTGACGCCATCTGAAAAAGTAATGCGTCGTTAAGATGTACATTGCCGTTCAGCCCTGGGCTGAACGGCAAATGTGAATTGTTTTTCTGAAAGTTGTACAGCATGCCTGAAATCTCCACAAAGCCATATTTGTTACGCGCCATTTACGAATGGTGCACGGACAATGGTTTTACTCCTTACTTGTCAGTCAAGGTGACAGCCGGCGTGCAAGTGCCGATGGAATTTGTGCGCAAGGGTGAAATCGTCTTGAATGTGAGCTTTACCGCAACCGCGGGTTTGAAGATGGATAATGATGCCGTGACGTTCAAAGCGCGTTTCGGTGGAGTTTCCCGTGAGATCTATGTACCAGTGGCTAACGTACAAGCGATATTCGCAAGTGAGAATGGCCAAGGCATGGTGTTCGATACGATCGATGAAGAAATCTTAGCGCCAGTGGAAACTGAGACGCCAAAACCGGGAATTGGCTTGGCTGCGGTGTCTTCTACTGCTGAAAAAACAGGCGAAAATAGTGAAACAGAAAAAATTTCACAAGAAACGCAAAAAAAATCAGAAAAACCTTCCCTAAAAATCATAAAGTAGTCTATAATTTTGTTCTTCAAGATTCGTTGCAAAACAAAACGTAATGCAGCAAAGATTGAAACGATTTCCGCCGGCTTAGCTCACTTGGTAGAGCAGTTGACTTGTAATCATCAGGTAGCCAGTTCGATTCCGGCAGCCGGCACCAATTAAAAGGCCTAAACATGAAAATGTTTAGGCCTTTTTCCTTTTCTACTTCCTATTTTTTACGCAAGCTCAGTTTGTGAAGGGGCTTAGCCTATCGATCTGGGCTTGATGTTACGAAGGTGTTGAATCTTGCGGCAGAGAGACAGACTATTTCATCTGCCCCATTCCTATCTTTCGTCTGATTAAGCTAAAAGCCGTGCAGCTCCATCAATCCGAATCGATGCACCCGGCTCAGGGCTGATCTGCGCATGAATGATCGAGCGCATCCCCATGTCTTCGCCTTGTATCAAACTTATCTGACCCTGATGCGGCCACTTGATGTCGCGTAGATAGCCTGCGAATGCGGCGGAGGCTGCACCCGTCGCTGGGTCTTCATACACGCCGCCAGAGGCAAATGCGTTTCGGCTATGGAATAGCTGATCATTCTCCGCCACCACCAGCATGATGGTGACGAGGCCATGGTCGTGCATGAAGCGTCGTCCTTGGGCGAGATCGTAGCCCATATCACGCAATGCTTGGCGTGACTTCAGGCATAGCAATAAGTGATCAGCACCACCATGAATTAAGGCTGGAGGGATTCTTAAATCGAGTTCTTCACGGTCGAGGCCAAACATTGTTAGAGCTGAATTGAGTAAGGTCGCGTCGAGCGCAGAGCTCTTCGTTGCAGGTGATTGCAGGCTCGCGAGTATCGTTTCACCGTTGGCCTCACCGCTGACACTGATGCGCCCTTGGCTTAACTGCAGTTGGTACTGATTATTACCAAATTCTCGTGCGAGGATGGCGCCTAAAGCGATGGTTGCATGGCCGCAGAACGGTACTTCTGACTCCGGTGAAAAATACCTGACCAGCCACTGATCGCCTTGGCGGCAGGCGAAGACGGTTTCAGAATAGCCGACTTCTTTCGCCATCGCTTGCATTTGCGCCGATGTGGGTAAGGTATCGCCTAGCCAAACACCCGCAGGGTTACCTCCTTGGCCTTGGTCAGAAAAAGCAGCGACGCGAAAAATTGATGTTGTGTTCATAGTTTGTCTTTATTGAATGGGGTGAGAATCGCAACAATGATTACCTTGCGTGCCGCTCAGCATAATCCAGCTCAAGCCCTAAGGCCATGCAAAACAGGGAAGCTCACTATTTCTTAATGGTTAATAATAGTCGAAGTTTAGCTGATATTATTCTCATTTTGCATTGGTGTGGAATATGGACAGATTAAAGAGTATGGAAGTATTCGTTGCGGTGGTCGACAAAGGCAGCTTTGTGGCAGCGGCTAATGCGCTCGATATTTCGACTGTGATGGTCACTAAGCATGTGGCCGCCTTGGAAAAACGGGTTGGCGTCAAACTCTTGAATCGCACCACACGTAGTCTGGGTTTAACCGAGATCGGAGAACACTATTATCTGCAATCACGACAGATTCTCGAGTTATTTGCACAGGCCAATGACAGCACGGAGTTGATGCGATCGAGCGTACGTGGCTCACTTAAAATCAGTGCGCCTTTGGCTTTTGGTAGTGAATGTCTTGCGCCTGCATTGCCAGATTATTTGGCCAAGTATCCGGATGTGCAAGTTGAGCTTGAGCTCTCGAGCCGGAATGCGAATTTGATCGAAGAGGGGCTGGATGCGGTGATTCGAGTTGGGCATTTATCTGATTCGACCTTCATCGCCAGACCGCTTCAGACCTATGGCACCGCGATTTGTGCCTCGCCTGCTTATTTGCAGCGATATGGAACGCCGCAACAACCAGAGGACCTTAAACATCATCAGCTATTGGACTACGCGCATTGGACCTCGCAAACACGATGGCGCTTTGGGGAGCGCCTGACTGAGCTGCCAGTGAGCCGTTTGCGTTCGAATAATGGGAACGTGCTGAAACAAGCTGCGATTGCAGGGGTTGGCGTCTTAATGCAGGCGGAGGTTTTGCTGCGCGATGAGCTCAGTGACGGACGACTAGTCCCCATCTTGCAAGCACATTGGCCGCCAGCGCGTCCTATGCATTTGATTTACCAGCGTGATAGACAACACTCGCAAAAGCTCGCCAGTTTTATCGATTTTATGATGGAACGATTTCGCTTAGCGTGAGCAGTAATGCAAGCTCGGTAGAGTGAAACTATTGGTCTTGGTCTCTGAGACCACTCCAACGTGGCGCTAACTGGTGCTCGATGTGGAATAGATCGAGCACACGGGCCAAGCTATGATCGACCATTTCCTCTATCGAGGCAGGACGGTGGTAAAAATTAGGAAGTGGTGGAAAGACGATGCCGCCCATCTCTGTCACCGCAGTCATATTGCGTAGATGCGCCAGATTGAACGGTGTTTCACGTACCATCAGTACCAAGCGACGACGTTCTTTTAGGACCACATCTGCAGCACGCGTAATCAAATTATCGGCGAAACCGTGTGCCACTGCCGCTAAAGTCTTCATGGAGCAGGGAGCGATGATCATGCCATCCGACTGAAACGAGCCGCTCGCGATACTAGCGCCGACATCGCGTACAGAATGGACGACATGGGCAAGGGCTTCAACCTCCTTGCGTTTGAGGTCGAGTTCTTGATGGATATTTAATACCCCAGCATCGGAGATCATCAAGTGTGTCTCGATACCAGGAATAGCGCGCAAATGCTGCAACAAACGCACGCCATAAACTGCTCCAGTGGCACCGGTGATGGCAACAATGATGCGCACTGGTTTGCTCATAGCGAGTCTCTTAGCCTTTGATCAAAGCTTGCAGTTCACCGTTTTCAAACATCTCGTTCATGATGTCTGAACCACCGATGAATTCGCCTTTGATGTAAAGCTGAGGAATCGTTGGCCAGTTGGAAAATTCTTTGATGCCTTGACGAACAGCAGCATCTTCCAACACATTAATCGTGACCAAGTTTTCTACGCCACTGGCTTTCAACAATTGAATCGCGCGACCGGAAAAGCCGCATTGTGGAAATTGCGCAGTGCCTTTCATGAACAAAACTACAGGGTTTTGTGTCACTGTTTCTTTGATCCAGGCTTGTACGTCGCTCATGATGCATCCTTCATAGATAAAAATACGATGGCAGCATTATAAAGGAAAAGCGAAAAACGCTTTGAGGGCGTTAGGATTAGTTCGTTTGCCGCTGGCTTGCTTTGCTTTAAGTCATGGTAAAAAAACAATTTTATGAGGCGGGAATCTTAATTCGTCGATTTTCATTTTTTCTTCGCGCCACGTATCGACCGTTCGCGCCGTTGGATCGCAACTGATCGCATTTCTGACAAGTGCATCAACAGGCTGTCTACGATACAGACCACCACACACTTAATTGGAGGTCATATGAACAGCATGAAACATCTCTTTCAATCCATCGTCATCGGTTCTACCTTATTAGTAACCCAGGCTTGGGCTGCGGATTTAAAGGTAGAAATCATCGGTATCAGTCAAGCTAAGGGCGACATCCAAGTCGCGATTTTCAACGAGCAGGGGCAATGGTTGCGCAAGGCCTTGATCGGCAAGAAGGTCGCCGCCGTTGAAGGCAAAGTAGAAGTCGTATTTGAGAACTTGCCAGAAGGAGAATACGGTCTGTCCGCATTTCACGACTTAAATAGCAATGGCAAGCTCGATGCCAACTTAATCGGCATCCCGAGCGAGCCCTATGGTTTTAGTAAAGATGCAGCCGGTAGTTTCGGCCCACCTTCGTTCGCTGACGCCAAAATCAAATTCGAGCGAACTGAAAAAACGATTTCTATTCGCCTCAACTAGGAGCTTGCCATGAATCGTCGTCAACTCTTTCAAGGTATAGGCGCCGCGGTTGCGAGCTGTATGCTGCCAAACTTGGCGCAAGCCCAATCCAGCAATCGCCTTGGTATGGCGAAAGAACTATTTCAAGCAGACCTTCGTTTGACACCTTTGCGCGGTTACCAAGGACAAGATGTCCGCTGCGATCAGGCCTGGGTAGAGGGTAAGATTCCGAGTGACTTGCGAGGCGACTTCTTTCGCAACGGGCCGGGGCTATTTGAGCGCGGTGGGCAACGTTACCATCATTGGTTTGACGGCGATGGCATGGTCCATGCATGGCGTTTTACAGATCAAGGTGTGTCGCATCAGGCGCGCTTCGTCCGTACCAAAAAATTCATCGCTGAACAACAGGCTGGTGAATTCTTGGTGCCAGCTTTTGGTACTGCGATTAAACCGAAAATCCCTTTGCGCTCTTCGGATACCATGAACACGGCCAATACCAATGTAATCAAGATGGATGGTCGTTTGTATGCCCTGTGGGAAGGTGGCTCTGCGCACGCTTTAGATGCACAAAGTTTAGCGACGCAAGAATTGGTGACATGGTCGCCTGAGCTAGCGGGTATGCCTTTTTCGGCGCATCCTAAAGTTGAAGCTGATGGCACGATGTGGAACTTCGGCACGATGATGGGGAAACTGATCCTGTACAAAATTTCCAAGCAAGGAAAGCTCTTGCAGCATCACGTAATGAATGCACCGAATTCAGCTATGGTGCACGACTTTGTGATCTCGCAAAATCACTTGATCTTTATGTTCTCACCAATCAGCTTGAATATGGATGCGGTGCGCTCCGGTCAAAGTATGGTCGATTCTATGGAGTGGAAAGCGCAGGAATCGACTAAGGTGTTGGTGATTGAAAAGGCAGATTTTAGTCGGACCAGATTGATGGAATTACCGGCCATGATGCTTTTTCATTTCGGGAATGCCTGGGAAGAAAATCAAACGATACATCTTGATTTTGTGAAGAGTAAGGATCTCGGCAACTTTAAAGAGTGGATGCCAAAAATGATGCAAGGGCTAGATGTGAAGCACGACGTCGCTAGCCCGACCTTTCTACAAATCGATCTCAGAACCAAGCACATCAAGATCAGCGAACGCACTGAAGTTGTTGAATTTCCACGGGTTGATCCTAGAGTAGTAGGACAGCGCAATCGTTTTCTGTTTTATCCTCTTGCAGCGCCATCAGCAAACAACGATGCGCTCAATGGTGTGATGCGTTTAGATCTGCAAACGGGGAAGACGGATCAATTTGATTTTGGTACGCGCATGCGTTTAGAAGAGCATGTGGTCGTGCCCAAAGCCGGCTCGAGCAGAGAGTCGGAAGTGTGGTTAGTCGGTGTTGGTTTTGATGTACAGAGGCAAACGAGTTTCGGCAGTGTGTTTGATGGAGAAAATCTGTCTGCGGGCCCGGTTGCGTTGGCACATTTGCCGTATTGGACACCGCATTGCTTCCATGGCAATTTTTATTCGGCATGACAGCCGAAAGAAGACAAGCAAGGGAGAAGTGAAGGTGCAATATTGACCTTCACTTCTGTTCGCTAGCTTAACGTTTTAACTTGGCAAAGGCAGAGGCCATTGCACTATTCATCGGACTTGCCGCTTGCGTGTGCTGCGCTTGGTTGCGATGTTGGTTGAGACGTTTTGCATCGTCGCGATCACCACGTTGTTCTGGCTTGCTGCCTGCTTGTGGTGCAGAGTCGGTCAGACGCATGGTCAATGCAATACGTTTGCGTTTTTCATCGACTTCTAACACTTTCACCTTCACCACTTGACCCGCTTTCACGACGCTGTGCGGATCTTTGACGAAAGTATTCGATAAGGCAGAGATATGCACCAAGCCGTCTTGGTGTACGCCAATATCGACAAAGGCACCGAAGGCTGCCACATTGGTGATCACACCTTCCAAAATCATGTCTGGGCGCAGATCTTTGATCTCTTCTACGCCATCTTTAAAAGTCGCTGTCGTAAATTCAGGACGTGGATCGCGGCCTGGTTTCTCTAACTCTTTCAAGATATCGGTAATCGTTGGTACACCAAATTTCTCGTCAGCGTACTTGGCTGGGGAAATAGATTTGAGCGCACTACCGTCACCAATAATCGACTTTACATCCTTCTTGATGTCAGCCAAAATCTTTTCCACCAAAGGATAGGATTCTGGGTGGACGGCGGAACGGTCAAGTGGGTTATCACCATTCATAATGCGCAAGAAGCCCGCCGCTTGTTCGAAAGTTTTGTCACCCAAACGCGGTACGGACCGCAAATCAGAACGCGATTTAAACATGCCTTTGGCATCACGATAATTGACAATGCTTTGCGCCACACTACTCGACAAACCAGACACGCGCGCCAATAACGGCGCAGACGCTGTGTTGACATCAACGCCAACCGCATTCACGCAATCTTCAACCACGGCGTCGAGCGAACGTGCGAGTTGCGATTGGCTGACATCATGTTGATACTGACCCACACCGATGGATTTTGGATCGATCTTCACCAACTCAGCCAATGGATCTTGCAAACGACGCGCGATAGAAACTGCACCGCGAATCGTCACGTCCAAATCAGGCAATTCTTTTGACGCAAATTCAGAAGCGGAATACACCGAAGCACCTGCTTCAGAGACGACGATCTTAGTCAGCTTTAATTCTGGTTTCAGTTTGATCAAGTCTTGTGCCAGTTTATCGGTTTCGCGAGAAGCTGTGCCATTGCCGATCGAGATCAAAGAAACGTTGTGCTTCGCTGCTAATTGCGCCAGTGTGTGCAGTGATCCATCCCAATCATTGCGTGGTTGATGTGGGAAGATAGTTGCGTATTCCAATACTTTGCCCGTGGCATCGACAACCGCAACTTTGACGCCGGTACGCAGGCCAGGATCTAAACCCATGGTAGCGCGCGGACCAGCGGGAGCCGCTAACAACAGGTCTTTCAAATTGCGTGCGAAAACATTGATCGCTTCGAGTTCGGCTTTTTCACGCAAATTCGTCATCAATTCTGTTTCCAGATGCATGAAGACTTTCACGCGCCAAGCCCAGCGTACGGTGTCGCTCAACCACTTGTCGGCCGCGCGGCCTTTATTACTGACGCCGAAGTGCGCTGCGATGCGACTCTCACAAGGATTGAGTGGGGCATCCCATTTTGGTTTTTCTTCCTCACTATCGAGACGCAAAGTCACAGTTAAGAATTCTTCACGACGACCACGGAAAATCGCCAAGGCACGATGCGAAGGAATGGTTCCCAAGGTTTCGGTGTAATCAAAATAGTCAGCAAACTTCGCACCCGCATCTTCTTTACCTTCAACTACTTTGGTTTCGACGATGCCGTGGTCGAGCAAGTATTCACGAATACTGTGCAATAAAGTGGCGTCTTCCGAAAAACGTTCCATCAGAATTTGACGAGCGCCATCAAGCGCGGCTTTAACATCGGCCACGCCTGGGTTATCGCCGTTAGCCGTCGAAAATGCAGGTTTCAAATAGGCTTCTGCGACGGTTTCTGGTACTAGGTTAGGGTCTGCCAGTAAGGCATCAGCCAAAGGCTGTAAGCCGGCTTCCACAGCGATTTGCGCCTTGGTGCGACGTTTTTGTTTGTACGGCAGATACAAATCTTCAAGACGTGTTTTATCTTCAGCGTGGGTGACGGCATCAAGCAATGCTGGCGTCATTTTCCCTTGCTCTTCAATTGACGCAATAATCGCTGCACGGCGATCTTCAAGTTCGCGCAGATAACGCAAACGATCTTCCAATAGACGTAATTGCGTATCGTCTAATCCGCCCGTTACTTCTTTACGGTAGCGGGAGATAAATGGAACTGTGGCACCTTCATCTAAGAGTTGTACCGCAGCGGCGATTTGCGCAGGTTTAGCAGCAAGTTCAAGGGCAAGTCTTTGTTCAATCGAAGGCAGCATAGGAATAAATCTAATTAACAATCAAGTTGATTTCAGTATTACGCAAATGTGGCGCTCACAGCTCACGCACTTTTGCATAAACCAATCATGGTTTATTTACCCTTGGCGCCATCAGCGCGAAACAAGGGACAGGGCGTGATCATACGCACTTCGTACATTTGTGCCAGTCTTGACAGACGAAAAAAGCGTGTAAATGGGACGTATTTGTGGAATCTTGTGGCCTCAAGCAACGAATGGCTTGAAGTATTAAGAAACTGTCAGTGATTTTTATCAACTTCACTATCGATAGGATTAATTTGATCGATGCTGATAGATATCTGGAACATTAATTTCCATCATGATTTCAGGTTTACCTAAGGCTTGGAAACCGAATTTCTGATACAGGCCACGGGCGTCGCTGCTAGCAAGCAAAAAACGACGTAATCCTTGTAATTCCGGATGTGCTTTGATTGCCGCCATTAACTGACGACTCAAACCGCGACCGCGGTGTTCTTTCAATACGAATACATCCATCAAATAGGCGAAAGTAGCAAAATCACTGACGACCCGGGCAAAGGCAATTTGTTGACCGTTTTCGTAACCGCCAAAACACAGCGAATGCGCAATTGATTGCTTTACTTTTTCCAAAGGAATACCTTTTGCCCAAGCACTCTCTTCAGATAGAAAACGATGGATTAAGTTGATATCGAGTTGGCTTTGATCATTATTAATTTCCATGCCACCTACCTCCTGTGACTCGCCAGATGCCTGCTAAATCTTGCCAACTGCGCACTTCCTTAAAGTTAGCATCTTTCAGTAAGGCTTGAACTTCTTCCGCTTGATGATAGCCATGTTCCATCAGGAGCCAGCCGCCGATTTCTAGAAAATCAGGGGCTCCGGTGATGATTTGGCGGTAGGCGCTGAGCCCATCAGCGTGGTCGGTCAGCGCATCGATAGGTTCAAAGCGCAGGTCACCTTGGCTCAGATGTTCATCATCTTTGACAATGTAGGGCGGGTTGCTAACGATAGTGTGAAAGCGTTCTGGTGGTAGTTGTTGGTACCAATTACTTTCGAAAAAGCGCACTCGCTGACCAGGTTGACACAAATCGCTGGAATTGCGTTGCGCGATTTCTAATGCAGCAGGACTAATGTCGGCCGCTGTCACCTTCAATTGCGCATCTTGTACGGCCAAGCTAATGGCGATGGCGCCTGATCCCGTACCTAAATCGAGTATGTTGGCTGGCCTTGGTGTGTGTTCTAAAGCGAGTTCAACTAGTAACTCAGTGTCTGGGCGTGGGATCAAAACCGCAGGAGAAACCGCAAATCGTAAGCCGAAAAATTCACGTTCACCGAGTAGGTAAGCCATCGGTTGACCATCCAGTCGTGCTTGGATGAGTTGATTCAGTTGAGTGGCTTGCGCGGCCTGGAGCGGTGTTTCGGATTGGGTAATCAGCTGCACTCGGGTGTAGCCAGTGACATGTTCGATCAACATGCGTGTTTCGAGTGCATCTAAAGGCGAGTGACGTTGACAATGCGTCAGCGTATCGCCTTCGTAGAAAAACAGACTCATGGGCGGATTTTGCCGAAGAACACGCGTTCTTTTTTCTTGCTTATTAACAGGACGATTTGCGCTAAGGTGAAGCTGACAAACCAGACGCAGGCCCAGGCCGGAATCGACAAACCAAGAATCGGATCGTAAGGTGTATCGCAGAATCCTGTTGCTTTAAACATCGACGGAAACCATTGCGCCATGAAGATACCATTGAGTGGTGCCGTCCACGGGTCAACGCCGCAAGAACCTGGCGGTTGAGTTAATGCCCAAACTTGATAGCCGGAGATGCCGACACCAACCAAGCTAGCGATAATGCCAAATCCCATGATGGGGCGATGTTGTTTGCTGAAAATTAAGGCAAACAGTGCGCTTAAACCGATCAATAAGAAAGCATAGCGTTGCATTACGCATAGAGGACAGGGCAGCATATCGAGTGCGAGCTGCAAATACATCGCAAATCCGAGCAAGCCAGCGCATGCAATCACGATCAAAAAGAGGGCGGCCTTGGTACGATTCATAGTCAGTCTCGGATGGGTTTGCTGAGAAAAACGCTAGGATACTAGATTTGTGAGCGAAGTTGCTACAAAACTGCTGCCATGGCAGAAATATTGGAAGCAGTCTATCATCACGTTTTTGGCAGTGTGTCACTGCGATCATTATATTTTGCTTGAAGGAAGTCCCATGAGTAGCCAAGTTGTTCGTGCCGTATGCCCACACGATTGCCCTGATACCTGTGCTTTGTTGGTCACTGTTGAGAATGGCGTGGCAACTGAGGTGAAGGGTGATCCTGATCATCCGACCACGGCCGGTGTCTTATGCACCAAAGTGGCGCGCTACACGGAACGTACTTATCATGCTGATCGCTTACTTTACCCTCAGAAACGGGTTGGTAACAAGGGCGAGGGTAAGTTCGAACGTATCTCTTGGGATGAGGCGATCTCTACAATCGCCAGCCGTCTCAAAGCTATTGCAGCGAAAAATCCTTTGGCTATCCTGCCTTACAGCTATGCCGGCACCATGGGTATGGTGCAGGGTGAAAGTATGTCAGCCCGTTTTCTAAATAAGATTGGTGCTTCATTTTTGGACCGTACTATTTGTGCATCTGCTGGTGGTACAGGTTACAAATATACTTTGGGTGACCGCATCGGTACCGACGTTGAACAAACGCAAAATGCGCGTTTGATTATTATTTGGGGCGGCAATCCTATTGCCTCGAATTTGCACTTTTGGACCCGGGTGCAAGAAGCGAAGCGTAAAGGCGCGAAGATTATCGCAATTGATCCGTATCGTTCTTTGAGCGCAGAAAAATGCCATCAACATATTGCCGTATTGCCAGGCACCGATGCGGCTTTGGCCTTAGGCATGATGCATGTGTTGATCAAAGAAGATTTGTTGGATCATGATTACATCGCGCAATACACTTTGGGTTTCGAACAACTCAAACAGCGTGTTGCAGAATGGACGCCAGAGCGAGTCGCAAGCACCTGTGGTATCAGCGTAGAAGAAGTGCTGGGCTTGGCGCGTGAGTACGGTGAAGGCGCAAAGCGTGGCGAACCGAGTTTGATTCGTATGAACTATGGCGTACAACGCGTTCATGGCGGTGGTATGGCGGTGCGTAATATTTGCTGTTTGCCAGCCCTAGTTGGTGCATGGCGTCATGCAGCAGGTGGTGCTTTGCTGTCATCTTCTGGGGGCTTTGTCAAGAATTCGGATGCAATGGAGCGCCCCGATTTATTTCCCGCTGGTCAGGCACAACGCACGATCAATATGAGTACGATAGGCGACGATTTGCTGCGCCCGAGTTCTGTAGAATTTGGTCCGCAAATTGAAGCAGTCATCGTTTACAACTCGAATCCGGTGGCGATTGCCCCTGATTCCGGCAAAGTCGCGCAAGGCTTCGCACGCGAAGATTTATTCACTGTCGTACTTGAACATTTTCAAACCGATACAGCAGATTACGCCGATATCCTATTGCCAGCGACGACGCAGCTAGAGCATGTCGATGTCCATGCGGCCTACGGCCATCGTTACATGATGGCGAATAATGCAGCGGTGGCCCCGATGGGCGAAGCAAAGTCGAATGCGGAAATTTTCCGCCTATTGGCGAAAGCTATCGGCTTCACCGATCCGTGTTTTGATGACGATGATGATGCGCTCGCATCACAAGCTTTCGACTATTCTCACGAGCGTACCAAGCACACGAATTGGTCGGAGCTGAAAGTAAAAGGCTGGTCTAAATTGAATATGCCAGACGCCAGTTTTGCGCGCGGCGGCTTCACGACACCATCGGGTAAAGTGGAATTCTTCAGCCAACAGATGGCCGATGATGGTTTAGACCCTTTGCCGACTTATATTCCGCCTTATGAATCGGTCGTCAGCAATCCGCAATTGGGCCAGCGCTATCCTTTGGCCATGATCTCGCCGCCTGCGCGTAACTTCCTCAACTCAACTTTCGTCAACGTGAAGAGCTTGCGCGATACCGAGGGCGAGCCGCACCTCGACCTGCATCCCGAAGATGCTGCCCAGCGTGGTGTCGCGAGTGGTGATATGGTTCGCATCTTTAATGATCGTGGCAGCTTCGTGGCGAAAGCCCGCGTGACCGAAAAAGCACGACGCGGCTTGGTGGTGGGGCTGTCGATTTGGTGGAAAAAGTTTGCCTCTGATTTGAAGAATGCGAATGAAGTGACGAGCCAGCAATTGACCGATATGGGCGGTGGTCCAACGTTTTATGATGTCTTAGTGCAGGTCGAAAGAGCGTAATGATTGGTTTCTAAATATAGTGCGATCAGAGCGGAATTTTATGCTGCATCGCAATATCTTCTAGAAGACTTGCTCAGTTCTTTCTGAAAAAATGCGGCTTATTTGCACCTTGCATAGTCAGAATCAGGCGCTTCGTGTATCTTAGCGTCAATAGAAGCCAGTATGGCGTGCGCGCAAATGGGGAAATCGCGCGCTCAAATAACCAATACTGCCGATAGAACCGAGCGTCGAGCACATCGCGCCACAGATCATATTCAAACTATACGGAGACACAACATGGCAACAGATAAATTCTGGCTGAAATCATACCCGGCAGGCGTCCCAGCAGAAATCGACGTCACACAATACAAATCGCTGGTCCATTTGTTGGAAGAAGCGTTCAAAAAGTTTGCCGATCGCAATGCATACGTGTGTATGGATAAGTTTATGACTTATCGCGAGCTTGATGCGATGTCAAGCAAAGTTGCTGCTTGGTTGCAAAGCCGTGGTTTGAAACCGGGCGCACGCGTGGCCATCATGATGCCAAACGTGTTGCAATATCCAGTGGCGCTCGCTGCGATCCTGCGCGCTGGTTACGTCGTGGTGAATGTGAACCCACTGTACACGCCACGTGAGTTAGAGCATCAATTAAAAGATTCAGGCGCGGAAGCGATTTTCATCCTTGAAAACTTCGCGACTACCTTGGAAAAGGTGATCGCGCATACTGATGTTAAACACGTTGTTGTTGCTTCCATGGGCGAATTGCTCGGTGGCCTCAAAGGCATGATCGTGAACTTGGTCGTGCGTCATGTGAAAAAGTTGGTGCCAGCGTTCTCTTTGCCAGGCTCATTCACCTTCAAACAAGTTTTATCTCAAGCGGGAAGCATGTCTTTCCAAGCACGTGAAATGAAGCTCGACGATATCGCTTTCTTGCAATACACCGGTGGTACAACAGGTGTATCAAAAGGTGCGACTTTGAGTCATCGCAACGTGGTAGCCAACGTACTGCAAAATCATGCTTGGTTAAAACCAACTATGGACTCACACAAAGAAACTGAACAATTGGTTTTCGTGTG
>CANHZI010000048.1 GCA_947464955.1 Oxalobacteraceae bacterium
CCGTCAAGTTCACCACAACATCGACACCTGCATTAATTTCTGCCGCGTTTAAGCCATTTGCTGCAGCTGCAATCGCGATCAAGGCATTTTGCGATGCCGGTGCTTGGGTATCGACGACAACTTTAAAGTCTCCACCTGCCACCCCCGTGTTACCAGCCGCATCTATCGCTCTTGCGGTGACCACCTTGGTGCCGTCGGCAATTCCCCAAGCGGTGTCTCCACCCGCGATTCTCAGTACAGCGCGGTTTGCATTGATTTCTTCTGCCGTCAAGACATGTAAAGTCGATACCGCGAATGGTTTGCCATCGACCAGTAATTCCAGACTATCACCAGCGATCAGATTCATACCGCTCAAGTTAGCAACCACAGCGATATCCGCCGCCTTCTCCGCTGCACTCAAGCCTCCGACCGCGGCATCTATCTGCAGTACATTTTTGAATGCTAAGGGGGCGGTTAAGTCTAAGCCGACACCGATTGCTGCATTGGCGATCCCGAGATTACCTACGGTATCGGTCACCCTGGCAGACATCAGTTTGATACCATCACTTCCCCAGTTCGCCGTGTTAGGGATAATGAGGCTCACCGTACGATTACTAATATCCGTAGCACTGATTGTTTGCACTACTGGTGTCGTGAAGGGAACTCCATCGATCAGTACTTCGACCTTATCGCCGCTCACTGCATTTGTGCCAGTCAAATCGACCAACACCGTCACGCCACTTTGCTTTTCGCTGACGTTAATGCTATTGCTCGCCACCGGAATAATAATCGGATTGCTCGGTGCGTTTGGTACTCCGGTATCCAACGACACGCTCAAGGCTCCACCCGGCAAACCTTGGTTTCCGGCCGCATCGGTAATAAATGCTGATAGCGTTTTATTGCCATCGGCGCCCCAACTCACTAATCCAGGAATATTGACTACCGCACTCTTCGCCGTCACCTGAGCCGCGCTCAATACTAAAGACACTAAGGGTGTAAAGCTCGCACCACCGAGCAACAAGGTCACCACGTCGCCCGCTGCAGCATTAGTCCCTGTTAAATTCACCGTGACATCAACACCTGCAGCCAATTCCGCTGCATTCAAACCATTGAGTGCGGCTGGTACCGTTAACGCTAGGTTCTGTGAAGTCGGTGCCACACTGTCTATCGTTACCTTAAGACTGCCACCACTCAATCCAACATTGCCTGACAAATCGATAAATCGTGCCGCTATGGTTCGATCACCATCCGTCGTCCCCCATGCTGTATCGCCACCTGTAATCGATAAGGTGGCGACTCCTGCTGTAATTTCACTCGCACTGATCACATGTAAGGTCGAATTCGCAAACGGCTTACCATCAATTAATAATTCGATCGCATCACCCGCTTGCACATTGGTATTCGTCAGACTCGCGGTCACTATCATGCCGCCAGCTTTCTCTGCTGGATTGATTCCCCCCACCGCTGCTGCGATTTGTAAGGGACTTGATACCGGTGTCGGTGGCACTGCATTGACCGTTACCTTGCCGGACGCCGTACCCGGATTTCCAGAGGCATCGATAAACCTCGCAGTCAGATCTTTAATCCCATTCGCACCCCAACCGTCTCGACCGCCTATCGTTAATGTCACCGATTTCGCCGTCACTTCCGCCGCCGTCAAACTTTTGATCACTGGCGTTGCAAACGATGCGCCTCCTATCAGAATTTCTACTTGCTCTCCGGCGACTGCACTGGTGCCGGTTAAGCTCACCGTCACTTGCACTCCTGCCGCTCTTTCCGCTGGCGTTATCCCGCCACCACTATTGGCTGGCACTTGCAAAGTTGCCGTCGGACCGCTTGGCGCCGTCGTATCCAAATTGACCACCACACTATCACTCGTGGCGCCCACATTCCCTGCCACATCAATCACTCTCGCGGTGAAGGTTTTACTTCCATCACTGCCCCAGCCTGCTGCCGATGGTATCGTCACATTGACGTTGCCATTGATGAGGTCTTCTGCCTGTATCGTCTGCAAGACTGGCACTGTCATCGTACTGCCATTGAGCAAGATCTCAACTTTGTCGCCCACCAAGGCACCCGTGCTAGCGATATCAATATTCGCCACCACGCCTGCTGTTTTTTCCGCGGCATTAATATTCGATGCCGACACCGCTATCACGGGTGCGCTTCCAGGCTTACCTGGTGCAACGGTATCGACAATCAAATTAAATTCACTGCCTAAGGATCCCGTATTTCCTGCCGCATCACGAATCGTCGCCGTCAGAAGCTTACTGCCATCAACGCCCCAAACTGTGCCGCTTGGTATTTTGAGTGTGACCGATTTCGATGACACTTGCGTCGCTGTGAGTGTCGTCGATAAACCTGAACCGATTGGCTGACCGCCGAGTAATAAAGTCACGACATCACCCGCGGTGGCATTCGTTCCCGTCAAGTTCACCACAACATCGACACCTGCATTAATTTCTGCCGCGTTTAAGCCATTTGCTGCAGCTGCAATCGCGATCAAGGCATTTTGCGATGCCGGTGCTTGGGTATCGACGACAACTTTAAAGTCTCCACCTGCTACCCCCGTGTTACCAGCCGCATCTATCGCTCTTGCGGTGACCACCTTGGTGCCGTCGGTAATTCCCCAAGCAGTGTCTCCACCCGCGATTCTCAGTACAGCGCGGTTTGCATTGATTTCTTCTGCCGTCAAGACATGTAAAGTCGATACCGCGAATGGCTTGCCATCGACCAGTAATTCCAGACTATCACCAGCGATCAGATTCATACCGCTCAAGTTAGCCACCACAGCGATATCCGCCGCCTTCTCCGCTGCACTCAAGCCTCCGACCGCGGCATCTATCTGCAGTACATTTTTGAATGGTAAAGGGGCGGTTAAGTCCAAAGTCACTGTCAACGCACCACCGATCCCCCCCAAATTGCCAGAGGTATCAATAATTCTCGCCTCCAGCACCTTGCTGCCATCTGCTCCCCAAACCGCGTTGAGTGGAATCATTGTGCTGACCACTCCAGCCACCACGTCACTCGCCTTTAACACTGTGGTCGCGCTCGGCGAGAAAGATTTGCCATCGATCAAAATTTCAAGGAGATCTCCCACAGCCGCATTGGTCCCGGCTAAATCAACCTTGACCTGGATTCCTGCTGCTTTCTCAACACCATTGATACCTTTACTCGCCGCAGGTAATTCCAGCGGCACACGTGGAGCTATTGGCGCCTCCTGATTGAGATTGATGACTAAATCACCTCCGGCTTTTCCTTGTACGCCTGCACTATTCTTCACGTAGGCACTCAGTGTATGTAAACCGTCCGCCCCCCAATTTGCCGTTGCCGGTATGGTTACACTGACTTTCTGCGCCTTGATGTCAGCATCATTAAGGATGTAGCTGACGGGATTGGGAAATGAGGTTTTATCGATGAGTAGTTCGACGATATTGCCGACAACTGCATTAGTACCCTTGAGGTCCAGGATCACTTTGACGCCAGCTAAAACTTCGGGAGCACTAATGCCGCCTGATGCTGCAACCACATTGAGCGCGTTTAAGGGGGCGCCGAGACCAACACCAGTCACATTGGGGTCCAAAGCCTTCTGAGCCGAAGTCACGGAAGCAGGATCCGCATTTACCGTGGAAAGGATGCTCTTGAGATAAATCGGTGAGAGATCTGATTGTTGAGCGTTTTGTTGATCTGCTGCATATTCGGCAACGCTGAGGCGATTCACGATGTAAGCTTTACCTGGCGTACCATCGGGAGTCGATAAACCAGCATTAATCATATCCATGACTAATTTGCCACGTCCTAATTTATTCTCAAGTTGAGATACCCAATAATTCAATCCCTGCTGATCTGGAGATCTACCGAATACATTTGCATAAATGGCAGTGACAAAGGCCTGATTGGTCATCGCACTTGGATAAATCGCCTTTACAATATCTAGGCTAAATACGGTCTCCAAGACGCTTTCGAATGACTTACCGCTATTAATTTGAAACAGCCAATAATCGAGCCCACTCTTTTCAGGAGCTCGAACAAAAGCTGCCAAATACATTTTGATCAGCTCATATTGATAATTGATGTTTGCCATCCTGCATTCCCATGACCACCCCTGCACAGCGCAAGGTTTCGGTGTACGTCAACCACGTATACGACTCAATTCGACTCAGACTTTACGCATGCTAGAAAAATTACTTGGTACAAATCCTGTGCCTTCCAGACTTAAGCACTCAAATGATGGCGCAGAAATCGTGAGGCCGAGTTTTTCGCTAGCATAGAATGTGCTAGAAAGACAAAATTCAATCTAAGCAATACCACCCCAATTACGTCGTTAATCCTGCTTTTGCCCTTGACTAAAGCGACTACACTATGACTAGTCTTCACCAAACTTGATAATGCGTGCCTTCTATGAATCTGCGTCAGATATTCTGTCTTTTCATGCTTATTTGCTTGAACGCCTGCGGTGGCAAAGGTGCTAGTACTTCGACAACACCCACCACGACAACGCCAACTCTGAGCAGCATCAGTATTACACCGATTAATCCTAGTGTAGCCCAAGGATCGAGTCTGACCCTAGTTGCCACTGGCAGTTACTCCGATGGCACTACCGCAGCGATCACCAAGGACATTACTTGGACCAGTACCAATGCCTACGCGACAATTATTGCTGGCACCGGAGTTCTCACAGGAAGCGCTGTAGGCACAGAAACCATTACTGCGACGGTTGGCAAGGTTGTCGCTAGCATCAAGGTTGTGGTTTTAGGTCCCTACCTGCAGGCAGTCGCAGGTGGTAGCCATTCACTCATACTGAAATCAAATGGCACACTTTATGGTGCTGGTCTAAATCGTAACGGTCAGCTTGGCGATAGCACGACGATAGACAAGGCGAGCTTACTTCAAATAGGTGTAGGCAATACGTGGACTACGATTAGTGCTGGCGAATTTCACTCTCTCGCGCTCAAGAGCGATGGCTCATTATGGGCTTGGGGCTTCAATCAAAATGGACAACTTGGTGATGGCACACTGATTGATAAAAACACACCTATTCGAATCGGCACAGCAACGTGGGCAGCAGTTGCGGCGGGAAAATCCCACTCGATTGGCATAAAAAAAGACGGCACTTTATGGGCATGGGGTAGAAACTTCAACGCCCAACTCGGTGATGGCACAACAATTGATCGTGCTGAGCCGGTACAGATTGGCACAGTTAAAACTTGGACAGCGGTGAGTGCAGGCGCTGCTCACTCCATCGCTCGCCGCGCCGATGGCACCATTTGGGGTTGGGGCAACAATAGTAATGGTCAGGTCGGCGTAGGCCCGACATTGAATATCAACACGCCCAATCAAATCAGCACTTCTACCTGGGTTTCCATTACCGCCGGTAGTAATTTTTCCGCAGCGATACGAGCTGACGGTGCACTCTTTACTTGGGGCGCGAATGATCTAGGTCAACTTGGCAATGGCGCCTTGTCCGACCGTCTGAATCCTAATCAGGTTGGCAATCATACTAATTGGGCAATCGTGAGCGCTGGAGACCGCCACAGCATCGCACTAAAAACAGATGGCACCATTTGGTCTTGGGGCGCGAATAGCGATGGTCAACTCGGTTTGCCAAGTAGCGAAATACAAACCAATCCAGTATTGATTGGTGATGTCAAGACTTGGAAAAGCGTTGCGGCAGGAGGTTTCCACAGTATTGCTATCAAAGCCGATGGCACCTTATGGGTGTGGGGACGTAATCTCGAAGGACAACTGGGTGATGGCAAAAGAATCAATCTCAGTGCTCCGAGCAATATACCGTAGCACTTTATACACATTCGTCACATCGAAGTGGTCATTTTGAAGCGCTTCTAGGTGGTTTCTGAAGCAAATGGCACACAAAGCCATTTTACGTGTCAAATTCCGCTAGAATAAGTCAATAGAGAAACATTTTGGCTTACAGGGAATTCCCGCTTTGCATAGGCTTAAGACTTTACGAACTTGCATTATCTCCATTTGCACTCTGCTGTCGGCAGAAACAGTGCTGGCTCAGCCTTTCCAAAGTTCTCTCAGCGCTCCCGCAGTCGTCACCGTATTGATGGCAGAGCAACGCGGGGATAGAGATCAAGTTTTGCCTCTTGCCAAAAATGTCATTCAACTCTTCAATTATCTTGAAGACGCCACCAAATTCAAAATCGAGGTTCGGCGCTACCCGTGGCGTCGCGTTTTACACAATGCCGAAAATGGTGAAGGCTTTATTTTCGGTATTTATAAAACGCCAGAGCGCCAACAGATTTTTGCATTTTCGGAACCCGTATATTCCGACAAAATTTGGCTCATGAGCCGCTGCGAAGACAAGCTGATTTACAACGGCATCCAAGATCTCAAAGGTAAAACCATAGGTATCGTCCAAGGTTCAAGCGCAGGTGAAGAATTCGACAGCCAGGTCAATAACTTGTTTCGCGCCGAATACAACACCAGCAGTCTGGCGGGTCGATTCTCAAAGTTATATCAGAAGCGTATGGACGCTTTCCTCTTGTACGATCCACGTACGAATCTGAAGGAAATGCAAAAAGAATTCAATCAGATTTATGCTGCAGATTTTGAAGAATACCGCAAAAAGAAAACGGAGGTATTTTGCATACTGCCGAAACCTGTGAACGTGATCGACGCCCACTTTGCAATGAGTATCAATGGTGACAGAACGATGCTAGAGAAACTTGACCGCGCCTTAATCCAAGCGCGAAAAAGTGGTGAGCTCGATCGCATTTTTTCTAAATAGATCCCAAAGAACATGAAGCAATTTCAATCCGGCATCATCGATGCCATCCCCGCTCACGCAGAATACCTTTACTTTACGCTTCAGCAAGATACCAGCACATCACCGCTGCAATCAACCGTACAAGCGATAGCCGAACATGCCGACGGCAAACACTTCGTTCTTGGATTAGGCTACGACCTTTGCCAGAAACTTGGACTCAAGATCTCTGCGCTGCGCAACTTTGATATCGAAGCAAATCCTAGCAATCCCGAAGCCACAAGCACTACTAAGCTTAACGCCGATTTGTGGTGTTGGTTGCGTGCCGAGGAAAGGGGTGATTTGCTCGACATGCAAAGGCAAGTTCTCGCGATACTCGAACCGCATTTCAGCCTCGCTCATCAAGTTTCTGCATTTCGATATCGCGAGGGACGCGACCTTACTGGATACGAAGATGGTACCGAAAACCCGGTTGATGAAGATGCCTTGAACACAGCGTTCATCAACGACATAAACTCGCCTTTACACGGATCTAGTTTCGTCGCGGTTCAACAATGGCAGCATCAAATGCAGACTTTCCATGCCATGAATAACACAGAACAAGATCACATTATCGGTCGCAGAAAAAGTGACAACGAAGAACTCGACGAAGCGCCCAGCAGTGCCCACGTGAAACGCACAGCACAAGAGAGTTTTACTCCTGAAGCCTTTGTGTTGCGTCGCTCTATGCCATGGTCACAGCAATCACAATCAGGCCTATTATTTGCCGCGTTTGCGACCTCGTTTGACGCCTTCGAGGCGCAATACAAACGTATGCTCGGCTATGAAGATGGTATAAGTGATGGACTCTTCCGCATCTCGCGACCAATCAACACCCACTATTTTTGGTGTCCGCCTATACACAATGGGAAAATCCAAGTCCGCTAGATGAGAGAATGAGAGAAGCCGCGAACGCGGCTTACTCCGATCTTGCTGTCAACAATTAGCCATCGCTACGCAAGGCAGCAATTGGGTCTAGCCTAGACGCCTGCTTCGCTGGGAATACCCCAAACACTAGGCCGACTGCCACACACATCGCCACCGCGGTGATCAAACTAAACGGTGACCAAGCCACAGACCAACCGGCTAAACTGGCGATGCTATAGGCTGCGATTACGCCCAGTAGCAAACCTAACAATGCACCACTGACCGCGATCACCAAAGCCTCTGCCAAGAACTGTTCAACTACGTCACGACGGCGCGCCCCCAGCGCGCGCTTCAAGCCAATTTCACGACGCCGTTCCAATACATTGGCCAGCATAATATTCATAATCCCAATACCACCCACCAACAACGATACCGCCGCAATTGAGCTCATCACGATAGTAAAGATTTTTTGCGTCTGTTGGTTTTGTCGATACAAGCCCATCGGTACGATTAAGTTTGTGTCGTCGGCCCCCGCATGCCGTTGTTGTATCAAGGTTTGCAACACACGCGCAGCACTGTCTGGTGCAGATTTGCCATCGAGTCGCAAACTTATACCATCCACTTCATCTTCAATTTGGGTGAAAAAGAAACGTGCTCGGCCACTTTCCCAAGGCACAAATAAGCGCTCATCATCGAGTCCAAGTTTAATGCCTTCAAACTCACTCTTGCCCGCGCTACGGTCAGCCAATACACCGACAACTTCCAACCAAGTATGGTTGAGTTTGATGCGCTCACCAACTGGGTTGATATCGCCAAACAAGGTTTTAGCCAAACGTGCACCAATCACACACACCGGCGCCAATGTCTCGCCATCTTCTTTGGCAAACCAGCGGCCATTCGTCACTTGCAATCCGCCATGTTCCGCATAACTTGCAGAGACAGCAAAGGCCCGACCTTGCACAATACTGGTTTGATAAATCAATTGATCTACTTTGATTTCTTTCTTCAAAGCGACCGATTGTGCTCCCGGCACCACTGCCATCGCTGCAGCGGCGTCAGCAGCAGACAAACCTAGAGAACGGGTACGGATTTCCTTCAACTTATCAGTCGGTATCGTCTTGCTTTCGACGATGACATTATTGAGCCCCAACTCCGCCACCAGACGCAATGCCTCACGCTTACTGCCTTCGCCCACCGCCAACATAGCGACAATTGCGGCCACCCCAAAAATCATTCCCAGCAAGGTCAAACCAGTGCGTAATTTGCGGCGTTTGAGTTCAACCACCGCTTCCAGAATCAACGCGCGATTCATGCTTCACCTTCTTTCTGTTTATCCTTGCCGTTATCGTTTTTCTTGGCGCCGTCCGCGGCTTGATCTGCATTTTTCTTTGGGTCTTTTTCCTGTGGTGTCAGTACGACTTGATCACCGATCTTCAAACCATTCTTCACTTCGGTGCGCACCGGGCCGCGTAAGCCTAGTTCTATCTTTCTCTTTTCTGCTGTCGAGCCCTTCATCACCAACACCGAATAATCTTGGCCATCCTGTACTAAAGCGATATTAGGCACTGAAATCACATTTGGCATTTCCAATAAATCGACCTTAGCAGATACCGCCTGACCGGGCTTCAGGCCATATTGTTTAACCATCGCATCGTCGATCACCACTTCAAATTCAGAATACTTCACGGGAGACTCACGACTCTTGGTACTCGCGGTCTTCCCGACTTTACTGACTTTCAAGTTCAATTCGGTTCCGGTGCCAGACAACCTTACCTTCACTGCTTGGCCTTCTTTCAGGCCAAACGCGGCACCTTCTGCAATCGAGAAACGCGCAACTTGTTTTTCCAAATCTGGCAATGAACCAAATTCATCACCTGCCCAAAGCTTACCGCCGACTTGCGGCACGGTCCCATCCCAACGTGCTTTCAAAATAAACACACCCTGATGAGGCGCTAATAGCTGCAATGAAGCTAGGCTCTTTCGTTTCTGATTAATTTTCAGATTGATACTTTCTTTTTGCGAACCTATCACCGCCTGTTCCGCATCTTGACGCATTCCCAATTGCCCTTTTTTCCAATTCAAATAAGCTTGCTTATCGGTCAAAAAGCCAATATCAACCAACTTATCGAGAATACTGTTCTGTGCGAAAATTTTGAGATCAGCATTGGCATAGCGTTGGCTCAAGCTCAAGTCGGTATTGACCTTTGAACTTTCCGAGCCAAGTTCCGCACGTCCCAAATTGGACTGGGCAACGACTGCCGCTTCATTGAGCTCCTTGCGCAACAAATCAACTTCAGCCTGAGAGAGTTGAACTCGAGATTCGGCTGCATCGAAAGTGGCAATCACCTGCCCCTTTTCGACCACGCTGCCATTCGGCACCATGCTGAGTAGATTTCGTTGATCCCATCCTTCTCCTGGCACACTCAAGGAGGTGCTCGCCGCTGCTTTAATTTCGCCTTCCGCGATGAGTTCTTCACGCCATGGCGCCTGTTTCACGGTCTCTGTCGGTAAAGCCTCGTTTCCAGCATCTGAACCACAAGCAACCAGACCGAATAAACTGAGCAACAAAGCGCTGATTTGTAGTTTCTTCATTATTGCGCTCCTTTACTTGCGACCGCAGTCGTGTTGCTGGCATTGGCAACTTGGGTTTCCAGTTGAACTTGGACTGCGGTGCCGGGTTTGACACCTTTGGGCAAACTATCGAACTCGAGCTCAATATCGCGCACCACGATAGGTTGATTGGAAGACTTACCGTGAAACACGGGGCCCATTGCAGTAATCTTCGCGTTCACAATGCTGTTCCCACCTGGCACAGTCACTTTAGCAATCTGACCAAGCTTAATTAAGGAAACCTGGCCTTCAGGCACTTTAGCGGCCACATACAATTTATCGGGATCTGCCAGATTAGCGACGGCGATACTCATAAAAACACGGCTACCGACGGCAAACTTTTCACCGCTAAAATTACTCATGTGGACGACTGTTCCAGCTCTCGGCGCAGTGACGGTCAAGCCTTTAACACCTTTTTCCAAGACATCAATCGTTCTTTGCAATTGCGCGACTTCGGTTTTCATCCCCAGCATTTCCTGCTCTTTCGCTCTTTTCTGCGCATCTCGTTGACGCACAGCCAATTGCGCCAGTTGCGCGAACTGTTCGCGTTCAATCACGAGCTTGTCGTAATCGATACGCTTCACCAACTCACGCGGCAAAGATGCTTTGCGTTCAGCTTTCTCAGCATTACTCTTTGCTTCACTCACCGCGAGCTCTGCCGCACGTAAGGCTTCTGCTTGATCTAACTTAAGTTTATCCATCGCTCTTTGCTTCTCTTTGAGCCAACTACGATGCGTGTCTAATCGTGTAGCGACTTCGTTGGCTTCAAAGATGGCGACGGGTTCGCCTTCCTTCACTTGCTTTCCTTCAGGCGCCAACATCACAAGATTGTATTCCCACACTTGCTGAATACTAGGCGGTGCGATGGCATACGATTGGCGTGATAAGACATCGCCTTCCAAGGTAATTTGGGCGGGCGCTGCCTTCGTCACCACTTTCTTTGTAGTCGCAAGGCTAGGATCGATTGCTTCAATAGCCGCGCTCATCCCATGCTGCAAGGCTAAATTTTGTACCTCAGGTAAACGAATATCAGTCTTAAAGTAGCGACCATTGCCCCAGGCCGCTTTTGCCTCTGGCGCACCCGCAATACTATCAATCGTGCCACTGACAAGCGCGCCTGGAAGCGCATCAAAACGTACGGAAACCGTTTGCCCTTGTTTGATAAACGAGCGATCCGATTCCAAAACATAGGCCACCACCCGCAATTGCCCAGTACCCATGATGTGCCCAGCAATCGAACCGATATGACCCATGCCACCTTCGTCCAGGCGTTTTCCGGACCAACGATCATAGCCGTGAATAATGACACCATCGCGTGGCGCTCGAACTTCCGCTTGCGCGATTTGGGCTTTGGAAAATGCCACTTGAATCTGTGATTTCTTAACGGCGAGAATGCCATCTTCGATCTTGCGTTTGATCGCTTCTTTCGCAATCTCAAGCGCCTTTTCTTTTACTTCAAGATCTTTCTTTGCGCGATCGAGCTCGCCTTGATATTTATCGTAATCTAAAGCAGCAATTTGCGCCTTTGGAAGAGCCGCATCCACCTTGGCTTTGGCCAGTGCTGCCTTCGCCAGCAACAAAGCCCGCTCAGCCTCAATCTGACGCACATCCAATTCCGCCACTTCACGCGCATTGGTCTGACGTGCCTGTGTCATTTCCAATTCCACACGTTCCAAATCAGTATTACCTTGCGCATCCACGCGCAATACCACATCACCGGCTTTCACACGACTGCCCTCAGGCACGTAGTAACGTAGGGTGACAGGCGAAACATTCGACGTCGGCACGATGATAGGAATAGAATCGCTAGCCTGCACTTCACCTGCGAACAAGACTGGCCTTTGTACTTTGCTTGCGGCGCTGCTACTGCTACTGCTACTGGCCGAAGCTACTTTGGCACTCGACTGCGCAAATGCCGGCAAGTTCCAGCTGACACAAATCGACATCATCAACATAGCTAGCGCAGAGCGTCGACCTCTGCTGTGAATAGCGATTTTTTTCATTGCTGCACCTCTGCTACTTTGCCATCCTTTAAATGGATCGTGCGTTGCGCTTGTGCGGCGATATTGGGATCATGCGTGACCAACACCATGGTCTGGCCATTGGCATGGAGTTCACCTAAGAGTGCTAAGACGTCGGTCGCACTTTTGGAATCCAAATTCCCTGTCGGTTCATCGGCTAAAAGTAAGGCAGGTTGGTTGAGCAAAGCGCGAACGATGGCTGCCCTCTGTAGCTGCCCGCCTGACAGTTCTCCGGGTAGATGATGCCAACGTTGAGCGAGCCCGACTCGCTCTAACAAATGACGTGCACGTTGTTCTGCTTCGGGATCGACACTTGCCGCATAACGCTGTGGCAGTAAGACATTTTCTAGCACCGTTAAACGCGGCAACAAATGAAAAGACTGGAAAACAAAACCAATGCGCCGATTACGCAAGTCGGAAGAGGCATCATCATCCATCCCCGCGATTTCATCGTTCTCAAGATGGTAGGTGCCAGAATCGGGTTTATCGAGTGCCCCCAATACGTTCAATAAAGTCGATTTACCAGAACCAGAGGGCCCCATAATGGCGACAAACTCACCTTTAGCAATCGACAAATCGACACCATCTAAGGCGCGAATTTCATTGCCGCCTTGCTTATAGCTCTTGCGAATATTCTTAAGTTCTATCATGTCTCTTCTATTTTTTTGAAAGTCTTCTGAATTGCGTCTGTAGATAAGGATCTGCAATTCAGCTTTAAGCGCTGCGGCGAGTATCCTTAGTCATTCGACAATTGTCAATCCTATCAGTTCATAAAAATAGTAGAAAAATGTAATATTACTCGCCACACCAGCCTGAAACCTCCGGCAAGTCGCTCTGCTCAAAAAAAACGGCGAAACCCAAAACATGAGTTCGCCGCTGTGAAGAGTAGAAATAAAGGCCGGGATTTTTACTGCACTTGCCACCATCAGTCTTCAATCCCGAAAGACCGATGGCTTCAATCCAATTACTTGATTAAGGCTTAGAGTAAATCATGGTGTAACTACCTGTGCCAGCATAGTTCACTACACGATAGCGGTAGTATCCTGCGGTACCGCTATAGGTAATGCTTTCGGTCGATGTCGAAGATTCACTCAATGCAACTTGCGCCCACGTTGAGCCATTCCATTTATCAAGGTAGATATCAAAATCAGTTCCTGCTGGCCCTGACAAACATACTTTGTGTGTACCTACTGCAGTCGATTGATAGAAGCTACCGCCCGGTTGAATTTGTGATTGTCCAGTTGCGCCAGTGAAGCTACCGTTGATCGTTGTACCTGTACAGGCACTGGTACTGACCGTCACGCTCTTACTAATACTATTGGTCGCGCCTTGATTATCGGTCACCGTCAAATTCACCGTGTATGTACCAGCTGCTGCATAGGTACGGCTTGGATTTGTTGCCGTGCTGGTCGTCGAATCACCAAAATTCCACAAACGCGATGCCACCGTACCATCAGGATCGGTACTGCTATCTGTAAAGTTTGCAAGCAAGCCCGCAGTCGTCGCAGAGAAATTCGCGACGGGTGGCTTATTGGCAGCGGCGGTCACCGTCACAGACTTGGTGGTGGTATTTGTTGCGCCTTTGTCGTCTGTCACGGTCAGAGACACATTGTACGTACCAGCAGCCGCATATGCGTGACTTGGATTTGTCGCAGTTGAACTACTTGAATCACCAAAATTCCATGCACGTGTGGCGATAGTGCCATCCGAATCAGTACTTGAATCAGTAAAGTTCACTGTCAATCCAGCAGCACTGCTGGTGAAGTTAGCCACTGGCGCCTGATTTGCAGCAACCACGGTGACCGCTTTCGTAATGGTATTGCTTGCTCCTTTATCGTCTGTCACTGTCAACGCGACATTATAAGTTCCAGCAGTTGCATAGGCATGACTTGGATTTTGTACATTGCTTGTCGTGGAATCACCGAAGTTCCATGCATAAGAAGCGATCGTGCCATCCGCATCTGTACTTGTACTCGTGAAATTCACGTTCAACAAATTCGCTGTCGAGTTAAATCCAGCAACCGGTGCTTGATTACTGGAACCAGACAAAGTCACCTTCCAAGCACCGCGACCATATGTCGCAGCAACCATCACATGAGGACTTGCGCTGATTTCTAAGTCTTGCACGATAACGCCGAGTGGTAAGCCAGTATTGAACGGAACAAAGTTGTCACCGCCGTCGTTACTTTCGTAAGCGCCGATATCAGTACCCACAAAAATACGTTGCGTGTTCAATGGATCAATCGCGACGGTATGTGCTGGCACTGCTGGCAAACCTGCCCCAACAGCACTCCAGGTATTGCCACCTGTGGTTGAACGATACAGGTGACTTCCACTGAAATTCGAACGTGTGACGAATACCCGTGAATTGTTGTTTGGATCTATCGCGATATCTGAAACACGGCCAGCAGCGAGGTTACCCGTGACATTCGTCAAACTCGCTCCAGCAACGCCCGCATTACTGCTATAGAACACTTTACCGGCCGCGGTACCCACATACAAAATATAACTAGAACCGTTTTGTTTTGGCGTAAGAACAGTTGGCTCACCGCCCAAGTTTCCGGACAAGCTAGACCAACTAAAGCTCGCTGCAGAGGTAGTGCCGACATACACAACATCAGACGCAGTCCACACTTTGCTACCAGCAGTCGCCAGTGGTGTCACCCATGGAAAATATGAGGAAGAAGTAATACCTGTCGTTGGCAAATCATTGAATGAACCATTTGCACCACCTGTCGTAGAACGAACGATACTTGGATAACCATTCGGATAGCTGGTTTGTAAAACAACGTTAGGGTTCGATGGATCAATGGCATTCATGAAGCCATCACCACTAGCATATGTTAAGCCCCAAAGATTGCTTGTGGTTCGACCGGATGATGAATTATCTTGCGCGCCGCCAAACATACGATCACCAGAAGAGAAATCGACAGCAACGTCGTAAAACATTGTGACGTTCAGATTTGAGTTCATATTGACATAGTTAGTACCGCCATCGTCGCTACGCCAAATACCGCCGTCGGTACCCACCCAAAAGCGGTTGGTATTGTTCTTTGACCACGTCAACACATGCGTATCTTGATGGACTTTTTGACCGGTGCCCCAACTCGATGTTTGATAAGTCAAGCTTGTACCTCCGTTAGTGGAGATCGCATGGCGGATACTGCCGACCAAGATTTTGTTTGGATCGTTTGGATTCACCGCTATCGCTTGATTGTAAGTACATTGACCTTCACAAGCGCTACTATTGACTGTTGTCCAACTTGCACCGCCGTTTGTCGTCTTAAACAATTTTGCACCGTTTAACGCGTACAACACTTGTGTATTGCTCGGTGCCATCGCTAAACGCATACGGCCTGCTGCGGCGGTAATACCTGAACTAGAGTTAGCCCAGGTTGCACCACCGTCGGTCGATTTATACACGCCCGTTCCTTGCACTGACGCGAAAACGGTATTTGTGCCAGGCACAAACATCATGTCTTCGACTTTACCGGTCAGTACACGCGTCCAATTCGCACCGCCATCAGCGGATCTAAACACACCGCCATTCGCTAAGGAACCATTCGCATCGCAGGAGCCAAAACCACCAGCTAAAATTTGGTTGGAACTGGTGCTAGAAATCGCAATAGAGTTGACGATGCTTAAGGGCATCGTGTTGGCGCCGCCCCCGTTTTTTTGAACCCAACTTGCACCACCATCGGTACTCAGCGAAACGCCTTGTCCCAAATATGCACCCAAACAGCCTTGATTCTTGTCACCGGTGCCGACCCAGATGCGATTTCTGTCATTCGGATCAATCGTAATAGCGCCGATCGGTAATGTACCAACTTGGTCAAACACTGGTGTCCAACTCGTTCCACCGTTCGTTGTTTTCCAAACGCCGCCAGAAGCACTGCCAAAATAAACAATGTTGTCATCGGTTGGATCTACGGTAATTGCATTGTTACGCCCAGAAACACGGCCAAAAGCCCAACCCGCCATATTCATCGCGGACGGTCCCATTTCCGTCCACGTTTCACCTGCAGCGGTAGCAATCATTGTTCTTTGCAAAGACTTCGCGCGAAGCGTTCTCACCTCTTGCTCACGTTGTTGTTTTGCATTTGGTTCTGAATTTAATCCACGGACACTATCAGCCCATTTCTGTCTTTGTTCAATTCGCCAGCCTTCATTTTTTTTATCGTCTGCACTAAGGCCGATCATCGGCGTTATCCCAGTTATCGCGCCTAACATCAACGCAAGGATTTTCTGTCGTTGTATTCTTGTTTTCATGTCGTCTCCCATTTTTTTGTGTTGGATGAAAAAGATCATTCATTTGCGTTACACCACCTTCTTTTGAAAGGTGGTATCCGATTCTAGCAAGGTAAATAGTCAAAAAATCTAGCAAAAAACTTTCGCTAGAATTCACCCTAAGAACAAAATAAAGATCGAAAAAGTCGTTATTTTTAAATTTTTTATTTCTAATTACTTCTGTATTTGTATAAAAAATCGATAACAAATCACAAAAAAACGAATAATATTTTTTTCTAAATTTCCAGTTTTCATCGGAAAAGTTGTACAAATAATGAATTCTTTTTGGAAACAAAATAAAGTGGTTCTATAAAACAAAAAAGCCGTTGATTATTCATCGACGGCTTTTGCGAACACAAAATATAACTACTCCTTGTGGCCTCCTTCAGTGTACAAACACTATCGAATATCAATTGCTTGAAAGTGCCCCAAGGGTTTAAAAAAATCTAGAATAGAAAACGGGCGGCCACATTAATCGCTCGCGCATCTCCGGGAGCGGCAGACCCCTCCGCAGGCGCATAACGATACCAACGTACATTTCCAAGATTACTTAGATTCACCTGCACCTCATACTGTTTTTGGCGGTAGTAAGCAGCAAAATCGAGTACAACTTTGCTCGGTGCGCGATTCGAATTCAGTAAGTCTGCATAAAACTCTCCGCGATAGTTGGCCCCAACCGCAATGCCGACATGACTCCATTCAGGCGACTGGAAATCATAGCTCGACCACAGATTCCATTGATGGCGTGCAGCTCCTCTCACCTGCTTCCCAACCACACCTGTATCGTTCTCTCGTGTCACCACATTGACGTACTTCGTATGCACAGCATCTTGATACGCATACACTAATTGAAGCTTCCATCCGCGCTCAGGACGCAACACTAACTCCGCATCCACACCTTGCGTGTTCGAAGAACCGAGATTCCCAGCGATACCATTTGCTGTTTGAAAGAAATCATTACGATGGGTATCGTATATCGATAAGTTGAGCTGAAACCTACCATCGAGCATTACGCTTTTCATACCCAACTCGACTTGACTAGAAGTTTCGGGAGCAAAGGCGGTACGCCCCATCTCGGTTGTGAAATTGGAAAAACTACCGCGCGCCAAACCGCCATACAATGCAGTCGTGTTCGAGGCTTGATACACAAGTCCTAGCGAAGGGCTCCACTGATTAGCGTTTGAATTGGCGCTCTCATATTTAATGAGTGGCACCTTGCTCTGGAATGATTGCTTATTGCTTGTCAACCCACTAGTGAATGCGCCCCCCGCGTCGAACAGCGTATTGTATTGACCTCGATCTTCAATCTGATATTTATCGAAGCGCAATCCCGCACGCATTTTCCAATCGGGTGACAACGCGATCTGATCTTGTAGATACAAACCAGACTGTTGATTCTTAACTTTTCTGTCCCAAGCAAACGCTCTGTCAACTTCAGTATTGCTTCGCTCTGGAAAAACCGGCGCAAAAATATCCGTCAAGGGAGCAAGCAAGGCCTGTCGACGAGAAGCCGTCCCGGCAGTGCGACTCCAAGCTGCGCCAAATGACACTTCGTGAAAACTTAGACCCATCGCAGTACGCCATGATGCTTCCAACTGTGCAGCACTATCATTCAGTCTATCTTGTTGATCGCGCCAGTTGCGATTTACCATTTGCTTACCACTGACAGGATTATCCAAGCGCCAACTTGGGATATTACGCGCGAAATCTAAATCACGCCGTCCATAAGCAACACTTAAGTGCAAGCCTAATTCCTCGCTGAATTGATGCCGATGTTTAAACGTCAAACGATCGATCTTACTGACACTTTCCGCGAATGGGGTGTAGTAGCGAAACTCTTGAGGCACATCGAGAATTTTCCCATTTCGAAATGGCATTCCGACCGAATCATTGTGTATTTTCGAATCGAGATGACGAAACTGAAGTGATGTTATCTGGCGCGCCCCAGAGTTCAATATAAACGTCGGGGTGAATTCAAGCGTTCGATTGCCAAAACCGCGATACCCCTCAGTATCTTGTGACTCCAATGCCAATCGATATAAACCTGAGGTATCTTGCGAACCAAGATTTGAGCTGCTTGCAGAATCCAAGCTTCCGGTTGCATCAAACTTCAGGTGTCGTTCTTGAAAACTTCCGAAGCCGAACTCAAATGTTTGAGCAGCAACTGGCTCTACCCGTTTGCTAATGAGGTTGACAACACCACCTGGCGCCCCGGCTCCAAACAAAGCAGAGCCAGGTCCCTTTAGTACTTCAATTTGGGCTACATCGAGCAGACTGCGCGCGTAACCATTCACAGCAGGTCCATCGGGCAATCCATCGCGCAAAAACCCAACTGGCAGGCCTCGGGCCAGATAATTATTAAAGTAACCGTAATTATTCGTACTACTTTGACTCAAACCGCTCACATTCTTTATAGCGGCATCCAAATTCAGAGCGCCTTGGGCCTGCATTTGCTCTGTCTGAACTATGCTTATCGTTAATGGAACGTCGCTCAATGGGACATTAGACTTTAAGCTAGCACTCTCATTACCAGCGCGTCCGGAGACTTGGATTTGCTGCGACGGCTTAACTTTTGCACCTTCGTCTTTGTATGAAGCAACATCTTGCGCTTGCGCGAAACCGACGTAACATAAGCCGACAACAACGCTCATGCGTCGCAAAATCAATGACGCAAGGTCACTTTTCCGATTGGTTCTCATTGTCTCCCCCTGTTTTTAATTATTGGTTTTTTTTGCGCGATACTACGACGTAGCGTCAGGCGCAACATATACAAACTGCCCGCCGAAAAACAAATTGCGCAGACCAAATTATAAATAGAACAAGGAATAAAATATCAAATCAGCATGATGTAAAGGCAATTTTACGACATTCCGTTGATGCTTCTTCAAGAAGCAAATCATGCCGTCTTTTATTTGTTGGAAGCGAGAAGAAATGCAGAAGATTCGGAAGAGTTACCATGAAGAACGGAAATCAAGACAAATTTACCAAGGCAAACTCGAGCGCTTGAAAAATAATTTTGTAACTATGCCGCTTTCCCGAAATTTGTAGATCCTAGGAGGCAAGCGAGCAAGGTCGCATCACGCCTCCTCAGAGCATTGAGAGAAATAAAATGTCTAGACAACGTCAAAACTTGGAATGCAGTAGCTGCGCCGCTATTTTGTCCGCGCGGCGAACCTCTATTATTGCGAGGACAAGCAAGGCCGCAATGCGCGGAGGGTAACGAAGAAAGAACGATTCACTTAGCAGAAAAGCCCTGAGCGGGATGCCGTACAAGGCGCTTCCCGCAGTAATACTGAAGTATTGCGAGGACAAGCAAGATCGCAATGCGCGGAAGGTAACGAAGAAAGAACGATTCACTCAGCAGAAAAGCCCTGAGCGGGATGTAGTGCAAGGCGCTTCCCGCTGCAATACTGAAATATTGCGAGGACAAGCAAGGCCGCAATGCGAGGAGGATAACTACTGAAGAACGATTCACCTAGCAGAAAAGCCCCGAGCAGGATGCAGTGCAAGGCGCTTCCCGCAGCAATACTGAAGTATTGCAAGGACAAGCAAGACCGTAATGCGCGGAGGGTAACGAAGAAAGAACGATTCACTTAGCAGAAAAGCCCTGAGCGGGATGCAGTGCAAGGCGCTTCCCGCAGCAATACTGAAGTATTGCGAGGACAAGCAACACCGCAATGCGCGCAAGTTCTACGACGCTCAAACGCTTCACTTTGCAGAAAAGCCCTGAGCGGGATGCAGTGCAAGGCGCTTCCCGCAGCAATACTGAAGTATTGCGAGGACAAGCAACGCCGCAATGCGCCCGCTCAGGGCTTTTATGCAAGTGAATCAAGAGAGTCCGCTAATCACGCCCTCATCATCAATATCGATATGCAAAGCAGCAGGCACCGCAGGCAAGCCCGGTAGACGCATGATCGCTCCAGTAATCGGCACCAAGAAACCAGCACCGGCTGCGATTTCAAATTCGCGCACGGTCAACTCGAAGCCGGTAGGTCTTCCGATCAAAGCCTCGTTATCGGAAAAAGACTTCTGCGTTTTGGCAATACAGATCGGCAAATGTCCTAAGCCCAAGCCTTCAATATGTTTGATATCGGCTAATGCTTTCGCTTGGAACACGACTGAGCCCGCGCCATAAATCTTTTTCGCCACCGTTTCCACCTTGGTTTTGATATCGCTATTCCAATCGTAGATAGGCGTGTATCGACCATGAAAATTTTCCACAGTATCGACCACAGCTTGCGCCAAATCGGTCGTACCTTCGCCGCCTTTTGCCCAGCCTTCTGACAAAGCCACCTTAGCACCACGCGCTTCGCATGCCTGTCGTAAGAAAGCAAGCTCTTCATCACTATCACTACTAAAGCGATTAATCGACACCACCGCTGGCAAACCAAATTGCGCGATATTTTCGAGATGTTTTTCGAGGTTTGCAAAGCCCGCTTTGAGCGATTCCAAATTCGGCGTGGTGAGTGTTTTGAGATCTTGTCCACCGTGATATTTCAATGCACGAACAGTCGCAACGATCACCACAGCCGATGGACTTAAGCCTGAGTATCCACATTTGATATCGAGGAATTTTTCTGCACCGAGATCGGCACCAAAGCCGGCTTCTGTGACGACGTAATCCGACAAGGACAAACCCAATTTTGTTGCTAATACCGAATTTGTTCCCTGTGCGATATTAGCAAATGGGCCGCCATGAATAATCGCTGGATTGCCTTCTAAGGTCTGCACTAAATTTGGCTTGATCGCGTCTTTCAGCAAAGCTGCCATCGCGCCTTGGGCTTTGAGGTCGCGACAATAAATCGGTTTGTTTTCATAGGTATCGCCGACATAAATATTGCCTAATTTGGTTTTCAGATCCTGAAAGGACTCCGCCAAACACAAGATCGCCATAATTTCCGAGGCGGCCGTGATATTAAAACCTGCCTCGCGTGGATTACCGCCAGGACGTCCACCTAAGCCGGTAATAATGCTGCGCAAAGAGCGATCATTCATATCCATCACACGCTTCCATTTGACCGTGCGTGGATCGATACCTAGGCTTTCTTTTTGGAAGTAGATATTATTGTCGATCAGGGCAGCCAACAAATTATTGGCTTTTTCTATCGCAGAAAAATCGCCAGTGAAGTGTAAATTGATATCTTCCATCGGCACCACTTGCGAATAACCGCCACCTGCAGCGCCGCCCTTAATACCAAACACAGGCCCCAAAGAAGGTTCGCGCAGCACCACGGTCGCTTTTTTTCCGATTCGATTAAGCCCTTCTGTCAGCCCGATCGACGTCGTGGTTTTACCTTCGCCTGGTGGCGTTGGCGTAATCGCGGTGACCAACACTAGTTTATTCTTCTTGATCTTTTCTGGATCGATTAAATTCAAAGGCAGTTTGGCCTTGTATTTGCCGTAATGTTCTAGGTCGTCGATGCTGACACCCAAACGGGCCGCGATCTCATTGATATGTTGGAGCTTTGCGGCTTGCGCGATTTCTAAATCGCTTTTGACGATAGTCGAAGTCATGTTTTTCCTAAGTGATAGATTTGGATAAAATAATGTTGCGGTGATGCCGCTTTGTGAGCGGCAGCAATGCGATAGACGATCTTGCTACTGAATCGGTGTTGCCAGTATTTGCTCCGCGGTCAAACTGACGGGAATATTACCGTGTTCATTAAAATCCCTAAAAAATTCCTGCATGCGAAAATCTTTGCCTGCTAATTCAAATTGCTTTGCTCGTTGTGCCATCAATTTTTCGATGAGGTATTTACCAACGACATAGCTTGTTCCATAACCGGGCTGGCGCAGATACAGATGCTGCTCAAACTTAAGTAAGTGCGGTTCTCTGCGCATCCAATTCCGCGGTGTCCAATCTAAATGCATACGGCTCGCTTCTTCCATCGACTTCATATTTGCGTGAGCATACAAAGATCCCAAGCCACGAGCTGCACGTTGCGCTAGAAGAATCCAAACCAATTCACGCGAACGAGGACTATCGTCATGTAAGCCCATATGCATAAACATTTCTTCGACGCCAGTCGCAACTCCTTCGTTGCGACTATCCCATAGATTGTAGAGTAAGGGCGAACGACGAATCAGACTCGCATGTGGTTCGTCACGCATTTGGGCTAGATCGAACCAATGATACCAATGGCAATAGAGCGCGAGCGGATCGTAATGCAAGGTAATCGCAAAGAAATTGCGTTTCTCTTCAGGTACATAACTTTGCAAATGTTCGCGTATGGCGGGTTCCATGTTCGGTTTCACTGGCATCACTTTTTTGTCCAGTAGAAAACGCATCAATTTTGCAGCGGCAGCATTTGCTTTGGCATTAAACTCCTCTGGGCTTGCCGCTGCCACCATCGCTGGCAAATCCTTATTTCTCTGCTCTTCTAGTTTGAGATTGGCCCAGGCACGGTCGAGCTCGCGCTGCAGCAGGTCAACCTCTTGTTGCCAGGTCATGGGTACCAAATGTACGTTTTGTTGATACCAAGTATAGTTTTCTTTACCCATGCCCGAGGGACCATTTTTCGTCGGTGCTTGCTCGTGCAACCACACAACGAAATCACTAGTCGCATCCATGGCTGAGTTCAGAATAAGTTTGAAGGAAGATGCCGCGCCTTGCGTCTTATTTTGCAGTTCCTGAAGGTCCACAACTTGCTGTTCCAGTGTGCTAATTCCTGCCACCCATAGATCACGTGCATTACCGCTTAGATTGCGTTTTGCCTGCGCCAACAAGGGTGGAATCACCGAAATCTCTGCTGCCAACTTCGCTTGATCGGATGCACTAAGCGGAAATTGATAACGCCAAACCTCGACAGTCGCATGATTACTTGGACCTTCGCGAGCAGGTGTATCGGAAGGCTCAGTATAAATGCTCTGATAAAAAGCAGGATCGCGCACCCAAGGTTGTAATACTCGATGATTGAAGTCGTAACCATTCATTTCTGCACGTACGATTTTCCAATCGATCTGCTGTGACACTGGCCAATTTTGCGTCCGCATCGCCAACAAACGCGCTTGTAACTGTTTAAATTTGGGCCAAGCGGCAAGCCTTGCTTGCTTACTGTAATCAGGAGCACCATTCTTCATAGATGGACGTTCGAAATCGCGCCACTCTTTAAACAGTGCAAGCAAGTCGGCATAGGAAGATGCTTGAATCTGTTTGGATGCGGCGTTCGCAGGCACTGCTTGCGTTGGTGTCTGTGCTTGACTGCTTATAATCGGCAGCAACAAGAGTGAAACGAGAAAACTTCTAGCCACTATTTTCATCTTTTTCCCCACATTCTTCTAAAGAAAATTCCTTCAACTTCGCTCTCTCTTGCTTACAGCGCCACTTTGAAATGAATCACAACCAGAAAAGGCATCTTGCACGGCTCTCCATGACAAACGCCAGGCTTGTATTTTTCTTCCATTAAGGCGAGCGCCGCAACTTTCGTCAAATCAGAGTTGGGTGATTCGTACACCGACACCGATTCAGCCTCGCCAGTACTCGACACATCCACCGTCATTTTTAACACGCCCTTAACCAGCAATAACTGCTGTGCTGTTGAGATTTTTCTCATTAACTCTCGAGTACCTCTCAATGGATAAGGTGGTTCATCCTGTTCTGGTAGATTATCGTAATCGCTACGAATAAGTCGCTGTTCTTCGATATTCAAATCTTGGTAGGGTTTATCCATTGAAATGACCGTTGTCACCAGTCTCTTCTTCACAATCGAACCCAAAGCCGGTTTGTCTTGTTTTAGGCTATGCTCATCGACTTGCTGCCCATAAGCAGCCCCCATAGCCGCAACCACTGCAAAGACAATAAACAAGCTCCCCAGATAAGGAAGCAAGTGATATCTTGTTGTATTCATGTGTGCGCACATTTAGTTTTCATTACGAAACACCGTACCGTCTTTCATCACCCATTTCACTTTGCGCACTGATTTGATGTCTTTACTTGGATCTCCTTCTACTGCCACCAGATCCGCCAGCAAACCAGACCGAACACTGCCGATCTTATCCGCATAATCAAAAATCTTTGCATTCGCTGATGTTGCTGCACGCAAGACCTCGAGCGGTGTCATTCCATAGTCGACCATTAACTCCATTTCACGGGCATTGTCGCCATGGGCATACACACCGACATCTCCGCCCATACACATCGTCACCCCTGCTTTCAAGGCCATCGCAAAGCTCTTGCGCTTGGCAAGGATACGTGCGGGTTCTGGAGTTAGGCCTTTTTTCCATCCACGATATTGTTCTATTGCGTCACCGGCCGCTAAGGTTGGGCATAAAGCAACGCCTTTCTCTTTCATGCGTTGAAACACGGCCTCATTCCCACCATCACCATGCTCAATGCTCGAAGCTCCCGCTTCAATTGCACGCATCATGCCTTCTGGTGTCGAAGCATGTGCCACTAACTGGCGCCGCCCACTATTTGCGATTTGTGCCATTAGTGCCATTTCATCTTTCAAAAAAATCGGCACTGCTTCACCATCTCGTCCCACTCTATAGTCGGCATACACTTTGATCAGATCTGCCCCTTTACTAATTTGGGTGCGAACCTCTTGGCTAATTTGTTCGAAACCAGAAACCTCGGCCGCACCTTGTGGCAGGTCGAGGTCAGGGTTTTGGCTTTTGGGTCCATATGCCCCTTTCGCCACCAATGCGCGACTAGCGATGATCATGCGTGGTCCGGGAATGATGCCTTTTTCGATAGAACGCTTTAAACCAAAGTCATCAAATCCCGCACCTTCGGTGCCGAGGTCTCTGACTGTAGTGAATCCCGCCATTAAGGTCGCTTTGGCGTGCAAGCCTGCGCGTAGCGTTCGTTCTGTCCGTGTTTCCTTTAAAACTTGGTCGTCCCATGTTACTTCGTTATAGGGATGCAGGAACAAGTGGGAATGCCCTTCAATCAAGCCTGGCATGAGAGTCAATCCCTTTAACTCTATGACTTTCGTGTCTTCGGGCAGCTTCAACCGTTGCGGCCCTGCCATTTCTATCTTGTTGCCCTTGATCAGAACGACCCAATCTGCGTGCATTGTGTGCCCATCAAATACGCGATCTGGCACTAACAGGCTTAACGGCGCACTTTGCATGGTTGGTGCTTGCGCCAACGCCACACAGGAAATGAGACTCAAGGGAATGAGACTCAAGGCACTGAAAAAAGTAGGTAAATTCTGTTTGATGTGGATTCTCATTGGATCTCGAGGCGATGTTGAAGGATCTTGATTATCAGCTTTGCTGTAGTGCCGCTTGAACGATAAGTACTATACAGGACATTTTCTACCGCCTGCTTGTCGGTGGTATGCAAGCCACAGGCTTCACAGGCTTTACTAGGACAAGCGTTTTCTCAAACGCTTCCTTTACTCTCAACGGAGGAAATAGATCGACACGGTATAATCTGCACTTGTTCCAACCTTCCACATCGATGCACGGCGCTAGCCGCGACCCGCACTATGTCTTCTACACAATCTACTGCCAATAACAACTTGCACAAGCTCGGTCTATTTGCGATCACTTGGCCGATTTTTATAGAGCAGCTCTCGCACATTTTGCCCGGCATGATAGACATTTTCATGATCAGTCATTTAGGCGACGCGGCGGCGGCAGGTGTCTCGGTAGCAAATCAAATCGTGGTGTTCTTCATTGTGCTTTTCTCGTTTATTGGCCTCGGTTGCAGTGTAGTGATTACTCATTATTTAGGTGCCAACGACAAAGTAGGTGCTGAACGCGTTGCTAGCAATGCCATCGGCATTAACATTTGCCTTGGTGCTTTAATCAGCGTATTGACTCTGTTTTTCTCTAATCAAATGCTGGATCTATTGCATTTACCAGCGCAACTGCTGCCCTATGCACAGCCATTTTTGGCACTCATGGGAGGAACTTTATTTTTAGAAGCAATCAATATTGTGTTCGCTTCCATCTTACGTGCGCATGGCCATACGAGGGAGGTGATGCTCATCGCCTTGGGCATGAACCTTGCCAATATCGCACTCAACTGTATTCTTATTTTTGGATTTTTCGGCCTCACACCTCTCGGTGTCGTGGGTGCTGCGCTCTCAACCGTCATTAGTCGTTTCTTGGCGTGTTTAGCGTATTTGGCTCTTGTTAAACATCTGATACAACTACCTCTGAAATGGAATGCACTTTGGCTTTTTTCTCGGTCCAACATTGCAAAAATTCTTCACATCGGCATTCCATCTGCCGGAGAAAATCTCTGCTGGTGGACGAGCTTCATGGTGATCACCTATTTTATTGCGCAAATGGGCGCAGATCAGATGGCCACCTTCACATATGCGATGCAACTCTCGATGATCATGATGATGCTCAGCATTTCGATTGGTATCGGCACAGAAATTATGATTGGACATTTGGTCGGTGCCGGTGAGCTCGACCTCGCCTATCGTCAGTTGCTAAGAAGCCTTAAAGTCGGCATAGCACTGACCGTGGTCATGACCATTGCTGTCGTCATCGCTGCCAAACCATTATTGTCGCTGTTTAGTCAAAAACCAGAAATCATCGAAGCCGGTGCAAGTTTGCTGCTAGTGTCCCTCATTCTTGAGCCTGGCCGTACCTTTAACTTAGTCGTCATCAACTCCCTACGCGCAACCGGCGACGCGCGCTTTCCACTGTATGCAGGTATTGTTTCGATGTGGGGAATCGCGGTCGTGTTAGCGTGGTTATTCGGACTGCATTGGGGCTGGGGTTTAATCGGAGTGTGGTCGGCTTTCGCTATCGACGAATGGGTACGAGGTTTGTTGATGTATCGTCGATGGAAAAGTCGGGCGTGGGAAAAATATGCCCACGCTACCCGCGCGGGTCTGCAACAGGCTTAGATTTCAACTTAGGGTCTGCTTAGTTTCCCCTTAGCTTCTCCCTTTCTCTCTTAGTTGCTACCTTAGTTGCGACCTTAGTTGCTACCTCAGTTGCGACCTTAGTTGCTCCCTTATCTACTTTTATCACGCAACGAAGGGCCCACCTGCTCCCAATTTTGGCCATCGAACTTCAGCACGTTGACGTGACTCGGGCGTGTCTTAAGGCAGCGCAAATTAACATCGATACCATCAGGATTTGAACGGGGAACATAAAACGGCTTGATGCCACATATCTTGCAAAATAAATGCTCAGCGACACTCGTATTGAAACGATAAGTGCTCAACTGATCGCGCCCTGCCAATAACTTAAAGTCGCGTTGCGGCACAATCAAATGCAAGAATCCAGACATCTGGCAAATGGAGCAATTGCAATCTTCGACATCCACTTGATCGGGCACATCCACTTCAAATTGCACCGCACCACAATGGCAACTGCCGCTATGTCTCATATTGTTCTTCCTTCGCCTTTTCAAATTTGAACATTTTACCCATGCATTTCTGACTAATTTAGAGATCAAAAGTAATCTCAAACAATACCAGTCAATCACAAATTATTCATTCGAATCGCTCAAGATAAGGCATAAAAAGCCGTTACTGACGTACTTGGGTCACTGCATCTGGTTGAAACATTTCCCTATTCCAATTGTATTTTTCTGATAGTGTTTGATTTGCGCAAAGAATTAATAATGTACTAATTGTGGGCATCTAATCTCAACTAAAATCGCTGCTCCTTACATTGATGGGAACGCTATGAAACGTAGCTCTTTCTTTTTTTCTTCCATTCGCACTACGCTAATCACTTGCTTGATTAGCATTTGTCTAACTGCGTCAGGCTCCAACGGCGGTGGCGCTGCTCCTGGCAATCCCCATCAGGACGCCGAAATACAGGCACCCACTAAAGTCAGTTACGACAACACCAGTGCTTTTGAGAAATCTAGCTACGAAGAAAAAACCAGTGCAACAAGGTCAAACGCGAATAACGCAGAAGCAGAATTAAAGGCGAATCAAGCGCAACTGCGCGATGCATTGCAAAAGCAAATGAACACCTTGCTGTTAGAAAATGCTGAGATCAACCGTAAGCGTATCGAATTACTCGAAAGCGATAAAAGAAAAGTTTTTTGGACGCAAAGTCTCGTGGTGTTCTTAATCCTCGCTATGGCAGTCGCCCTGTTCTCCTTTTGGCGATTACACGCAGCACGCATGATTAATAACAGCTTAGCAGCCATCTCCGATACGCTCAGCAACTTTCAAGACTCATTTTTTAATTTAGTAGACACCACCCAACTAGCAAGCAATACCAGTGTCTCTAGCTTTCAAATGCCGGTCGAAATGCCAAGCTCCGAACCCAAGCTTGATCACGATCTCAATTTACAAGCCAATAGTCGCCGAGAGTTAACTCGCCAGAAAACCACCAATATCTCCAGTGATTATTTTGTAGAAGAACTCAACTCGACTTCTCAATTTGGCGCTGCGGTTGACGCACAAATCGAAGCAGATGCGCTACAAGCCGCTGCCGCAGCAGCCGCGGCGGAACAAGAGGACACAACGTCCAGCAATATTGATGCTGAAGCCAATCAGCAAAAGTCACCTGATGAATTTTTCGCAGTGAAAGGTTACGTTGACTCTTGGTTACGCGTCTATAAGCCTAGCGACTCCGCCGAAGAGAGTGCCAGCAAGGACACGCCCCAAGCGACAGCCTCACCAGAAAAACAACTGCCCTATGCGGCGGCCATTGCAGCTCGCAAAGCGGTTGCCGCCAAACCAGAATCACCTCGTGCGATGTTAGCTAGGCTCGACAGCTGTCGCGCAAACAATGACGCTGATGGCTATGAAAAGGTTTATAAAGACATCAAAAAACTATTCAACCTCAAGTTAGAACCTTGGGAAATGCTGGGCGAAGTCGAACAAAAACAATTGAGCGATTTTCCCCATGTCATTAACAAGATCCTCGAATTGTGGCAATCCGACGATGTTGTGGTTTATCTTGAGCGCCTACTAAGTAATTCCCGTATCAATCCAAGAGAAGGCTTCGATTTAGCCATTTACCAAAGTTTAGAAGATTTACTTGAGCTTGCCCGCACCGAAGACAGACCACGCGATCTACAGCAGTTGAAAAAATTGGAACGCGCAGCGTTTCTGTTTGTACCATTGCCAACGAATAAAGTGAGCGAAGCACAAATTTCAGCGAACGACGGTCAGCAAAAAAACACAACGGCCACAACAAGAGCTGAACCAGCCTTGAAAATTGATAGTAGCCTCAGCTACGGCAATAGCAAGATCAAGTCCAGCAAGCTCGAAGCGATGATTACACCCGAGTTTGGTGCCTTAGATGCCGCCATCCCATCGGTAGCTGAAGTACCTAGCCTGCCAGCACTCAAACCGAGCTTAACGATCGAAGCCGCCAAACCTAGCGAAGATAAATTTTTGCTCTCGCCATTCGAAGTTCGCATCAAACTTGCTGTTGCTTATACAGAAATGGGTGATAGCGAAGGTGCCATTTTACTTCTCGAAGAAGTCATACATGATGCGCCGCCAAGTCAACGCAAACATGCGGAGCGGCTCCTCAAAGAAATCCAAGACAAGAAAGCGCGCCTCGAAAACAATCTCGCCAATCACATCGCAACAGAGACGTCTAAAGTAGAGACTTAACTGTCCTCAAACAAAATGACTGAGATTTCCTTGGTGTAGAAGGCATTTCGGTAGAAAAATAAAAGGCGCACTAAGTGTATTAGTTCAGACTCGATCTGACACATCGACTTGAAAAGATGAGAGTTACCGGTTTAGATATGGGTGTCGAATCCTACTAAACCAAAGAAAGGTAACTCTCATGCTACATACTAACAACCCTATCATCAAA
>CANHZI010000049.1 GCA_947464955.1 Oxalobacteraceae bacterium
CGTCGTATTTCTTCGCTTCACCACCGAATTTCGCAGACAATACTGTCGCGATCGCTGCTGTCAATGTAGTTTTACCGTGATCAACGTGACCAATTGTACCGACGTTAACGTGCGGCTTGGTGCGTTCGAACTTACCTTTTGCCATTTTAAACTCCTAACGATTGATGAGCGATTTCTAACTATCAGGCACACGCCCGATAAAACATTGCAATACGATGAAATAAACTACCTGGTGCCCTTGACGTGGATTGAACACGTGGCCTCTCCCTTACCAAGGGAGTGCTCTACCACTGAGCTACAAGGGCAGCTCTTTGCACAACACACATGCAGAGACAAACTCTAAGCTTGGAGCGGGTGAAGGGAATCGAACCCTCGTCTTAAGCTTGGAAGGCTTCGGCTCTACCATTGAGCTACACCCGCATACGAAACTAGTTCGACTTGACCTCAGCCGCGAAATTCTGCCTGGTGGAGGGGGCTGGATTCGAACCAGCGTACTCAGAGAGAACAGATTTACAGTCTGTCGCCTTTAACCACTCGGCCACCCCTCCCAGGGAACCCCGAATTATGGAGATGTTTCTTTAGGCTGTCAACACCCTTTTCGAAAGTGTTTGATGTTTTTTTGGAGTCCGTTCGCCGAACGTTGTAAGGACATTGAAAAAAGTGTTTTCCGATCAACTAGTTACGTGCATGCGCTAACTGAAATGAAAGCACACCCTCGAAGTTCAAAAACTCTGCAGCAAGCTCGCTGATGGTAATTGCTTGGTGTCGATTGAGTGCAACTGCCACAAATTTCCATTCAGTGACCCCATCTTTGCATGTAATCACAAGCGTGCTTGCAGCGACTTCATAGCCGCGCTCGATAGCCAGGCGGCGAATTTCTGCCTCGTTCGCTTGAAATCCCTCTCGAAATTGCATGGTTACGGATACGGCTTGACGCGACGGCAGCCACATCTCCAATTTTGAGACCCAAATCATACAAGCGGCCGACAGAAAAGCCAGCAAGATTGCAGCTGCGTAAAAGCCAACCCCAACCAAAATACCAATCGCTGAAGACGCCCACAAGGAAGCAGCCGTTGTTAAACCGCTAATACTAAAGCCGTCCTTCATTATTACACCAGCACCGAGAAAGCCAATCCCCGTGACAATACCCTGTATGGTGCGCGACGGATCGATTCCGACCGGGCTGATCGCCCTTCCACCAAACCAATAATCTGGGTAACCCGCCAACACCACTAAGGCAGCAGAAGCCATGCACACCAATCCGTAGGTTCGCATGCCAGCCGCTCTTCCATGATAGGCACGTTCATAGCCAACCACGAAACCAAGCAGAAGCGCACCCAGTAAGTTCAAAAAAATAATGGAATTTGCACCGAGTTCAGCACCCGACCAAAAATGAGAGGTGTAAGTGGCCAGAGTATCCATGATAAGCAAAGGTAAAGTAATGATTACCAGTGTAACAAGCTGTGGCCGCCTTGTGCAGAAGAGTGAAGATTCAGGCACGCTAAAACGCCGTAATATCCTTATCCTGCTACAACCGCTTTGTACTGCGTGAAAATCAATGCCCTGAGTCTCGTGGGCGCAAACCCAATTTGACTACCGTTACGGGATAGTACTGTTGATATGCTTTCCAAACGGCTTCGCTTTGCGCCAATTTGTCCATCGTCGTTTTAAGCAAGTAGCGGTCGCTTTCGTTGAGGGAGCGCGTCGAGATATAGATCCCACTCTCCGTCCAAGGTAGCTCCTCCAATCTTTCATAGCGGATCTTGCCAAGCAAATCATTAAGTTTAGCTTCAGTTTGCAAGGTACCGGCGAATATGGTCGGTGCCATGATCGTCGTATAGTTTGAATTAGCTTTCAGCATGCGTATTACCGAGACCGTATCGGCCTCTACCAAAAGCCGGCCCTCGCGTCGCATTTCTTCGACGATCAACTGATAAGCAGGTCCATAGTCAAACCCTCGAACGACGACCAATTTTGCTGTTGTATTCGCTAAAAGCTCTTTCAGTGATTGAACAGCCGCTTGATTATTCTCGATCGAGATCAATGCGGCTCTCAACTGCACCAATGGAACAAAGACACCAAATTGATCGCGGCGAGAGGTCCTCACTGCCGTCAACAATAGATCTGCTTGTCCATTCTCAAACAAGTTTTCTTGTCGACTTTTAGGCACTAAGTGATATGAAAATTTACAACCAGATCGCTGTGAGACCTGCTCAAGAAATTCTGGAACGATACCCGTGAACCCTTTGTCCTTCGCGATTACCGTCAATCCAGAAGGCATGATGGGAACGTTTAGAGTACGACTACAAGCAGCAAACGCTTGAGAAGATAGAGCAGCAAAAGCAAATGCCGCTGTGGCCGCTTTTGTCAGGATCCTGAAAACACTCAACCTTGTCGATATCTGTTTCACACAATTCCCATGGCAATACTTCAAAACGATTGGTGCCCACTACTGATTCGACAATTGTGCAGCCAAACACAAGTAAAGCACAGTTCTTCTCTTCATTTCGCTGCAACAATGACAATCAATCTCAAGAGTTGTAGATTCCCTGCCACATATTTGAGCGCGGCAATCTCATATTTGATTGCAAAAAAATATCGCCGCCATTTTGCCCCCCCTCCTCTTCACTCAACATCCAACTGCAAAGCTGCTATGCTAAAACTTTTAGATCAACCTACTATCAAGAAACCCCATGAGAAAAATTTTCAGCCTCATTGGCCTATGCCTGAGTCTCTCTTTAGGTGGCATGCAAGGCGAGGCCATCGCACAAACGCAAACGGATAGTTACGATGCAGCCTTAGCTAAGCGGCTCGGCGCAGACGCGCGCGGCATGCGCCAATATGTCTTAGTCGTATTAAAAACAGGCCCGATTAAAGTACCGGCTGGGAAAGAGCGTGACGACATGTTCGCCGGACATTTCGCCAATATGCAAAAACTGTCTGATGCTGGAAAACTCGTGTTAGCCGGCCCCTTCGATGGTAAAGAAGGATGGCGCGGTCTATTTATTTTTGCCGTTGCCAGCGTCGACGAAGCACGTGACTTAACCGCGACCGATCCTGTCATTATCAAAGGCGAAATGATCGCTGAATTCCACCCGTGGTATGGATCTGCCGCCGTCATGGAAATTCCAAGTATCCATGCAAAATTGGTAGAGAAAAAGAATCCTTAATTAGATTCTCTGGCCATTCTCATCAATCACTCTTTCACCATCTTCTTTGGTAAAAGCACCCTGCTGCGGTGCTGGCAAAATATCCAGCACCTCTTCTGACGGTCGACATAAACGCGTGCCTAGAGTTGTGACAACGATAGGCCGATTCAGCAAAATCGGATGCTCAAGTATCAAATCAATCAAGGCATCATCTGACCACTTCGCATCATCAAGCTGCAGCTCAGTGTATTGAGCTTCCTTTTGGCGCATGATATCTCGCACGGGCTTCCCCGTTGCTGCGATCAAATCCTTCAATTCATCCTTTGTTGGCGGTGTTTTGAGATATTCAATAATTTCCGGTTCAATCCCCGCGTTGCGAATTAGCGCCAAGGTATTGCGTGAGGTACCGCACTTTGGATTGTGGTAGATGATTGTCGTCATGATGATCTCAAAAAAATGGGTAATGTTGACAGAGCAAGCTCTATTTCGAAACGTAGCTCTGCCAGTTCATAGAAAACCTCAATTATAAATGCGGAAGGTGTAGATCGAGACGCTTCACAATTGAGCCATCAATAAATTTATGGGAGGAGATTGTCGGCTTTTTACATGTAACCGTGGATATATCAATCGAATAATTTATCGCCTCTTTTGACTGAAAAAAGTTATGCAGTTACACCTACATTTAATGCGTGGCATAAAACAAGAAAGCGCGTTAGTATCGAGAAATTCCATTGGGAAATAATGCAGAAAAGCACGACTCTAGTGCCAAGCTAATCTGCGTGTAGGGGAACATTTGTATGCAAATAATGTCCTTCAGCGAACTCGAATCGCTTATCTCTACATTGATCGATCAAATACCGATCGGCATCGTGATCCTTGATCGCGACTTTCGCTTGCGATTCATTAATGATAGACACGCAAAGAACAACCAACTAAAAAAAGAAGAGCAACTCGGTAAAAGACTCTGCGAATTTCTGCCATTGGCTGCACCGATTATTGAACCCAAATTGCAGTTCGTGCTAGATCATGGCATTCCATTACTCAACCAAGAAATTATTAGTAAGCAAACCCTGATCGATGGTTACACCCTGCATCGAATCGCTTCGTATTATCCGTGGAAAAACGACAAGCAAGAAACCATAGGGATCATCGGTATCATCCAAGATTCAAAAGTCGATCAGTTCGCGCAACAAATGCTCGAAGCAAGTCAGCACCGCTTATTAAACGTGCTCGATAATTTATTCACCTTTGTTGGCGTCTTGGAGTTAGACGGCACATTATCACACGCAAACCGTGCCCCTCTGGATGCTGCGAGCCTCAGCATCGACGAGGTGGCGGGTAAAAAAGTATGGGACACCTATTGGTTCCAGCATGATATTGATCTGCAACAGCAAATCCAAAACGACATCAAAGCTTGTTTAAATGGCGAAGTTATTCGGCACGATATACAAGTGCAACTCCGGGATGGGCAACTCACTTGGCTAGATTTCATGCTCGCGCCATTGCGTGACGGCGAAGGCAGAATAACCCATCTCATTCCTTCTGCGAATGACATCTCACAACGCCATCAAAGCGAAGAAGCCTTACAGAAATCTGAGGAGCTATTCCACTCGATTATTCTCGCGTCCGACGATGCCATCATCACTAAAACATTAGATGGTGTGATTACCGCTTGGAATCCGGCTGCAACCCGCCTCTTGGGTTACACAGAAGAGGAAGCGCTAGGTCGTCATATCACCACCTTATTTCCAGTCGATCGCGTGGGCGAGGAAGAGCATCTGTTAGCACGCATTTGACGCGGTGAAAAAGTCCCTTCCTTCGAAACCGTGCGCATCCATAAAGATGGCAGCATGATCGATGTTGCCGTCACCATTTCGCCGCTCCGTGACAAATCTGGCAAGGTCATCGGCGCTTGCAAATTAGCGCGGGACATTTCAGTGCAGAATGCACAACGCAAACAGATTTCTCAGGCACTGCAAGACAAGACAGCCTTACTGCATGAAGTTCATCATCGAGTAAAAAATAATCTACAGATAGTCTCCAGCTTGCTCAATATGCAGGCTCGACGCGCCTCGCCAGAAGTTGCTTCCGCTTTTTCAGAATGCCAAACAAAAATTAGAGCAATGGCCTTGGTACACCAACTTTTGTATGAATCAGGCAATATGGCAGAGGTCGACCTTGCTCTGTATTTATCACAACTAGCAATGCTATCAATGGCCTTGGTACACCAACTTTTGTATGAATCAGGCAATATGGCAGAGGTCGACCTTGCTCTGTATTTATCACAACTAGCAATGCTATCTCACGCAAGTTACGATGACGATCAGATGGCGGTAGCAATACAGTTTGACAAGCCAGAACGCAAAATTTTACTCGACGCACAAAGAGCAATTCCCTGTGGCCTCATCGTCAGCGAATTAATTCTAAATGCCTACAAACATGCTTTTATCGGAACGGAAAACGCCACGATTTCGATTCGCTTAATGAATCTTGACGACCTTCACTTCCAACTAATCGTCGCCGACAACGGTATTGGACTGCCAGAAAATTTTGAGTGGAAGAGCCGCAAGGGTTTGGGCACCCAATTAGTACCGATGTTCGCACAACAATTAAAAGCAAAACTTCACCATAGTAGTGACGCCAATGGCTCCCGTTTTTTCTTTGATATCCCCACCGCTGTAGAGGAAAATTAATATGTTCACTGAAAGCATACTGATCGTGGAAGACGAGCCCGTCGTGGCGCTGGATTTACAGCATACCTTAGAAGAGATGGGGCATGAAGTCGTTTCCATCAGCGAATGTTTTGAGTCAGCGATTGAGTCAGTGATTAAACACAGCCCGACGCTCGTAATGATGGATATTCACTTACAAGGCAAGATTGATGGCATAGAAGCCTGCGACGCCATTTACCATGGCTGGAAAATACCAGTCGTTTTTCTGACCGCTTATGTCGATGAGAAAACAGTCAATCGGGCGGCAGCATGTCGCCCTTTTGGTTACCTCATGAAGCCTTACCATAGCAAAGAGCTGTATGCCACATTACAGGTCGCCAGATCGCGTCATGATAGCGAGGCGGCCTTAGCTCGATCCGAGGAGCGTTTAGCTCTAGCCTTAGAGGCCGCAGAGTTGGGTATCTGGGAATGGGAATCGCAACTCGACAAAATTAAGGGCGATGTTCGCTTTGAACGTATTTGTGGCAGCATGCTATGCCCTGTCACCACCAGACTAGACGCGATGTTAGAGAGGGTGCATTCTGAAGACCGCAGCAAGTTAGAAAATCATCTGAGCAAACGGGGTTTCTTCCACATCAGCTTTCGCGCCCTCCGTGAAACTGGTGGATACGCGTGGTTAGAGCTATATGGAAATCGACGCGAGCGTCTCGACGAAACCAGTGTCATCGTTGGTGCCATTCGAGACATTTCAATCAAAAAAGAGATCGAAGACAAGTTAAGGCAAGCAAGTGTCGTTTACAGCACTATCGCTGAAGGCATCATGATCCTTGATTCAGAAGGCAAACTGATCTCGGTTAATCCAGCATTCAGCAAGCTTACAGGTTACGACCTTGGCAATATACTCGGCCTAACCCCAGAAGAATTCTTAATCGTGCGGCAGGATAGTGACCCCAGTTATCAAGAACTGGCGGCATCGACAAATGGCAACTGGACTAGCGAAGGCGTCTGCAAATGCAACGATGGTCGCGTTTTTAACGCCTTACAGCAAGTATGCGTAGTGCGGGATGAGGAAGGCAAAGCAATCCAATTTGTGCATACCATCTCTGACCTCACTTCAATTCGCGCCACTGAAAAACAATTGGTTTATTTGGCCTATCACGACTCACTCACAAAATTGCCAAATCGACGCATGTTCATGGATAGGCTCAAGCATGCCATGGCCAGTGGAGATCGCAGCCAACAATACGGGGCACTGCTGTTTATTGATATGGATGACTTCAAGACGCTCAACGATACATTAGGTCACGACATGGGCGACATGCTACTCGAAGAGGTCGCGCGGCGCCTATCGTCCTGCGTACGTGAATGCGATACCGTAGCACGGCTCGGTGGTGACGAATTTATGGTGATGCTGGAACAATTAAGTCAACACAGCGAAGAGGCCGCCATACAGACCGAAATCGTGGCCAAGAAAATTATCGCCCACCTCGATGAAGAGTATGCGCTCGGTGTTCACGATTATCGTTGCACACCCAGCGTTGGCGCGACTTTATTTCTCGGCAATGTGCAACATGTCGATGAACTCATTAAACAAGCCGATATCGCTATGTATCAATCGAAGAAAGGCGGGCGCAATCAGCTCAGCTTCTTCGATCCGTCTATGCAGCAGTCGGTGATCAAGCGCGCCACCCTCGATGCTGAATTACACCGTGCACTCGAACGTCAAGAGTTTCGTTTGCATTATCAAATCCAAGTCGATGCATGGCGCCAAGCGATAGGTGCCGAAGCACTGATCCGCTGGCATCATCCCGAACTTGGCACGGTATCACCGCTCGAGTTCATTCCTCTCGCTGAAGAAACTGGATTAATTCTGCCGATAGGCCAATGGGTATTGAAAACTGCCTGCCAGCAAATTCAAGCTTGGCAAAATAATCCTAAGGCTTGCAACTTAGTGCTAGCCGTGAATATCAGCGCTAAACAAATTCGACAAAAGAATTTTTCCAGCACCATGCTAGCATTGATTGAGAAATACCAAGTGCCACCTCATTTACTCAAACTTGAAATTACTGAGAGCGTGCTGTTAGAAGATGTGGAAGAGACGATACAAACCATGCTAGGACTGAATAACGTCGGCATTGGTTTTTCTATGGATGATTTTGGTGCGGGATATTCTTCACTGCAATATCTAAAGCGGCTGCCTTTAGAGCAGTTAAAAATAGATCGCTCTTTCGTTCAAGATCTGGAGAACAATGCCAGCGACCGCACCATCGTTCGAACCATCATCACCATGGCACAAAGCCTAGGTATTGATGTCATCGCAGAAGGAGTGGAGACTGAAGCGCAGCGCGAACTGTTGCAAAACAAAGGTTGCATTCACTATCAGGGCTATTTGTTCGGCAAACCCGTCGACATCGAGCAGTTCAATCGTTTCTTGGATTAGTTTGGTCGACTCTGCTGCCACTACCCAATAAAAAAGTCTCACCGTGGTGAGACTTTTTTTGACAACTCAGTCAGCGCAGTTAGCTTACTCGCCTACAATTTGAACCGCTTCTACTTCTTTATATCCATGCGATAAATTGTTCGCAAAGGTTAATTTTACGGCTTTGACCTTGTATGCTGTCTTATCAAATTTCTTCACAAACCATGTACGTTCACCACGACGCTCTTCCTTCTGATCACTGATACCTGACCACACGGTATTCCATTTGCCGTCGGTATCTTGCAGTTCGAGCTTACTGATCGATTCGGTCGCGTGCTTACCCAGAAATACAGCGCGAACTTCAGTTGCATTGATTGGTTTGGCATAGCTTAATTCCAACCAGTCAAAACCCATATCCTGTTGATTATTGCTCCAAGTCTTACCGTCTGGTGCACCGACCACGTTGGAACCTTGATTGACGCTAGAGACATTCTTTCTATCATCACCAAAAGTTGAACTCGCCTTCGCGCTCGCGGCCCACTGCCCTTTTGTATCGTTGAGATACTGATCTTCCATCATCCCGTATTCAAGCAAGGCTTTTTTCTTCTCCATCTGTTCCTGCTCTGGCGTCAACTCAACTGGTGCGGAGCTAGCGCTTGGAGCTGGCGCTGCCGCTACTGGTGCTGGTGCTGGAGCTGCTGCGCTGGCAGAAGCATCTTGTGCTTTTTTGTTGCAAGCAGACATCGCGATACAGATCATGAGCAGCATTAAGCCAGAAACTTTTTTCATTGAATTCATCCTCTTTTGAAATTGAACTAATTACGCTTGCATTATGCCAAACGCAGGCGACATTCTAGATGAATAAACAAGATTTCGCAGCAAGGATTTGTAAGTAAATGCTTCATTACGACGGTATGGCGATCACAAAAAAAGGGCAGGTTTCCCCGCCCTTTCATATCCATCTAGTGAACACAAACTTAGAAGCTATAAGTCACGCGGCCATAGACAAAGCGACCTGAGCGCCCAAACGGGGAATAGTTAGAAAAACTCGCTGCACCGTTGGTGTTCAAGGCTGGGGTACGTGGATCAGCATAGGTGTCAAACACATTGTCTGCACCCACCGCCACTTTCCATTGTTTATTGATGCTGTAGCGGAATTCAAGGTCAACTAAAGTCTTGGGCGACAGAACTTGATCCAAAGCTGCTGTCGTACCTGGGTCAATCACTTCGCCGTAACGTGTTGCTCGTGCGGTTGCACCGAATTGATCTAACTTCCAATCCACACTGGCGTTAATTTTGCTGCGCGGTTGACCTTTTTCAAAAGCCAAAACGTTGACGCGATCAAACAGAATTGGCGCCGGAGATAGTGCCGACAGTTGCGCTGTTTTTGGCACTTTCGTGACTTTAGTCTGGGTGAAATTGCCTGCCAAAGTGAAATCAAACTTACCCGCGCCATCAGCCAACATTAAATAGTTGGCGACGATATCCAAACCTTTCGTGCTGGTATCGACACCATTGATAAAGAAGCGCCCACCACCAACTCCGACAAAGCCTTGAGAAGTGAGATAGTTACGCACATTGGTCGCCGTTAAATTTTCCGACAACACAATGCGGTTCGTAATATCGATGTGGTAAGCATCAATTGTCAGGCCAAATTTACCGAAATTAAATACCGCGCCCAAGGATTGATTCACTGACTTCTCTGGTTCCAACGGTTTCGCACCAAGAGCGATCGCTGCTGCGGAATTCGGGGTGAAAGTGGTGATTTCAAACGGCACACCATTAATAAAGTTGGTCGCGGTTGAGGTAAAGAATTGTTGTTGCGGCGATGGCGCACGGAAGCCATTTTGCACCGTGGCGCGCAAGGCAAATTCTTTGCTGAAGTTATAACGGCTGGTCAACTTCCCTGTGACATTGCTACCGAAGTCAGAATAATTTTCGGCACGTGCTGCGGCCGACGCCAGCCATTCTTTGGTCAAGTTGGCTTCTACATCGACGAAGACACCGGCAGCGCTACGGCTGTTGTCAGAAGCGTTGGCTGGCGTAAAGCCTGGAAATACCTGCGCACCCGGTGCTGTTGGCGTGCCATTGGCTAACTTCTCTCCGCCAAAACGATACGAATCGGGCTCGCCCGCAGTCAATGTATAGCCTTCACGACGCATCTCGAAGCCAGTGGCAAAACTCAACGGTGAGGCAAGTCCGAGGTCGAAAGTACGCACTGCGGTCAAGTTAAATACGAGTTGATCATAAGCAAAGCCACCTGCATTGAATACCGTTTTGCTAGTTGGCCCAATCGATCGGTTTAAACTATTTTTGACGGTGAATTGCATTTTATTCTTGCCGTAACCGAGCGATGCATCGATGTCCCATGCGCCAACCAACCAAGACGTGCCTACCGTCGCACTAAAGTCATCAACTTTCGGGGCAATCAAAGGCAAAAATCCATTCGGATAAATTGAGATCACATTTTGATCTTGCAAAGCACGACGGAAGTTACCAGCAGAAACTGCTTGGCGGCTTTGGTAACTGGACCAAGCGTAGATCTTGGTGCCACCATCGAGTGTTTCTCCGGCATTGACGAAGAAAGTATTTTGCTTCACATCTGGCTCACCATACCAAGCATCAAAACGATTAAAGTCTTTTTCGCGCGGATCAAAAGCACCATTCACTAAAGGATACTGCTGACGGAAATCCCAGCCACCACGCTCGGTGTGTTTCTGATCTTTGAACTCAGCTGCCACTGTCACATAGCCAGTTTCACCAAAACCAAAACCTTTCCAAATACTGGCGGTTGTAGTGTCACCATCATGCCGACTGCGTGAAGTACCTGGTGCAGACCAAGTAGCACCGGTTGGCACTGTGCCCGGAATGAAATCATATTCAGTGATACGTTGACCGTAACTGAGGGTCGCATCACCGCCGTCGCGATCGGCACGCAAGCGCAAGTTGATCACACCAGAAATCGCATCAGATCCATACTGAGCAGAAGCGCCATCACGCAGCACTTCGATGTTCTTTACCATCGCGGTAGGGATAGTATTCAAATCGACGGCTGCGGTACCGCGCCCAACCGTGCCATTCACATTCACGAGTGATGATGCATGACGGCGTTTGGAGTTTACTAGAACCAAGGTTTGATCAGGCCCTAAACCGCGTAAGGTTGCGGGGCGAATCGTGTCGGTACCATCGGTCAAACCAGGTCGGGGGAAATTTAAGGACGGCAGTGCGATAGACAATGCCTGATTAATTTCGGTCACCCCTGAGTTTTGTAGCGACTCTCCTGAAATCACGTCGACAGGAGCAGAGGTATCGGTCACCGAACGATTCGGCATACGAGTACCTGTCACAATCACCGCGGTTGCTTTCTCTTCCGCCTGCACTTTTGCTTTGTTGTCACTCGTCTGCGCTTGCGCCATTCCTGCACAAAACAACGAGGAAATGGCTAGAGTTAGAATAGGGTTTTTAGGTGAAAAGCGCTGCATTGTGAAACCTCCAGAAAAATAGTTGACACTAGGTGCAAATAACATATGGGGGTATTGACCAGCAATGATGAGGAATCATCACTTACCTCAACTCATCATGACAGCAAGCTTTTTGCGCGTCAATTTAAAGCCAGCGAGATACAACAGTCTTCAGTCATAATTGCTGCCTTCGGTAGTCAATTTAGGTGCTAAAGAACACAGCGCTTGATTTTATAAACAATAAAGCATGACAAGTTAGCCAATAGAACAGAGGTTTTTTGAATGGAAACGAATCAAAAACAATACTCCGCTGCGTGCGAACGCAATCGCGGACCAATCTTAGAACAGCTACTGAGATTGCTGGCGCAATCAAAAACCGTTCTTGAAATCGGCAGCGGCACGGGGCAACACGCTGTCTTTTTTGCGGAACATTTACCACAGCTACGCTGGCAAACCAGTGATCGCTTGGCTAACCACGCTAGTATTGTGGAATGGATGAAAGAGTCCAATCTCAACAACATTGCTGCGCCCATCGAACTCGACGTTGGTCGCCAAGAACATTGGCCTGACACGAAATATGATGCAGCTTTCACCGCCAACACTTGCCACATTATGGCGTGGGAAGAAGTCAAAAGAATGTTTGTCGGTCTACAGAATTGTTTAGAGACGCAAGCCTTGTTAATTATTTACGGTCCTTTCAATTATGGTGGCGAGTTTACGAGCCTGAGTAATCAAATGTTCCACCAAAATCTACAAAGCCAAGCGAGTCATATGGGGATACGCGATATCGAAGAGCTCATCGAACTCGGCAAAACTTGTCATTTTCAGCACATAGAAGATCTAGAAATGCCAGCCAACAATCGTCTATTAGTATTCCAGAAAACCACATAATGTTGAGCACATGTTAAAAATACTTAAAAGTTTCAAGTGAGACTATTACAGTGTTACATTCAAGATGCTAGTTTGATGTTCATCGTCCAATACAATAATAAACACAACTAGAAGCGAAACAAATAACGAAACAATTAACGAAGCGACAAACGAAGCAATTCTCGAATTCAATACCGAGTGAGTAGGACCTGATTCATACGCTGCCACTCGGACGTAGTGTGTCGACCAAGAAATGAAACTGAACATGCTGCTTAAACAATTCGCCGTCCTTGTACTGACGTACTTTTTGACATCGCTATCAAGTGCGACGCCGTCAACCACAGGTACGTCGAATAATCCTAATCCAAGCCAACAACAGATCGAGGCCGGGACGCCACTGATGCGTGCGTTCTTGCCACAAGAATACCACGCGCAGGGACAGAACTGGGCGGTGCTGCAGGATCAACGCGGATTGATCTACGTCGGCAATAATGATGGTGTACTCGAGTTCGATGGCGAGCGTTGGCGCTTAATTAAAGTGAGCAATCAAACAACGGTGCGTTCACTCGCCATTGATCGTGATGGCAGGATCTATGTTGGCGCTGTGGGTGAAATCGGATACCTACAAGCCGACAAGCATGGAAGCATGCAATATGTCTCGCTCATGTCGAAACTGAATCACGAGCAAAAACAATTTTCCGATGTCTGGCGTTGCTTCGTGACCGAGGATGGTGTGATATTTTCGAGCTTTCGACGAATGCTGCGCATCAAAGGTGACAAAGTCGATCATTGGACTCCCGCTCAAGCATTTCAATGGCCGTTCTATGTCAATGGTCGTTTATTTATGCGCGAGGCCGGGCGTGGTTTAACGGAGCTTAAAGAAAATCGGTTTGAGCTGGTGCCCGGCGGTGAGAAATTTGCCAATGAACGTTTGTATGTGATGTTGTCACTGGCCGAGAAAAGCGCGCAGCAAAATCGGGAGAAAGGTCAAACTTCAAGCGAGCGTTTTTTGCTTGGCACTCAGTCGCAAGGTTTCTTTATTTATGAAGATGGCCAATTCCGAGCATGGAAGACTGATATCGATCACGAACTCAAATCGAATCTACTTTATAGCTCAGCCCAAATGCCTGATGGCAGTTTTTACTTTGGCACAGTGCAAAGCGGTTTGTACCATCTTGATGCCAACGGCAAACTCTTAGCGCATATCGACCGTTCAAACGGACTGCCCGACCAAGCCGTGTATGGCATGACTTTAGATCGTGATCACGGTCTGTGGCTGACATTGGATCGTGGTATCACTCGGATTGAAGTATCGGATCCGCTCAGTCGCTTTCATGAGAATAATGGTCTCGTTGGCTCTAGCCTCTATGTACATCGACATCAAGGTACCTTGTATTCCGCCACCACCCAAGGAGTATATCGACTTGTCCCGGGAGCGAATGCGCATTTCGAAAGGATTCCAGAAATAAGCGGCCCAACCTGGGGACTTTATAGTTATCACACTAGCCTACTGATCGCCAATTACCAGGGAGTTTATATCCTTGAGAAAGGTAAGATTGAGAAAGTGCCTGGCACGGATACGGCGCTCAGTTTTCTAGTTCCTAAAGAATTTCCAGATCAGCTGCTAGTGGGTGTACGCGGTGGGGTGATGCGACTTGAACGTATCAATGGTAAATGGCAAGTACGTGGCATGCTACCCAATATCAACGATGAAGTGCGTACCATCGTACAAGATAAGTTCGGCGACATTTGGTTAGGCAGTAATAGCACAGGTGTATTGCGAATGCGTTTACATGTGAGTGCAGATGGCAAAGAACATATTGAAACAGCGCGCTATGGCGCGAGCGACGGTCTACCTAGCCAAAACAAAAATTGGGCTTATTTGATCGACCAGGAAGTAAGGTTCGGTACCAGTGCAGGGATCTATCAATTTGACATAAATAGTAACCGCTTCGTCCCCGATCCGCGATTTCAACACCTATTTGAAACGCCTCGCCCTATCTATAGCATTTACCAAGACTCGCAGTCACAAACCTGGTTGTTCTCGCAAAATCTGGATACCGGTTTCGAAGAGTTGAGTTCCGTCACTTTCGTTGGCAATGGCATCAAGACCTCGCATACGCAAGCGCTGAGCGCGCTCACAGGCGAACGCGCCGAAGGCATGCAGAGGATCGCTTCCGATGCCAATGGCGTGATGTGGTTTGGTGGCACCAAGGGCCTATTTCGTTTTACTTTAGGCTCGGCCAAAAATTATGGCGCCAAATTCGAGACTTGGATACGTAACTTAAGCAGCACAGAAAGTCTTATCTATGGTGGCAATGGCCCGTATTCGTCGCCCACACTCGAATACAGTCAAAATCGCCTGCGCTTTGATTATGCAGCGACCAGTTACGATGGCCAACAAAACAATCTGTATCAGGTTTTCTTAGAAGGAAATGACAGTGGTTGGTCAAACTGGAATAGCGAGAACTACCAAGATTACAGCAACTTGTTTGAAGGTGAATATCGTTTCCGCGTTCGGGCTAAAAATGTGTATGGCACGATCAGTGATGAAGCGAGTTTTTCATTCTCGGTGAAAGCGCCTTGGTATCGTAGCTATCTTGCCTACCTATTGTATGCAATCACGGCATTTTTCTTCGTCAGAACCATCAGCGGCTGGCGAGTCAACCGCATCAACGCTCAAAAACATCTACTCGAAGAACTCGTTCTTGCGCGCACCAAAGAGCTCGAACAAGCATATGCCGAGATCGAAAAGATAAGCTTACTTGATCCGCTCACCGGTTTAGGCAATCGTCGCCATCTTGCGCAATCTCTGTCGAATTTCGTTCCCTACAAAGCGGGGGATGACCGACGAAATTCTAGGGGGCATCGTTACGCCTTTGTGCTGATCGACATCGATCATTTTAAGAGCATTAACGATACCCATGGACACGCGACCGGTGATGCGATCCTCAGTGGCATTGCGGCTATTTTGCGCGAGCACTGTCGTGCCGACGATCTGGCAGTGCGCTGGGGCGGTGAAGAGTTTCTTTTGTGCGCCCGCGTCAATGATGAGCATGAAGCCTTAGGTTGGGCTAGTCGGCTACGGCAGGCGGTTGGCGCCACCGAATATACGATATCCGAACAGCAAAAAATCAGAACCACATGTTCAATCGGAATCGCGTGCTATCCGTTCTTAACGAGCCGACCTGATCTATTAACGCAAGAACAAGCGATTCTGATCGCAGACGCTTGCCTCTACGTTGCCAAGCGCAATGGCCGAGATCAATGTGTGTGTGCTACCGCGAATGGTTCTTGGCCGGATGACGCTGGTCAAAAAATCAACACTGACGTGCAGGGCTTCCTGCAAGCAGGATATGTCCATTTGCAAAGCGACAAAATGAATGAGCTCGTTTGACGATGTCTGTGGTTTCAAATGAAACAAAGAGTTAAATAGCGTCCTGCATTGTAAGCTTCACTCTTAGCTGGGGTACACTAGAAGAAACATTGGCTTTGTTCCGATTAGGAGTCGAAAGATGCTTAAGAAGATCGCCGTGGAAGAGCTCACGACGGGAATGTATTTGCAATCACTCTGTGGTTCGTGGATGGATCATCCATTTTGGCGAACAAAATTCGTCATCACTGATCCCAACGACATCAAAAAGATTAGTGATAGCGGCATCACGGAAGTCTGGATCAATCTAGACAAAGGCGCGGACGTCTGCACCGCCGCAACGCCAATTCAAACCAGCAGTGCAACGGAAGCTGCCTTACCCCCTCCACCAACAAAAACGATTGAGCGCCCTAAGCCAACCCAGACTTCGGATGAAATGCAGAGAGCTGCCAAGATTTGCGCGCAAGCGAAAAAGTCTGTGAAGTCCATGTTTGAAGAAGCACGCATGGGCAAAGCGATCTCAGTCGATCATGCGGGCGAAATCGTACAAGAAATCTCGTTCTCGGTCATGCGCAATCCAAATGCGCTGATCAACCTAGCGCGTTTAAAAAACGCAGACGATTACACCTATATGCATTCCGTGGCCGTGTGCGCTCTCATGGTGGCCTTGTCCCACCATCTTAATTTGGACGATGACCAAACCCATGAAGCCGGGATGGCAGGCCTATTACACGATTTAGGCAAAGCCAATATGCCGACCGAGGTTTTACTGAAACCAGGCAAGCTCACGTTTGAAGAATTTGAGATTATGAAAAGCCACCCTGCCGAAGGGCATCGCTTGCTTCTAGAAAGTGGTTTTGAAGGTGCAGTTCCGCTCGATGTCGTGTTGCATCATCACGAGCGCATTGATGGCAGCGGCTACCCGCATGGTCTGAAAGGGGATCAAATCAGTATCTTCTCGAAAATGGGTGCCGTATGCGATGTGTATGATGCGATCACATCAAATCGGCCCTACAAAGCGGGTTGGGAGCCGACGGACTCCATCAAACGTATGGGCGAATGGTGTGAAGCGCAATACGACAAAGACGTTTTTCAAGCTTTCGTTAGTAGTGTTGGCATCTATCCCGTTGGTTCACTCGTGCGACTCGCGTCGGGACGTCTTGGCGTCGTCATGGAACAAACCAAATCTTTAGTGGCGCCCAAGGTCAAGGTGTTCTTCTCTACCAAATCAAAAAGCTATATTCCTGCAGAAATCATCGATTTATCGAAACCCACCGTCGACGTCAAAGGGGAAAAAATCGTCGCCCATGAAGACGCAGCAAAATGGGCGTTCAAGAATTTCAATGAAATGTGGGCGAGCTAAATTCGTTTCAACGATAATGCGCTTCAACGATGAGACTGAGTAATCGTGCTCAAGGCAGAGTCAGCCATAAGTTATCCCAATCATCAGGCAAAAACGCTCCATCACGTTTGAACATCAATTGATGTTTAGGATTCAAAACGAAGTGGGTTGGGGTCGATGTCAGTGGTCCAAAATTATCTTGATGGCCTGGTGCAAAACGCCAAACGGTAGGAAAGCGTTGATCTTTTGGATAAGCTAAGGTGGTCGCGTCGTTATACTCGTCCAAATCTTTCTTGTTCTGATCAATATTCACCCCTAACAGCACAAATTTCTTTTTCACATTGCGCAGATAAAAATCGCGCATTAACTTTAAGTCATGTGAACACACGCTGCAATCAAAGGTAAAGAAGCTCACCAAGACCGTGCGTCCTAGGTAGTCTTTAAGATCCAAGGGCTTGCCATAGACATCGGTGCCGCGCAGCTGATATTGCTGGGAATTAGGCTTCTTATCGGCAGCAAAAGCCAAAGAGCTCATCGCCAAACTGCTTGCGATTGAGGTTTTCAGAAAATCTCTTCTATCCATGGCAGGCTCCTTGAAATACATCGTAGATAACTATTAGGTAAATCTGAAAACGCTCTTGAAGCTATGGATCGATCATAGGCAAGAAGTGGCTCTAAAGAAAGAAAAATTTGACAATCCATTGTCGAAAGCATTACAGATGTGGGTGAAAACCACAGAATTTTCATTGTAATTTTCAATTTGCTTTGCTACGCTGAGAGAACACTTTTGCCGAACTTCGCACCGCAAAAATAAGAGATCAAACAAGTACAAAACATCCTTGTAAAATCGGACGCTGCCCCTGAGACAAGGCAAAATCAAGATGAAAACGAAATCTAAGACCGATGTCCGGCTTGATGTACTGATGAACCTGCATACTGGTGTCGTCGTGCATGCTCCAGATACCAGCATCATCTTTAGTAACCATCGCGCTGCCGAATTACTCGGTTTAAGCGAAGATCAGATGCTAGGTAAGCGCGTTATTGATCCTAACTGGTGCTTCATTGATTCCGAGGGTAATCGCTTAGCGCCAGAACGCTATCCTGTGAGCCTCGTGCTTTCTACCTTAACACCTCTGCGAGAAACCGTGCTTGGGGTGCTCTCCCCTGATCGTGCAGATGTCGTGTGGGTCATCGTCAGTGCCTTTCCTGATTTTGCGAGCTCGGGCCAATTACTGCGCGTCGTCGTCAACTTTCATGACATCACTCAGCGTAAGAAAATGGAAGCGGAGCTTGAAAAATCACGTGCTTTCGCGCATTCGATTTTGGACGGTATTGCAGCGAATGTCTGCGTACTTGATGACGAAGGAAAAATTCTCGCTGTTAATCAGGCTTGGAAAGATTTTTATGTCGAGAATGGTGGCAACCCACAACACTGTCACGAAGGCGACAATTATTTAAAAGTGTGTACCAATGCGATTCAGTCATTGTCGTCAGAACTACAAAGTGCGAGTCAGTTCTATAGCAATTTTCGCGAACTGATCGAGGGTAAGAAAGAACGCTTCGAGTTAGAGTACCCATGCCATTCGCCAAAGGAGCGGCGCTGGTTCTTCGTTCGCGTAACAGCCATGCCTAACATTTCGCCGCGAAGAATTGTGGTCACCCATGTCGACATCAGTGTACAAAAACGCACTCAGGAACATCTGCAGCAATCATTAATTTTTTCCAAACGCATGATTGAAGCGATGCGCGATGGCGTCTCAATCCTCAACCAAGAGGGTTACACAACCGAAGCGAACCCTGCTATGTGCGCAATGACGGGCTATACGCGGGAAGAATTGATTGGAACCTGCTCACCTTTCCCCTACTGGCCAGAAGAAGAATATGCAAGCATCAATGCGGCGATAAAAAAAACCCTCAATCGCCAACAAGGTAATTATGATTTAGTCTTCAAGCGCAAGAATGGTGAACGCTTTCCGGTTTCGGTCGCTGCCTCGACTGTGTTTGATGATCACGGCCAGGTCATCAGCTATATCGCCACAATCAAAGATATTTCGGAATACAAGAAACTCGAGTCTGAAATCCAAAACCTCGCTTTTTACGATCCTTTAACTAACCTACCCAACCGCCGTCTACTCAACGACAGAATTAATCTCGCCATCATTTCTAGCAAGCGCACCGGAAAATACGCTGGATTAATGATGTTGGATTTGGATAACTTCAAGCCGCTCAATGATAAACACGGACATGATGTCGGCGACTTACTTTTGATTGAAGCAGCACATCGCTTGCGTAGTTGCATACGTGAAGTCGATACCGTGGCCCGCTTTGGCGGCGATGAGTTTGTGATTGTAATTAATGAGCTTCATCAAGATAAAACACATGCTGATGCGTATTTGATGGAAATCGCAGAAAAAATTCGTTCGACAATCGCCGCACCATTTGTTTTGCAGTCGCATATCGCCATAGACAAAACGACCATCCATCATCGCTGTACAGCCAGTATCGGTTGTCTTAGATTTACAGGAAAGGTCAAGCAAGTTCGTGAAATATTAAAATTAGCTGATAAAGAAATGTATCGAGCTAAGCAACTTGGGCGCAATCGAGTTTCACTGCACCAAACTCAGCTTGACGAATCCAAACCGGGCACTAACGTACTTCAACGCTCTCAACCCTAAATAACTCGCAAGCGCCAGCACCGGTATCTTCACGGGTCAGCGACGATTGCCAACGCCAGCCATCTGGCGCATTCACGGCGACCAACTTGCCGCGAAGATGGACGACCTGACCTGGTCGGACATCTTTCAACATTTTTTCGATTTTGTCATTCGCCGGAATCATATGCATATTGGCGCTATGACTGGCAATTTCTGACGGCGGTCGTGGCGGCTCATTTTCCCAACGATAGAAGTAGAAGCGATTCGCTTGCGAAATGCTAAGCTTTGCCAACACTTCAGAGTCTGACATCGCGCCCCACCCTAAGGCTAAATCAACGGGCGACAAATCCGCCTCGCGCCCCACACTATAAAACTCTTTAGACAGAACGCGGGCTTCAATGTCGAACTCTGCTAAGGCTTTAATGGTGTAGTTATCTTTTTGCCAGATCTCACCACGCTCAAGGTTCGTTTGCATTGGATCGCGCTCAACCAAAACACCATTCGAACGAGCAATCGGCTTTTGTGAGCGCTGCTGCCACTGATGCCAAGCACCAAAAATCACGACTGCAATAACAATCCAACGCCAAGAGAACATGTCTGATCCTTCCTCGTCTGCATATACTGAGTAGATTATCCACTGCCGATCAGGCAGTATAATTCAGACGCTACAAAAAATATACTCTGGCTTAAGGCAGACCTCTAATGTACTGCCGTTGAAAGCTTGCTAGGGTCGAGATGATTGGTGTCGTTTTGTGTTGCGGCATTAGTATGATGAAATGGTGCAAACCAGCACGCTAAGAATGAGGGAATCGTGGCCACCATCACAAACACAAAGTAATTAACATAGCCCATCCATTCTTGCAGGAAGCCGCTCACCATACCGGTCAACATTCCACACAAGCCCATCAAGCCCGTACCAAATGCATAATGGGTCGTGGTGTATTTCCCCGGCGCCAGCTCTTGCATCAAATAAATCATGTAGCCAACCGAACCGAAGCCGAAAAAGAATTTTTCAATGATCACGCCAGCGCTAATCAAGACCAAATTCTCTGGTAAGTACCAACTCATAATTAAGAAAGTGATATTCGGAATATTCACTGCACAACACAAAATGAATAAAGTCGATTTCAATCCGCCGCGTGCTACAAACCAACCGCCAAGTAAAGAACCAAGCAATACTGCAGCTAAGCCATAGGTGCCGTAAACCAAACCCAAGAGTTCATTCGACAAGCCTAGCCCTCCTTTCGATGCCGGGTCTAGCATGAAGAAAGGTCCAATTTTTTCGAGGAAGCCTATGCTCAAACGGAACAAAAAGGCGAAGGCGATCATTTTCCAAACATCGCGCTTTTGGAAGAAAGTAATGAATGAATCTTTGAGAATATCGACCGTGGCTTTCACGGAAGTCGGGGTATTACTGGCGCGCTCACCGTCGGGCATCACTTTCCAATGCCATAAGGCCATCAGTAAAGTGACGCCTGCCACCAAGAAGAAAATAATGCGCCAAGCGGCAATCCATTCGGGGCCAAAAGTCCCTTTTTCTTGATGAAAAACTTCGGTGTACAAATAGCCACTGAGCCACACCATACCACCTGCAGCGACGATAGGCCCTACATTCCAACTCAGACTTTGAATCCCACAAAACAAAGATTGGCTGCGACTATCGAGTGAAGTCACATACACCCCATCACTGGCAATATCTTGCGTAGCGCCGATAAAAGATAAGACCCACAAAAGCGGCATCAATACCACCATGTAGTTCGGCAAAGACATGGCTAAACCAACGCCGACAAAACCAAGCGCGATCATCAATTGTGCGCACAAGACAAAAAATTTCTTGGTGCGATACATTTCCACGAACGGCGCATACAAAGGCTTGATGGTGTAGGCCAAGATAAACATACTAGAATATCCGGCTGCTTCACCGTTACTCATGCCCAAGTTTTTGAACATGGTTGAGGTGACGTTGGTCAACATCATAAAGCCGAGTGCCATCGTGAAATAAGCTGTCGGAACCCAAAACAATGGATTCACGGCACCAGCGGTTTTGGCTTGGTCTTGCATGCTTGTCTCCGTATTTTTATATTTCTCTTTTTTTGCCAAATCGTTTTTCGATGGCGTCGAGCATACCTGAAAAAGGTAGGCTCTGAATGTACTTTATTTGTAATCCATTTGCACCACTAGCGTACTTTTTGTTCAGCGACGAATCCGCGATACCAATAAGCGCTGTCCTTCAAAGTACGTTGCTGCGTAGCGTAATCGACATGGACGATACCAAACCGTTTCGAATAACCCGAATTCCATTCGAAATTATCGAGCAGACTCCATAAGAAATAACCACGTACATTCACCCCTTTCGCCATCGCTTGAAACAAAGCAGCTAGATGATTCCTCACATAGTCAATACGAGCCACATCAGGAATGACGCCATGTGCAACTTCATCGGGATTCGCCATGCCGTTCTCGGTAATATAAATTGGAGGCAATGGATATTCTTCCTGCAATTTCAGGAGCAACTCGGTCAAACCTTGCGGATAGATCTCCCATCCCATGTCAGTACGTCCATGTTCCAACGGCGGTTGACGCGGCGGATCTTCGGCACTACAAAAAGCGCGGAAGTAATAATTAACACCAAGAAAGTCGATAGGCTGTTGTATGTGTTTGAAATCATCGGCATGCACGATAGGCGCATTGGTACCGTGAGCGCGCAAAGCGAGCTCGGGATAGCGTCCCTTGAAAATAGGATCCATAAACCATTGTACCGAGCGCGCATATTCAAGCTCCGCCAAGGCGCGATCTTGTTCACTGTCCGTAGCAGCATCAGCTGTCCATTGATTGAGGACGATACCTAATTTCGCTGTTCTTTGTTGCGCGCGCATCGCTGTCATCGCTAGGCCATGGGATAACAGCAAATGATGGGAAACTTGTATCGCTTGCTTGGCATCTGCAACACCGGGGGCAAATTGCGCATTGCCATAACCAAGATTGGCGGTGCACCAGGGCTCATTATGGGTAGCGATACTAGCGACACGATCACCAAAACGATGTGCGACCTCAGCAGCGTAATCAGCAAATCGCGCTGGAATATCGCGCGATAACCAACCACCATCTTCCTGCAAAGCTTGAGGCAAATCCCAATGATACAAAGTCAGATGGGGGGCGATGTTCTTTTCGGCTAATGCATCAATTAAACGAGCATAGAAATCAAAGCCCTTTTCATTCCAAGCCCCCTTGCCTTGCGCTTGTACCCGCGACCATGCCATTGAAAAACGATAAGCGTCCAATCCTAAAGAAGCGATCAGATCAACATCATCACGATACCGATGATAGTGATCGCAGGCGACCAGGCCATCGCTGGCATCTTTGATGTTGGCGGGATTTTGACAAAAGGTGTCCCAGATAGACAAACCTTTGCCATCGGCAGTCGCTGCCCCTTCGATTTGAAAGGCACTGGTAGCAACGCCCCAGATAAAGTCTTGAGGAAATTTGGTAAATGAATTCATGTTCTGCTTCGATGATCATGCACCGTAGTGCGAGTCTAAGGCAGACTGAGCGTGCCCATACTGCATGCACGTGCTCAGCCTTCCTTACAAAAAGGCGTGGTTCTGCCAATGTGGTCGATGTTCAAAGTCAAAGGACCTTGAACATCTTCTCCAACAATTAGAAGTTGTAGCCAAAGTTCACGCCTACCGTGCGCGGCGGTAAGTATTGTGCTACCCACGCACCACCGGCATTCCCGGCACTGGTTTTGATATTGTTGTTGCCCACATTGCGAACGAAGAAGTCAGACCACCACCCTTTGGTTGACTCGTAACGCAAACCAATATCGGCTCGGCTGTAGGCTTTTTGCTTATCGCCTTCACCCAAGTTGAACACACTTAACCAAGTTTCAGTTTCGTAATGAATACTTGCACGCGGCGTTAGCGTTGCGCCATCGGCCATATGGAAGATATGTTGATATTGGAACTGTGCAGCAAAACGTGGAGCATGCGGCATGGTGTTACCAGTGACATCAAGACAGGTACTAATGCCCGGCACTTTACACGCTGGCAAAGCATAGTCGTTCGTGCCGCCAATCAATTTACCGAGTTTAGCGCGCGTGATGGCGAAGGTCATTTGCAAACGATCATCGGGTGTGATGCGTGCTGCGATTTCAGACTCAAAACCTGAGATCTTCGCGCCTTCAGCATTGCTGGTTGCCAAACCACGTGTTCCATCTGGATTGGTGACTGGCGCACTGAATTGAAAGTCTTTGAAGTTGGTATAGTAAATCGCGTTATTGATACGCAATGACCCATCTAAGAATGTGCTCTTCGTGCCAAATTCATAGTTAGTGAGGGTTTCAGCGCCATAAGTCTTACCACCATCTTGCAAACCGCCCGATTTGTAGCCCGTCGATACGCTGGTGTACAGCATATTATTCTTGTCCACATCGTAGGCCAAACGCAATAGACCCGTCATTTTGCTACCAGTGTAAACACCATCATTAGAAGGCTTACCTGGGCTGTACCCTTGGCCAGGAATGCGTGGATCGATATTGGGATTCAATGGCACTTGTGGCACCGTCGCATCGTAATTCCAGGTGTAGCCGTTACCGCCAACGTTAGTACGTTTATCTGAGGTATAACGCAAACCGCCCGTCAAATGCAAACTATCATCGACATTCCATGTCGCCTGTCCAAAGGCTGCACTAGAAGCGACGGTTTCTTTTGGCTGGATGAAAGACCCCTGCCAACCCACTGTACCTTGTTGCGTGCCATTAAAGATAGGAATATCGAAACGAATGTCATTGCGTTCCGCTGCGTAATAGACGCCTAATTGCCAATCCACTTCACGCTTGCCTGTCGATTGCAATTCCACTTCGTGACTGTAGTTGAAGTAATTTGAAGATACCGTATTGTTTGCTTGATAGCCTGCACCAGTCGCAAAACTGGTTGGGATCGCCACACCACCGTCTTGATCAAAGTTAGAAGAACCACTGAACTTTGACACACCAGCGATATACGACAAACTCATATTATTGTTGAGACGATAGTCCAAGCGACTGCGCAAAGAATCTGTATCTCGCTGTACGAATGGTGCGGTATCAATCAATGCCGACCACAACTTTTGACCAGCACGTGGTGTTTGCATCAGATTCATACTTGGCGTGCCACGATCGGCATACTTCTCGTACGCGACATTCCATTTTAGATCTGGGCTGATTTGCCACAACAAACTCAAACGTACTGCGGTTTGATCTTGCGCATTGTATTTCGGCCCGCCGTTCACGAAGAGATTTGGATTGATAGGCTGGAAGTCAGTCAACTTTCCACCGCCTGCAACAAAGGCCGCTTTCTGACTAGCCAATGGGATGACTGGCAAGGTTTGATAATCGACATAACCATCATGTTGTTCATGTACGAAAGCGACGCGCATCGCTGCATTGTCGCTCAAAGGAATGTTGAAAGCGCCACGACCACCTAAGCGATTATAAGTGCCTAAGCCGGCTTCAATATTGCCCGTTTGCTTTCCCAATACGGGTTTAGCCGTTTGCATATTGACTGCACCGACGGTGGAGTTACGCCCCCACAATGTACCTTGTGGACCCCGCAAGACTTCGATCGCCTCTAAGTCAAACAACAGCGCAGTTGCGCCTTCTGGACGTGGTGAGTAGATGCCGTCGACAAAGGAAGCCACTTCTGGATCGGCATATTCTGTTTTGGCGCTGTCATTACCGACGCCGCGCAAGGTCATCGTGATCACGCCGTGATCACCCTGTCCTGTTGCTTGGAAGCTCGGCACTAAGTTCACAACATCGAGCAAGGTTTGCACGTGCGCGTCTTCCAAGGCGCCAGCATTAATCGCTGTGATCGCGACCGGTGTTTTTTGTAAAGACGTTGTACGCTTTGTACCTGTGACCATCACCTCTTGAATGGTAGTCGTAGAATTCTTCGCAGCGTCGCTGCTGGCAGGTGTGCTTGCTGTCGGCGCTGCATTTTGTGCGTGGGCCGTGCTCATACCTGCGACTAATACCAACACAGCGAGTTGAATTGGGGTACTCGCACGTTGTCGGATTGGTGATGCTGATTTTTTCATTTTGTCTCCAGTTGGATTGGTATTGTGTTGACTCATGTCGGCAATCAGTTCAAGCCTAAGTCTTGCGCGAGCACTTGCCTTCTTTGAGAAAGTGCTTTGTTCCCGCATAGTTCAGCTTGCCTTCAAACCAATTGCTGTTTGCTTCTTTGCTACCGTGTTGTTCCATCCTGTTTGGCCCATTTTTTACGCCACGGACCTCATTCACGAAGTTTTCATGTAGGTAGCCAGTTTTCACGTTTCCAAATTCCCCCAGCCGAAAGACCTGATTAGCCTGGTTTTCCACGGATAAAGCGATAAACACCCGCCTTAAATTTGTTTGAAAACGTTTTCACATTACATGAAAACGTTTTCATGATACATTTTAGTTTTTGACGATGTCAACTAACTTTCGATTTTGCGGCGCAACAAAAAAGCAAAGTGGTATGCAATTAGAATAGAAATAAATCAACAAAAATGAGAGACAAACCATATGAAAAAAGTGACTCAAATCTTGATCGTCGGTGGCGGCACTGCTGGTTGGCTAACTGCAGCTTTTTTGGCAAAACATCTGGCCAGTCAACGTGACTATGGCATACAAATCCGTTTGGTCGAATCACCCGAAATCGGCATCATCGGTGTGGGCGAAGGAAGCTTTCCTTCAATACGCGGCACGCTGGCCGCGATTGGGATAGACGAAGCGAGATTCATTCGTGAGTGCCACGCCACCTTTAAACAAGGGATACGATTTGATCATTGGGTGCGACCACCACATAGCGCTGGTGCAGAACATTATTTTCATCCTTTTAGCCAACCGAGCCAACGCACCGGAACGCCAGAACTCCTCCCTTATTGGCTGCATGGTTTAGCTGGCAAAAACATCGCTTTCGCGCAAGCGGTCAGTATGCAAAAATTGATTGCCGACCAAGGTCGAGCCCCCAAACGTAGCAGTGATAAGGACTTCTTGGGTCCAATGAATTATGCCTATCATTTCGACGCGGGTCGTTTCGCAACACTCTTAGCGGAGCATGGAAAAAGCCTAGGAGTCAAACATTTACTGGGCAATGTCGAACACGTTAGTTTGGCTGACAATGGCGATATCGCAGCGGTGCATACTCGCGAACATGGGGCATTGCATGCCGACTTGTTTATTGACTGCACGGGCTTCCGTGCGCGCTTGATTGGTGAAGCTTTGCGCTCCCCTTTTACCAGTGTCAGCGATAGTCTTTTCGTTGATCGTGCCTTGGCAATCCAAGTCCCTTACGCCACCGCACAAAGTCCAATTCCTTCGTACACGATCTCCACCGCACATGAAGCTGGCTGGACCTGGGATATCGGCCTGCAAAGCCGGCGTGGCATAGGCTATGTTTATTCCAGCCGCCATAGCAGTGATGAACAAGCAGAACAAGTCTTGCGTCGCTATGTAGGCTCGGCGATGGCAGAAATGCAGCCGCGTAAGCTGACACTCAAACTCGGATATCGCCCTCAAGCGTGGATCAACAATTGCGTCGCTGTTGGCCTCTCCGGTGGTTTCTTGGAGCCCTTAGAATCGTCGGGCGTCGGACTGATAGAGACGGCTGCCTATCTGCTCAGTTATTTATTCCCTTTCAATGGAGAGTTCGCTGCCAGTGCCAAACACTTTAATCATTTGATGACGCAAAGATATGACCGCATCGTCGACTTCATCAAACTGCACTACTGCCTAAGCCAACGACGTGACACAGCGTTTTGGCGTGATAACACCGATGCCAGTTCTATCCCTGTTTCCTTGCAAGAAAAACTCGCTATGTGGCGTTGCCGCCCACCGAGCCGACTCGACTTCATCACCGACTTAGAAATGTATCCCCCATCCAGTTGGCAATACGTTTTGTACGGCATGGAATACGCAACGCAATTGCATCCTAGTGCCCTAGATTCAAGCAAACTGGTATTAGTCCAACAGGAATTTCAAAACATTGCAAATTTCTCACAACGCGCCTTAGCTGACTTGCCAGAACACCGCGCTCTTATTGAGCATTACTGCCAAAAAGGGCAAAATCCAGCAAATCTCAAGAAATCGTTTTCATATGGTCAAATTATGGCCTGATTAGCAGCGACAGTAGCGGCGAAAAATCGCAGCAAACCGATAGATAATGATCGATGTAAATTATGCTATTCTCCTCAGCACAGAGCACATTTGAAAAGCTTTTCACACCGAGAGACCGCAACAGCATCGTCGGCAGTGATTGAAGTTGGCATCACAGATGCAAGATTCGGTCGCGCACTCGGTCGCGAAAAGCGCTCACTTATTAAGATCAAGAAGGTATCCACTTGAACGAGCAATCAACTAACGACACCCCAACCACCCTGATCGACGTCGCTCGTTTAGCTGGTGTATCGCCGAGCACGGTTTCGCGGATCTTGAATGGCACTGCCAAAGTGTCAGACGATAAACGCCAAGCGGTGATGGACGCCATCGCGCGCATGAATTTTGCGCCCAATCCCATGGCGCAAAGTCTCAAGCGTGGACGTTCCATGACCATAGGCATCGTGGTGCAAGATATTTCCAGTCCGTTTTTCGATGAGACTTTACATGGTGTCGATGAAGCTCTAAAGGGCACGGGCTATGCCTCCGTGATCGTCAGCGGTCACTGGAATGCAGCCGAAGAAATCGAACGGATTCGCTTACTATTAGCACGCAAAGTCGATGGCATTATTTTGTTATCAGGTCGCATTACAGACGAATCTGTGCTGCAGTTTTCACAGCATCGCCCTATCGTATCGACCGGACGTGCCATTCAAACCCAACGCGCACTGGGTTTCAAACTCGATAATGAACAGGGTGGCTGGCTGGCGGTACGTCATTTAATTGAGCTTGGTCATCGACGCATCGCCTTCATTACCGGCCCTGCCAATAACTGCGATGCCGACGAACGTCTCGCCGGTTACAAGCGTGCTTTGCAAGAGGCCGATATTGCTTACGACCCTAAGATTGTGGTCGAAGGTGACTTCCATGAAAGCAGCGGCATGCGTGCGATCAATCATCTATTCGATACGCAACAACAATTCACTGCGGTCTGTGCTGCCAATGATTTGAGCGCCTACGGCGCACGATTAAGTTTGTATCGCAAAGGCATACGTGTGCCCGAAGATATTTCTTTGGTGGGCTTCGATGATTTACCTGGTTCGTCTTATACGACACCACCACTGACTACCATACGGCAACCACTATACGATATAGGTCGTATTGCGACGAATTCACTTTTACATCTAATTAATGGTGAGATCGTGGAAACCAGTATCCCGCCCTTAGAATTGATCGTACGTGAGACCACGCGCCGAATCCGTTAAGATATGAGGTAGGCGACGACTCTATTTCTCCTTTACTTCGCCTCTACTTCGTCTTTGCAAACTAAGGCCGCCTATATTTTTTAGCGAACTAACCAGCAACAGCAAACTAGAACGATCGATGTTACCTTCGTTTTTGTATTTTCATTTACCAATTTTTTGACGATGAACACAGCCTCTTCACTCAGCGATTTCGCCATCACACAAAAATGGCCTGCCCAACATCCAGATCGCTTGCAACTGTACTCCTTGGCGACACCGAATGGTGTCAAGGCCTCGATCATGTTAGAAGAAATTGGTCTGCCATATGAAGCGCATCTCGTGAGCTTTGAGGCCAATGAACAATTGTCGCCTGAATTTATTTCACTCA
>CANHZI010000050.1 GCA_947464955.1 Oxalobacteraceae bacterium
ATATTGGCTTGTTCAAGATCGTCGGTGAAGGCGGTATCGCCGCTGGTATTCGTCGCGTAGAAGCAGTGACGGGCGAGGTAGCTTTTAATCTGGTACAAGACATGAATAGCCGTATCGCACAAGCGGCTGCGGTATTGAAAACGCAGCCTGAAGAAATTGGCGGTCGTTTATTGCAGTGGCAAGAGCAAATGAAATCGCTCGAAAAAGAAGTCGCTGCATTGAAATCTAAACTGGCGGCAAACCAAGCTTTGGCCTTGGTCTCCCAAGCAACCGACATTAATGGCGTGAAAGTATTGGCTGCGACTTTAGATGGCGCTGATGGCACAGCTTTGCGTGATTCTGTTATCAGCTTGCGTGACCAATTGAAAACAGCGGTCGTCGTTTTAGCGTCGGTCGCCGATGGTAAAGTGAGTTTGGCGGCTGGTGTTTCCGCGGATGTGATTGGCAAAGTGAAAGCCGGCGATTTAGTTAATTTTGTCGCGCAACAAGTCGGCGGTAAAGGCGGCGGACGTCCAGATATGGCGCAGGCTGGCGGTACCGACCCTAGCGGCTTGCCAACAGCATTGGCGAGTGTCGCTGGCTGGTTAGGCGCGAAACTGTAATCGCGTTCGCACGAGATTCTAAGCACCGCAATAGCTATTGAAATATTAAGTTTATTGCGGTGCGGAATCTGTTTCCCCGTATTTGTTGCACAAAGATACTCGAACTAAGAGAATCCGCGTGTCGTCCAAGTATTTTTACGTGTTGCATTGCACAAGTCCTTGTAAATTGCGGTAGAATTCTCGCATAAAGATTCAGCAAGAAGCTGAACACAAGAGCTATACTGTACTTTTCTTTCCCCAAGGAAAATCATGCAATTCAATAGAGAAGTGGATGCACGTGGCCTAAGTTGCCCGTTGCCTATCCTAAAAGCCAAGAAAGCCTTGGCAGAAATGATCACAGGCGAAGTGCTGCGTGTGATCGCCACCGATCCGGGCTCTGTCCGTGATTTCAAAGCGTTTTCCAAACAGACTGGCAATGAATTGCTGTCACACTTGGAAGCGAGTAACGAATTCGAATATTTTTTAAAGCGTAAATGATGAGATTGATCGCAAACGTCAGCTGACATTGCGGAAAAACTCATGTTAATTGCTAGATAATCTTAAAAAACCACAAAGATATTTGTGGTTTTTTTTTATCAAAGCGGGTCATTTTCATAGAGGAGTTCGTCAGTTTCGCAAAAAAAGAACGAACGTTCTAAAACAGCAGACGGGTTTCCTGTTAACATCTATAATCAATTACTTTACGTTTACGTCAATTTATCCAGAGCAAAAGTGTTCGACGGCAGCATCAGTTGAGTTCATATTGCGGCGAAGGCGTGAACCGAGGCACGATTTTTTAGTTTTATTTTCTTCTCTTATCAGTACACCATAGTAAAGGCAAACCTATGAAAGTCTTAGTACCAGTTAAGCGCGTGGTTGACTATAACGTTAAAGTCCGCGTCAAATCCGACGGTTCTGGCGTAGATATCGCTAATGTCAAAATGTCGATGAACCCATTTGATGAAATCGCAGTGGAAGAAGCAACTCGCTTGAAAGAAGCGGGCGTTGCGACTGAAATCGTAGCGGTATCTTGCGGTGTAGCCCAATGCCAAGAAACTTTGCGCACAGCAATGGCGATTGGTGCGGATCGCGGCATCTTGGTGGAAACGGATGAGGAGTTGCAACCATTGGCCGTCGCTAAGTTGTTGAAAGCTTTGGCTGATAAAGAACAACCGCAATTGATCGTCTTGGGTAAACAAGCGATCGATGATGATTGCAATCAAACTGGTCAAATGTTGGCGGCCTTGTTGGGCTGGCCACAAGCGACTTTCGCTTCCAAAGTCACAGTTGCTGACGGTAAAGCGACAGTGACTCGTGAAGTCGACGGTGGCTTGGAAACCTTGAGTTTGACATTACCAGCGATCGTGACGACGGACTTGCGTTTGAATGAGCCACGCTATGTGACTTTGCCGAACATCATGAAAGCTAAGAAAAAACCACTCGATAATGTGAAGCCTGCTGACTTGGGCGTGGATGTCACTTCTCGCATCAAAACATTAAAAGTCGCAGAACCAGCTAAACGCTCCGCCGGCATCATCGTGCCAGACGTAGCAACACTGGTAAGCAAATTGAAAAACGAAGCGAAAGTGATTGGTTAATTCCAACACGATTGTCTTTGTAAATCGTATCGACCTTAATTAATTTGAGTAACGCGGAAACCCCGTTACAGAATAAGTGGAAAACATCATGACTACACTCGTCATCGCTGAACACGATAATGCTTCCTTGAAGGGAAGTACATTGAACACTGTTACTGCTGCTGCTAAATGCGGTGGTGACGTACACGTATTGGTTGCTGGCCACAATGCTGGCGCCGCTGCTCAAGCGGCTGCACAAATTGCTGGCGTGAGCAAAGTCTTGCACGCTGATGCTTCTTACTTCGCCGAAGGTTTGGCAGAAAACGTTGCTGAGCAAGTCTTGACGATCGCCTCTGGCTACACACACATCTTGGCGCCAGCAACTGCCTACGGCAAGAATATTTTGCCACGCGTGGCAGCCAAACTCGACGTCGCGCAAATTTCCGAAATCACGAGAGTGGAATCTGCTGATACATTCGAGCGTCCAATCTACGCTGGTAACGCCATCGCGACCGTGCAATCGACCGACTCTATCAAAGTGATCACAGTTCGTACAACAGGTTTTGATGCCGCTGCAACAGGTGGTTCTGCAGCTGTGGAATCTGTGGCTGCGGTAGCAGATAGCGGCAAGTCTGCTTTCGTTTCTCGCGAAGTAGCAAAATCTGATCGCCCAGAATTGACGGCAGCGAAAGTCATCGTTTCCGGTGGCCGTGGCATGGGTTCTGCGGAAGCATTTAAAGTATTGGAGCCATTGGCTGACAAGCTCGGCGCGGCAATGGGTGCATCTCGTGCTGCGGTGGATGCTGGTTATGTACCGAACGATTGGCAAGTGGGTCAAACAGGTAAGATCGTTGCGCCAACTTTGTACATCGCAGTAGGTATTTCCGGCGCGATCCAACATTTGGCAGGTATGAAAGATTCCAAAACGATCGTAGCGATTAACAAAGATCCAGAAGCACCGATTTTCTCTGTGGCAGACTACGGCATCGTTGGCGATTTGTTTGAAATCGTGCCACAGCTGGTAACAGAGTTAGGCTAAGCGCTAGCTACACATTGATGTTGTGATTTTCGACTAACGAGAGTCTTTCATCGTAGAGGGCGCAGAGAAATCATCAGAATTCTCTGCGCCCTTTGGTTATCCGAGCTTATCTGAACAAAACAATGAATTGAGATATTGGGAGACTGTATGAGTTATGTAGCGCCAATTAAAGACATGCTATTCGTGATGAACGAATTGGCAGGCCTGAACGAAGTGAATGCCTTACCTGGCTGCGAAGATGCAACGCCAGAAACCGTGGAAGCGGTACTCGAAGAAAACGCGCGCTTTACCAGCGAAGTTATTGCGCCTTTGAATTGGGCGGGTGATCAAGAACCAAGCTATTGGAAAGATGGCCAGGTATTCACCACTAAAGGCTTTAAAGAAGCTTTCAAGATGTTTGCCGAAGCGGGCTGGCAAGGTGTGCAGCACCCAACTGAATTCGGCGGCCAAGGCCTGCCAAAATTGGTGGCAACACCGTGTATCGAAATGCTACACGCGGCGAACTTGTCTTTTGCCTTGTGCCCATTATTAAGTGATGGCGCGATCGAAGCTTTGCTAACTGCAGGTAGCGATGCCGACAAAGCGACTTACCTCGAAAACTTGGTATCTGGTAAGTGGACAGGGACGATGAACTTGACTGAGCCGCAGGCAGGTTCGGATTTGGCGATGGTGCGTACACGCGCTGTGCCACAAGGCGATGGTACTTATAAAGTATTTGGCACCAAGATCTTCATCACATACGGTGAACACGATATGGCAGAAAATATCGTTCACTTGGTGTTGGCTCGTACACCTGATGCGCCAGAAGGCGTCAAAGGTATCTCACTGTTTATCGTTCCGAAATTTTTGGTCAATGCTGATGGAAGCTTAGGTGCGCGTAATGATGCACATTGTGTGTCTATCGAACATAAACTCGGTATCAAAGCGAGCCCAACTTGCGTGCTGCAATTTGGCGACAATGGTGGCGCGATCGGTACCTTGGTTGGCGAAGAAAACCGCGGCCTCGAATACATGTTCATTATGATGAACGCAGCACGTTTCGGCGTTGGTATGCAAGGCATCGCGGTGGCAGAACGTGCTTATCAAAAAGCCGTCTCTTATGCTAAAGATCGCGTGCAGTCACGTGACTTGGCGGGATCTCCAGGCCCAGTAGCAATTATTAATCATCCTGACGTACGTCGTATGTTGATGTCCATGCGCGCGCAAATCGAAGGCGCACGTGCTTTGGCCTATGTGGCAGCGGCGATGAGTGATAAAGGTCACCACGCAAGTGATGAAGCAGTACGTAAGCAAAATCAAGCTGCCTATGAGTTCTTAGTGCCTATCGTTAAAGGCTGGTCGACTGAGATGTCTTTGAACGTTACATCCACTGGTGTGCAAGTTCATGGCGGCATGGGCTTCATTGAGGAAACTGGTGCCGCACAATACTATCGTGACGCACAAATCCTGACGATCTACGAAGGTACAACGGCGATTCAAGCCAATGACTTAGTTGGCCGTAAGACATCGCGTGACGCGGGTGCAGTGGCGAAACGCTTCATCGCGCAAGTTCGTGCAACCCAGGCAGAATTGGCAACAAGCAGCAATGTGGATTTGCAAGCTATCGCTAAGCAATTGGCGCTCGGTGCAACGGCCCTGGAAGATGCGGTCGACTTCGTGGTCGCTAACTTCAAATCAGACATCAAAGCAGTCTTCTCGGGCAGCGTACCCTACTTGAAATTGGCGGGCGTAGTCTTGGGTGGTTGGCAGCTAGCACGTGCCGCTTTGATCGCCGATAAATTGAATGCGGCAGGTGAGGGCGATACTTCTTTCAATCAAACCAAAGTAGCGACTGCGCGCTTCTTCGCTGATCATATCTTGACGACCTCATTTGGTTTGCGTTCTTCCATCGTCGACGGTGCGGCTGGTGTGATGGCATTGTCGGTTGAACAGTTTTAATGTTTTTAAGTTTGGTTTAGCAGTCATGAAAAAGCCCGATTGATTCGGGCTTTTTTTCTTTTGTTCGACTAATTCTATATCTACTATATCGAGAGTTTCCTTCAACACTAAGGGAATCGGGAGCGCAATGCGAGTCTATAAGGCTTTAGGGTATGGTGGCAATATTTCAATTTCCTCAAGCCATTTCTCTACAAGTGAAGGCCATGCTGAGATTGGCTGATTTTGGCTGCGCAATCCAAACGCATGCCCACCTTTGGCAAATAAGTGTACTTCGGTAGGCACACCAGCTTCACTCAAGGCTTTCGCGTACAACGTACTGTTGCAGATATTGTCAACTGGGTCGTCCCATGCTTGCAGCAAGAATGTTGGAGGTGCTTGGCTGGTTACTTTGGTTGTAGGATCAAATGTGCGGCCTTTGCGGCATAGATGACCAGGATAAAGAGCTATCGCAAAGTTAGGTCTGCTACTGAGTTTATCTATTTCGTCAACGGGTTCGTAGTCGGATTGAGCAATGTTACTCGTTTGCGCCACCAGATAGCCTCCAGCGGAGAAGCCGATGACGCCCACTTTGTTTGGGTCTATCTTCAGCTCATTCGCTCTTGATCGTACAAGCTTGATTGTCCTTTGTGCGTCGTGAAGTGCGAAAGGTGCTTTAGGCGTGATGTGGCACTTACAGCCTTTGTCCCAATAATGGTTTCCACCCGGTACGCGGTACTTGAGCAAAATACAGGTTACGCCACGTGTAGTGATCCAATCGCAAATTTCACTGCCTTCTAGGTCGATCGCGATGATCCTAAAACCGCCGCCGGGAAAGACAATGATAGAAGCGCCAGTATTTTTTCCTTTTGGCGGAAATACGGTTAGTGTTGGTGTCGAGACATTGAGTATCTGCGTGTATTCTCTCCCAGGTTTCACGGCAGGAGGCGTCATGCGCTGAGTCGTTTCAAAACCCTGATTTTTAGATACATGTTTCAGAGTGTCTGAAGGCCAGATGGGAATCTGTTGCAAGCCGACCGGTGCTTCCCATGCACTCGATAAGACTTGGCTAGCTTGTGGTGCTGAAATGGCTTCATTAATATTGGTAAAAGCAATTAGAGAGACTAGTAAAAATAGTTTTATTGAAAATATTTTCATCAGCGTGCTTGGATACCGTGTTTTGACTTATCTGGGGAATCGAATTTTTCTAGAAGTAAATTAGTTGAGACTATATTTGGTGACGATTACCCATAAGCTCCGCCGGTATACAGCAAATCAAATGCTCGTGCCATCAGACCGATTAAGGTAATCGCGCCACAACCCACAGCGAACACCAAGATCAATGCTAATAGCCAACTGGAATCACTTTTTTTGCCAGAGTCTGGATTGTATTTTGCATCCCATTTTTCATCCGACTTCAGGCCTAAAATCAAGGTCATGAAGAGGGCGATCAACAATGAAATTAACCAAGGACCATAGGTGACGAATTCATTGAGGTTGAAATAGAGTTTCGACAATAAAATGGATAGCGGTAAGCTCAGGGCATGTAGCCATGCAATGGGATCGCTCTTGCCGTGGAGATAAAAGCGATGGGCACCGAGGCTGCCGAGGCTGAAGCTTAAAAAAGTGGCAAGAGTTTTGTTTTTGTGTGCGGTGCTCATGGTGACTCAATTGTGGCGAAGAGAAAGCGCTGATTCTAGCTGATTTTGCAAGAGGGAAGAGTGACATTACGCATGTGCTACCAATTTGTACGGGAAAAATGCGCCGATTTCGCGTAAAATATGCCCTCTTTCTTCGTTGGCGTCGGTTTGGCGCTAACAATAAGCCTTGCAAGAAACGGGTTTTACACGTTATAATTTGCGGCTTTTTCCGTCCTTTGACAATTTTTTGGAAATATTATGGTCGTTATTCGTTTAGCTCGTGGTGGTGCAAAAAAGCGCCCTTTCTACAATATCGTTGCAACTGATTCACGCAATCGTCGTGATGGTCGTTTCATCGAACGTATCGGTTTCTACAACCCAATCGCTACTGGCAATGCAGAAGAAGTTCGCATCGCTGCAGACCGTTTGGCTTACTGGCAAGGCGTAGGCGCACAATTGTCGCCAGCAGTTGCACGTTTGGTTGCGACAGCGAACAAAGCTGCTTAATTCTCTGATTTTTGTCTGAGTCTCACGATTCAGTACTGCCTAGCCAAATTGCTGGGCAAGAAAGTAAGCAAGTGGCTGTAGCACAAAGCGCAATACAATCTGCTCCTGAAGATTTGGTCCTCGTTGGCCACATCTCAGGAGCATTTGGTCTTCAAGGGTGGGTGAAAATCCGTCCGTATTCATCGAACGCCGATGCGTTGTTGGACGCTCCTGTCTTTTGGTTGGAAGCTCCCAATAATGGCGGTCAGCGTGAAGTCAAACGCATGAGTTCTAAGATTCATGGCGAAGATATCGTCGCACGTTTGAGTGAAGTTGATGATCGAAATGCCGCGGAAGCCTTAAAGGGCACCGTGGTTAAAGTTTCTCGTGCCTTGTTCCCAGCCTTACCTGATGGCGAATTCTATTGGGTGGATTTGTTGGGCTTGAGCGTTGAAAATCTGCAGGGTGAACAACTCGGGGTGGTTCGCGCGATGATGGACAATGGCGCGCAATCGATCTTGCGGGTGGCTGGTGTTGAGGTCCCCGAGGCCGAGTTGATGAAGCATGAACGCTTGATTCCATTTGTGGATCACTTCGTAAAAGAAGTGAATCAACAAGCCAAGAAAATCGTAGTCGATTGGGGTACAGATTTTTAAGGTGCAGATGAGGCTGGGAGTGCTTGCTCGGTATGTGAAAGGAAAATCGTAGTGCAATTTGATGTCATTACTTTGTTTCCTGAGATGTTCGCTGCAATCACTGAATCTGGCATCACTCGTAGGGCATTTGAGCAAAAGAAGTGCGAGTTGAAGTTTTGGAATCCGCGCGATTTCACTACTGATCGTCATCGTACTGTGGATGATCGCCCTTATGGTGGTGGACCTGGAATGGTGATGATGCCTGGGCCTTTGCAGCAAGCGATCCACGCCGCAAAACAACGGCAAGCTGATTTGGGATTGTCGTCACCGAAGGTGATTTATTTGTCACCGCAAGGCAAGCAATTGAAGCATCAGCGTGTGATGGAGTTGTCGCAAGAAACTGGCGTGGTGTTGCTGTGTGGGCGTTACGAAGCGGTCGATCAGCGATTACTCGATGAAGAAGTTGATGAGGAAATTAGCCTAGGCGATTTCGTTTTGTCGGGTGGTGAGTTACCAGCAATGGCGCTGATGGACGCGGTGATGCGGCAGTTGCCCGGGGTTTTGCATGACCATGCTTCCGCAGTTGAAGATAGTTTTGTGAACGGTTTGTTGGATTGTCCGCACTACACCAGACCAGAGAGCTTTAACGGCAATAGTGTACCGACCGTTTTGATGGGCGGAAACCATGCCGAAATTGAAAAATGGCGACGTCAACAGTCCCTATTGGTGAGTTGGCAAAAGCGCCCAGATTTAATTGAGCAAGCGCGCCAAGCGGGCTTGTTAACGAAGAAGGATGAGCAGTTTTTAAAATCGCTCGATCCTTTGTGAAAAATTTGTGGTTTGAAATTGCCTGAAAAGACCGTTTCAAATGACAAACCAACATGTGGGAAACCATATGTTTTTTAGCGTGAACTTTGTTCACATGTTTAACCCCATCCTCTACTGAGCAAGAAGTAAAGGCGTCAGCAAGATGGTTTTCGGAGTGATAAAAATGGATTTGATCCAAAAATTAGAGCAAGAAGAAATTGCTCGCTTAGCTAAGAATATCCCTGACTTCGCACCTGGCGATACAGTGGTTGTTAACGTTAACGTAGTTGAAGGCACACGTAAGCGTGCTCAGGCGTACGAAGGCGTTGTAATCTCCCGTCGTAACCGTGGTTTGAATTCGAACTTCATCGTTCGTAAAATCTCCTCTGGTGAAGGCGTTGAGCGTACATTCCAATTGTACTCACCATTGATCGCTTCTATCGAAGTGAAACGTCGCGGTGACGTACGTCGCGCTAAGTTGTACTACTTGCGTGATCGTTCTGGTAAATCTGCTCGTATTAAAGAGAAGTTGCCAACACGTAAAGCAGCTGCAGAATAATTTCTGTATTGCTTTAAGACGTAAAGAAGGGGTGCTCAGGCATCCCTTTTTTTATTTGTTTGTGAATCTGTTTTTTTTGATCCAATTTGCGAGTTGGCTCTTTTTTGGTTTGAGTAAGAAGGTGAAACGGTGACTAGCTTCGATCCAACACAAATGCCCCTGCACTCCGTGGCCGATGAGATGGCAATTGAAGAATCTCGCCTCGATATTGATTTTTTGCGTCAACGTTTTCAGCTGGATTTGCCTTGGCAGCCAGAGCAAACCGAAGAGTCAAAGTTGAATACTTCAGGCGTTTTTAAACCGGCGTCGGTGCTGATTCCGCTTGTGGTGCGAGAGCATGGCTTGCAAATCTTGTTAACACAACGCGCTGCTCACTTGCATCATCATGCCGGGCAAATTAGTTTTCCAGGTGGTCGCGTCGATGATACCGATCTGTCGCCGCTACATACGGCGATGCGTGAAGCCGAGGAGGAGATTGGTCTTCGAGAGCAGCAAGTTGAATTCTTAGGACAACTGCCCGCTTACTATACTGGCACGGGTTTTGTCGTTACACCGATGGTGGCCTTGGTACATCCACCCTTAGAACTTCGTTCAGATCCCTTCGAGGTCGCTTCAATTTTCGAAGTGCCTTTGCATTTCTTGATGAATCCACACCATCATCAAAGGCGAGAAGTTATGCTGCCGAATGGGCTTGGTCGTCGCCAATTTTATGGCATGCCTTACCAAGACTATTTCATTTGGGGTGCTACCGCAGGGATGCTACGTAATTTATTTCATTTTTTGCGCGCAGACATCTCTGTTTGATCTGAGTATTGCTTCATAAACACGCCAAATCAGTTTACACTTAAGGTCTTTGCATAATCCCGCTATAGAGCCGCAGTCCTATAGACCTCTACCTAGGGAAGTTTGATTTAGCCATGACATTTCTCTCCATTCTCTTCGCTTTATTGATCGAGCAGTTGAAGCCTTTGCGCGTCGATAATCCTGTGTATACGCAAGTTCAGCATTTCGCAGCAAAAGTCGAAGCTTGGTGTAACGCGGGCAAGGCACATCATGGTCAAACAGGTTGGCTGATAGTAGTTGGGGCCCTCACATTGCCCACGGCTTTAGTGTATTGGCTGTGCTTACGATTGAGTCCATTTGCCGCCTTCGCATGGAATGTGTTGATTGTGTATTTAACCTTGGGGTTTCGTCGTTACAGCCATTATTTCACCTCGATACAGGTGGCTTTGAGTGCTGGCGATGAAGAAGCTGCGCGCCGTCATTTGGGAGATTGGATCAACAAAGATTGCTCGCACATGGACATGGCAGATGTGGCTCGTGGTGCGGTTGAGCGTTCTTTGATTGCCTCGCATCGTAATGTGTTTGGTGTGTTCTTTTGGTTTTTGATGCCAGTCGGACCCGCTTGTGCAGTGATGTATCGGATGTCGGAATTCTTATCGCGCGAGTGGTCAGAGCCTGAGCACATGCAAGAAGAAGAGTTTGGTCAGTTTGCACGTAAGATTTTTTATTGGATTGATTGGATCCCAGCGCGTTTGACGGCGGTGGCTTTTGCCGTCGTCGGCAACTTCGAGGACGCAATCTATTCTTGGCGTAATTATGCAAGCCGTTGGAACGATGAGCTGCTGGGAATTATCTTGTCGGCTGGTGGCGGTGCAATCGGTGTGCGCTTAGGTGAACCAGAAAACAAGGCGGTGATCCTTGCGGCAGATGCGAGTGCGGTCGATATCGATAGTTTAGAGTTAGAGAGCCAGCCAGGTGTGGAAGCAACACCGCGTTCCTTGCAAAGTGCGGTGGGTTTGGTGTGGCGTTCCTTGTTACTGTGGATGTTATTGTTGGCGTTATTATCGTTCGCAGTCTGGCTCTAACTCAGATTATCATCCCTCCAAGTTTTGGGTCGTGTATGAAAAAACCACCAGTTCTTGGTGGTTTTTTTTCGTCTAATAGATTTACGCTGTGGTATTGATGCGCGTACCGGTGACCTGTCCGTGCAAATTGAGAATTTCCAAAGGACGACTTGGCGGGACTTGTGTTTCGGGCGTTGGTGCCGACGTGGCTGGTTTGGACGGTGTGTACGGCGTGGGATTATTTGCGGGTTGCAAGGCGAGATAGCGGGTTTCGCGAATGGGCGCCGGTAAAACCTGTGGTCGTAATGGTGTGGGACCGAAAGCAGAGATTGACATTGTAATTCCTTGCAAAAGCTTGATCGCTGATTGAAGCTTAAAACTGTAGAATTATTTCCGCAAGGCAATTATTGTTGAGGATTGTTAAATCTCCTTGGATCATGATTCAAGCGATCAGTCAGTCTCGGTAACGAAAGTATGAGCGCAAAAAAGCCGGCTCAAAAGCCGGCAACACAAGAGCTCGTTTGAATGGGGTGGAGGCTAGGCGCTCGTATTAATCAGCGTGCCAGTGACTTGTCCGTTGGTGTTGACTACAGGTTTCGGTGCCTCGGCTTTTTGTGTTTGAGGTGGCGCAGTGCTCGGCGCTGCTTGTTTAACCTGGTCTTCTTCGGCCCTCAACTTGGGGATGAAAGACTTTACTTCATTCGACTTGCTTGTTTTGCTGGCGAATAAATTTTCGCGTGCGTCGGTAGAGGAAATGGGCGCGGTTGCCATGTTGAGTCCTTTCGAGGAAGTGCTGTCTTGTATTCAAGCATAGTTCAGGTGTTGCTGTATTTCAAGTTACTTTTCTAAATAAAATGATTTTTTAAATTGTTTTTCTGTTACTTCTTATCTCAATAAAAAAGCCGCATCTCTTTTTAAAGATGCAGCTTTCTTAGGTATTTGCTTTGGGCAGGGCCCAATTGCGATACGAATTAGTTACGTACAACGCGCTTGTATTCGTTAGTGCGTGTATCGATTTCGATGATATCGTCTTGGCTCACGAATAATGGAACTTGAACAATATGGCAGTTCGCTTCAATTGCGTTTTCGATCTTCGCTTCTTTCAAAACGTTACCTGATGTGTTGCCTTTAACAGCTGGCTCAGAGTAAATTACTTGACGAGCGATCGTTGTTGGCAATTCTACGGAGATTGCTTTGCCATCATAGAAAACAGCTTCGCATTCCATGCCGTCTTTCAGGTAGTGCAATGCATCACCCAAGTTTTCTTCTTCGATTTCGTACTGATTGTATTCAGCATCCATGAACACGAACAATGGATCTGCGAAGTAAGAATACGTTACAGGCTTTTTGTCCAAAACAACTACGTCAAACTTGTCGTCGCCGCGGAATACGTTTTCCAATGGGCTGTTCGTCAACAGGTTTTTCATTTTCCATTTGTATGTGAAGCCAGTACGGCTGGAGCCGTTGACATCAGAACGCAGAACGATGAAAGGTTTGCCGTCAACCATAATGATATTGCCAACGCGGACTTCTTTTGCAGGTTTCATAATGAATATAAATAAAAAGGTGGTTACTTAAAAATCATCTGCTGCCTGCTGTCTATACCGCAATACAGTCTTGCAAGCCCAGTTTTGATCAAATTGGAAAAACACATCAAAAATTAACCGCACATTTTACCGCATTTTAAGTGGGCTTTTGCCGTAAAACGCGGGCAAATTTCAATAAATTTGCACTCAAATCGCCATTTCTGTGCATTTCTTGCTGCCAAGCCTCTGTTTCTTTGCGAATTTGAAGACATTCGTTGCGGATTTGTTGCCACGCATCGCCCCAGTCAAGATCTTGCAATGCTTCATTCCATGCAAGGTTGAGAGACTTAAACGTGCTGCTGGCGGGTTTGTAGGTGCTAAGAAAAGCGCGCAACTTTTTATGGTGGAGTTGTTCGTCTTGTGGGTAAATATGCCATACGAAGGGTCGCAGTGCCCATTGAGCTCGAACGAAGGAATCCTCGCCTCGGACAAAATTGAAATCACACGCCCAGAGTAATTGGTCGTAATCGTTCTGTGGAATGAAGGGGATCACGAGTAGGCGCAACGATCCTTTGATCAGAATCGCGCCTGAATTCGCTTGCTCGCCAAAAAATCTCTCAATGCTCGCCTGTGCGACACCTTGTGGAACGATGCAAAAGTGAGGTGTTTCACTGGTCGACCACGCCTGAAGCAAACCTGAAACTGGCGCATGCGGGTAGCAAAATAGAGAAATCTTAAAGGCATTTAAGTCTTGCTCTTGGGCGCCAAGTTGGCGTAAGAACTGGTGACCTTGCGATACCTCATTCACGAAGCTCTGGCGCCTTTGATCTAAGTCTTTTTCGAACATTAAACCGCCAGTTCGTTGATTAAAACCAGGGAAGAAGAAGTACTTCGTCAGCGGTAATTGCGGATGGGAAGAGGGCAGGGTATGACAACCTTCTACCCATTCTTCTGCCGTCAGGCCTTCAAGATTGAACCAGATCGGTTTTGGATTGCACGCGGTCATGGCCTGGATGTATGAAGGCGGAATATCGCAGGCAAAAAATTCGATGACGATATCCGCAATGTCGACTGGACTGAAACTGAGTTCTTGGTTGCGCCAGAAACGCACATCGACACCTTGTATTATCTGCTGATCGATTGCTGGGTTTACTTCCGGACAAATGCGCTGAAAACTCAGCAACTCGTCGACCCACAGCTGGACCGAAATTTGATGCTCGAGATGGAGCTGACGCGCCAAGCGCCAGCAAATGCCGATGTCACCAAAGTTGTCGACGACTTTGCAGAATAAAGCTAGGGTTTTTAGATTCGTGTGATTCATGTATTTCAAGCGTACTGAATCAGAAATTATTTTTCCACGTACGAAGTGCTGTGAACACAGCGAGCTCATCGGCATTTTCTTCGATTTTTTCTTGGGCGAGTAAGCTGCGTTTGATATCAGGATCGTTGCTGCGCAAAAAAGGATTCGTTTGCTTTTCTAAACCGATGGTGCTTGGTACCGTAGGAATATCCTGATCGCGTTTGTGTTGTTCAGTCAATTGTCGATTCTGTAGCGCTGTATTGTTGGGGTTCGCGGCCAAGGCAAATCGAAGATTCGACATGGTGTATTCATGGGCACAGTAAACCGCAGTTTGCTCAGGCAAAGCAGCGAGTGTATTGAGTGAGTGAAGCATCTGCGCTGGCGTTCCTTCAAAGATTCGTCCGCAGCCACCTGCGAATAAGGTGTCTCCACAAAATAAAACTTGTTCAGTTTGACTGTAGTAGGCGATATGGCCCAGTGTATGACCTGGCATCGCGAGTACTTGAAATTCCACGTTCAAGCACTCAATTGCTAAAGTATCGCCGCCGTTTAATGGGTGCGTCACTGTCTTGATCTTGTCGTTGGCTGGACCATAAACGGGTACAGCGAAAGACTGCAGTAAATCTGGGACGCCACCAATATGATCTGCATGGTGATGGGTTAATAAGATTGCTTTGAGTTGCAACTGGTGTTCTTGCAATGCTTGCAAAATCACTTTGCCATCACCAGGGTCGACAACAACGGCATCGGTCCCATTGTGTACAATCCAGAGATAATTGTCGTCAAATGCGGGTACAGTCAATATACTAAGCGACGTTGTCATTGTGTCTTACCAATTAAGTGAGTGAAGTGAATTCAACTAATTCTACGGAATCCCCCATTATAGACTTAGGAAGCTGGTTAGAGCAGCCAGCAGGCAGTTATATCCGGTCATGGGAAGAGGCACAGTTCAATCGAATGACGGCGGATATTTTTGGCTTTCACGCTTTGCAAATTGGCCTGCCACAGATTCACGCCTTGGCCGCGAGTAGGATGCCACACCAATGGCAGACCGATAATTCGATGCCCGCGCCAAATGTCTTGGCACGCAATCAAGTTGTAGTGGTGCATGATTTCGCTGAATTACCATTTGATTCGCAAAGCATAGACTTAGTTATTTTGCCGCATTTACTTGAGTTTGCCGAGGAACCTCATCAGATTTTGCGCGAAGTCGATCGAATCCTGATTCCCGAAGGTCGTGTCATCATCAGTGGTCTGAATCGCGCAAGTCTGTGGGGCGCGCGTCAAATGTTTGGACGTGTTGCAGGCCGAAGTTTTTTACCGAAAGAGGGTGAGTTCATCGGTGCAAACAGACTTAAAGATTGGTTGAAGCTCTTGAGTATGGAAGTAAGTCAGACACAGTTCGGCTGTTATGCGATGCCAGTAAATAATGAGCAATGGCTCAGTAGTTCAGATCTTGTGGAAAAAATCGGGCAACGTTGGTGGCCGTATTTCGGTGCGGTTTATATGTTTGAGGCGATTAAGCGGGTGCGCGGCATGCATTTAGTCGGCCCCGCACTGCAAAGAAAAAAAATGCGACAGGTCAGCGCTGTCCCCGTTGCGAACAAAATAAAGAAGCATGGACAAAATTAAAATTTATACCGATGGTGCTTGTAAGGGAAATCCTGGTGTTGGCGGTTGGGGTGCGTTATTAATCGCAGGTAAGCACGAAAAAGAACTATTCGGTGGTGAAAAAGAAACGACCAATAACCGTATGGAGTTGATGGCGGTTATTCAAGCCTTGGGGGCATTAAAACGTCCGTGCCACATTGATTTACACACGGATAGTCAGTATGTCCTCAAGGGCATCACAGAGTGGATGGATGGTTGGAAGGCTAAAGGTTGGAAAACAGCCTCGAAAGCGCCAGTAAAAAATGTCGATTTATGGCAAGAGCTCGATGCTGCTTGTCGCCTTCATCAAATTCAATGGATTTGGGTCAAAGGTCATGCTGGCGATGCTGGTAATGAACGTGCCGATGCACTTGCGAATCGCGGCGTAGATTCAGTGCATGCTTAGCCCCGCTACCCTTGTGGTTGTTACGGCTTCAATCATTTTTTTTAGTTAAGTTTTTTGCTAATTATTATTGCTAAATGCGACTAAGTTTTTGTGTCTTTTTGTTCCTTGCACCTTAATTTTTGCCAACTAGTGGTAAATTGCGCAAAGAAGAAGCTTTCTTGCGTGCGAGGTAGTTTTCGCCATTCTTAGTTATTCAATGCCGCAAGATTCCTCATTCGTCGCATCTTTTTTTTTCTGAACGAAGTCAGGAGAATGCAAATGACCAACGCTGGCTTAGCGTCGCAAGTACTAAGGTGGTTGCACATTCAAATGCGGGTACGAATGCTCTCGGATGTGCGAGAGTTTTGCATAAACTTTGCTCGTTCGAATGTCCTAACCCTTGTTGGCTTGGCATGCGCCTGCAGCTTGATTGCTGGCCCTGTTTATGCACAGATCGACCAAGTTGGTGCTCCCATCATTTCTAACTTCGACGCCAAAGTCTATAAGGCGCATAGTCAAAATTGGGCTGCGATACAGGATAAACGCGGTTTAATGTATTTCGGTAATTCCCAAGGCATACTTGAATACGATGGACAGCATTGGCGCAGCTTAGCGACCACCGGTAATCCAATGGTGCGTTCACTTTCTATGGCTACTGATGGCACTATTTTTTATGGTGCTATAGGGGACTTTGGTTATCTTGAGGCGGATAAGCAGGGAAAGCTGGTAGCAAAGTCGATCAAGGATTTGTTGCCCGAAGAAGAGCGTGTATTCAACGATGTATGGCAGATAGAAAGTAGCTCTCAAGGCGTTTATTTTTTTACGCGTAGCCGAATCTTTCGATTATTTTCGGGCAAACTTACTGCTTTGCCAGGGAAGTTCGCTTCATCGCAAGCCGTGGTACTCAATGATACGATTTTCTATGTTGATAGCGAACGCGGCATTAGCCGCATCGATGGTAATGAGATACATTCGATTCCACAACTTGCCAGTTTGCTTAATGGTCGTCGTATTGTATTAACCCGTTCCGGAGAACATAAACTTTTGGCGGGTCGTACCAAGGGTGATTTTAAGGAAATTGATCTTTCTCCTTTATGGAATGCAGAAAAATCGCGTTACATTAATACTGAAGCTGCCACACCTATTGTCGCAGATTTCCCTACCGAACTCGATGGCTTGCTCGATGAGGATCATGCCTACCTATATAAATTAATTACTCTTAATTCTGATCGATTTGCGATTAGCACAGTACGCGCTGGTATCTTGATCTTTGATCGACAAGGGAAATTACAGCAAGCCATCAACAAGAATGGTGGCTTACAAGACAATACGGTCGCAGGGATTATGCTTGATCGTGATCATAATTTATGGGCAGCGACCAACTCTGGAATTTCACATATTGAACTCTCTGCTCCGCAAAGTGTGTTTGGTGCCAAGCAAGGTCTAGAGGGCATTAGCATTTCAGCGGCGTACTACCAGGGACGTATGTACCTAGGCGGCTTTCAGAATATTTATGTGAAGGCTCCGTTTCGATATGATCTAAAGAACGATACTCCGCAGTTCCATCCTTTGAAAAATGGGACTAGCGAAGTTTGGCAGTTTCTTGAGGTTGCAGGCGATCTTTTGGCTGCTTCTGGCCGCGGGCTGTATCGCATCACAGGTGAGACAGCGAGTAAAGTAGAACAGTCTTCGGGGAATGCTTATTGTTTGGGCTATACGCCCGCGTGGCCTGACCATGTATTTGTGGGCTTGATGGGGGGCGTTGAAGTATTTAAGAAACAAGGCTCGCAATGGGTTTTGCAGGGGCGCTTGCATGGCGTAAAGGAAAACATTCGACGCATTAGTACAGATGTGAATGGCGGCTTATGGCTGAATACGGAAGTTGGCGGCCTATTGCGCGTGCATTTCAAAAACAATCGTGTCACAGATATCGCAACACATAGGATTGGGAGTGAACATGGCATTCCGGATTTAATTGCCAGTCGCACTTCGAGTATCGGAGATCAACTTTATCTCGCAACGCCTAAAGGTTTGTATGTCGCAAAGATCGCGCCATGGCAAGAGACTAAGGACGACACGCGTTTTGTGCCTGAACCGCGCTTCGGCGCACAGTTTGCAGACGGATCTTTGGAATTGAGTGAAATCGTATCGGATGGTGGCGCAGGTTTTTTGTTGAAAACATCTGGGGGAATCTTTCATTTGACATCTACCAACCAAGGCCGATGGATTGCTAATGCGTCCGCTTTCCGTGGTTTGCCGATGCCGGATGACACCTTGTTTGTGCACCCTCAAGGTGGCGTATGGCTGACAGGTGAAGCACTTTATCGAGTCGATTTGGGAAATCCTATCGCAGCCGATAAGCATTTTTCAAGTCTCATTAGTAGCGTGCGAAGTAAGGGAAAACAAGCAATTTTTGAAGGCACGCACGCTCAAGTTGGTGCGCACTTAGGTGGGGTGTTGACTGTCGCGCAGTTGGCTCAAAATCTTTCCTTGATCCCTGAGTTGAGGTACGCTCAGAATGAACTCAGTTTTGAATTTTCCAGTAACTCATTTGCAAAGCCAGGAACAACACGTTTTCAATATAAATTACAAGGCTTTGATACGGATTGGAGTGCACTGGATCCTGCAACTCTCAAAGAATACACCAACCTGCCTGAGGGGCAATATCAATTCAAAGTAAGAGCACTAAATGTGTATGGCGCGCAGAGCGAAGAAGCTAGCTACGAATTCCGCATCTTAGCACCGTGGTATCGGACATGGTGGGCCTATCTCATATGGTTTGGCTTGGCAGTTGTATTGTTCGCCGCTGCGATCCATTTGTATACTCTTCGCCTACGCCGCGAGAAACAGCATCTTGAGGATTTGGTCGCGGAACGGACTCGTCAGTTGAAGGATGCTTCATTAACAGACCCTCTCACGGGCTTACGAAATCGACGCTTTATTTCTGAGGTTTTGCATAACGATGTGTCTGCCTTTGTGGGCTACAAGAACTATGTGATTAGTGCAGAGAAGGCGCGTGAAGGTATGACGGGTAAAGAGGTATTCGGCTTGTTCCTGATGGACATGGATCATTTTAAGCATGTGAACGACACCTACGGTCATGATGCTGGGGATCATGTACTTAAACAATTCGCTGAAATCCTGACACAACTTGTGCGTAAGGATGATGTCGTCATTCGTCTGGGCGGAGAAGAGTTCTTGGTGGTGTTAAAGAAAACGAAACCAGATTACGTCCATGTATTTGCCAAAAAGGTCTTGAATGCAGTGGCAAGTAAAGAATTCGATCTTGGTGAAGGTACTTTATTGCACAAGACTTGTTCTGTGGGATATACCAGCTTTCCGGCATATCAAAAGCACCCAGATCTGCTCAGTTTTGAGCAATGCATGATGATCTCAGATATGGCTATGTATCACGCCAAACACGAAGGGCGTAATCGTGCAGTGTATTTGTGTGAAGGCGAGCGTATTCCCAGTGATGAGCACGAAATGCGTAAGATGACGACCTCAATGGAGTATGCGATTAGAGAAGGTTTCCTTAAGATCGGTGCGGTTCAGTTGCAACAATAAAAAATGGGCTCTGAAAATTCAGAGCCCATTTTTTTAGATCGATTTCTACTCTATTTTTAGCGCATGCTGTCGATGATTTGTTCAAGCTTCAAGGTGTCTGCGCAGAACAGACGAATACCTTCAGCGAGTTTTTCGGTCGCCATAGCATCTTCATTCAAAGCAAAACGGAAGGATTTTTCATCGACTGCGATACGCTGCAGATCTGATGCTAATGCCGCTTCTTTGTTGAGCTTTGGTGATACGGCATTATTTGATTCGCTCAATTTTTGCAGTAAGTCTGGGCTAATTGTCAGCAAGTCGCAGCCAGCTAATTCTAAAATCTGAGAAGTGTTGCGGAAACTTGCACCCATAATTTCTGTGTTGTAGCCAAATTTTCGGTAGTAATTGTAGATGCGTTTAACCGATAACACGCCTGGATCATCTGCACCAAAAATTTCTTGACCAGTTTGTTTTTTGAACCAATCGTAAATACGGCCAACAAATGGTGAAATTAACTGTGCTCCGGCTTCCGCGCATGCTACAGCTTGGGCTAAGCAGAACAACAAAGTCATGTTGCAGCGTATGCCTTCTTTTTCCAACATTTCAGCCGCGCGAATACCTTCCCAAGTGGAAGCAATTTTGATCAAGATGCGATCTCGAGGAATACCTGCCGCCTCGTAAAGCGCAATCAACTGACGTCCTTTGGCGACGGTCGCTTCAGTATCAAAAGATAGGCGTGCATCGGTCTCTGTTGAAACGCGACCAGGCACGATTTCGAGAATCTTCAAGCCAAAACTAATGAGTAGTTGATCGATAATCGCATCTGTCGATTTATCTTTATTTGCAGCCACGGCTTGCGCTAACAAAGGTTGGTATTCAGGTTTCTGAACCGCCTTCAATATCAGAGAAGGATTGGTGGTGGCATCGCGCGGGGTGTACGCCTGCATCGACTGGAAGTCACCAGTATCGGCAACGACGGTCGTATATTGTTTAAGTTGATCTAATTGATTCATATTGTTTGAAATGTGAAATGAGTTTGTTGAATGACAGAATAATGCTTAATTACCCTGCAAATCAATACGTGCGGGTCCAGCGGTGATCTCGCCAATGACTGCAGCTTGCTCAAATTGATGTTGATGAAATAATTCTAGGACTTGTTCGGTCGCTTCTGGTGCGCATGCAACCAAGAGGCCACCCGCCGTTTGTGGATCGGTAAGCAGGGCGCGCATAACTTCATCACATTCATTCAATTCGACATCCTGACCGTAAGATGTGAAATTGCGTGCGGAAGCGCCCGTCACGTTACCTGCAGCAGCTAATTCCCTGACGTCTGCAAGTAAAGGTATTTGATTTAACTTCAGTGTGGCACCAAGCTTTGAACCTCGGCAGATTTCAAGCAAATGCCCAAGTAAGCCAAATCCGGTCACGTCCGTCATCGCATGCACGCCGTCGAGTTGAGACAAGGCCATACCTGGTTTATTGAGCTTGGTGGTGTTGCGTATCATCTCAGCATAGCCGGCGTCGCTGAGTTTTTGCTTCTTCAACGCGGCAGATAGCACACCGACACCTAAGGGTTTGCCAAGGATCAGTTGATCGCCGACTTTTGCCTGTGAATTGCGTTTGACTTTGTCTGGATGGATGAGACCGAGCACGACTAAGCCATAAATTGGTTCAACTGAATCGATACTGTGTCCACCAGCGATAGGAATACCAGCCTCGCGGCAGATACTGGCGCCACCTTCGAGTATCTTGCCAATAAGCTCGAGAGGGATCTGATTGATGGGCATACCCACGAGAGCCAATGCCATAATCGGCGTGCCGCCCATCGCGTAAACATCAGAGATCGCATTGGTTGCCGCGATACGTCCAAAATCGTAGGCATCGTCGACGATAGGCATAAAGAAATCGGTGGTTGCGATCAATGCTTGATGATCATTGAGTTTGTAGACCGCTGCATCGTCTGAGGTTTCGATTCCCACCATCAGTGCTTCCGGAATCACGAAACCATTTGTCTTTTTAAGGATTTCCGCAAGCACGCCGGGTGCGATTTTGCAGCCACAGCCGCCACCGTGGGAAAAAGAGGTTAAACGAATCGGTTCTGTCTGCATGCTTAGGGTCGAAACTCATCAAAGGTTAGTGTTTGATTATAGGGGAGTGCCCAGCAGAAGTCCAAAATGATTGATCGAAAAGTGTTTGTACAAAAAAAGCGATCTAGCCTGAACTAGATCGCTTTTGACAAACTTGAGCGCTGAATGTGATTGCGATTTGGTATTCGCATTCAATAACAGCAAATGGAGAAGCGATTAACGGTCGCCGAAACTACGACGGTTACCGTTAGCATCACCAAAACGTGATTTTGCTGCACCACCAAAGCCGCTACCTTCAGCGCGTGGTGCGGCGTTTGGTTTGGAGAAGCTACGTTGACCTGGTTTGCTCTTGCCAAAGTTATTGCCTGTAGTGCGTTTGTCGCCTGGTTTCCAGCCACTTGGTTTGCGTGCAGGTGAACGTGTCGCCATCGCGCTTTTCTTAGGTTCAAAACCTTCGATCACATCAACCGGAATCAATTGCTTTGTGAAGCGTTCGATACGTTTGACGTTGATGCCTTCAGCATGATTCACCAAAGATACAGCCAAACCTTTACGGCCAGCACGACCTGTACGGCCGATACGATGCACGTAGTCTTCTGGGAACTTAGGTAAGTCGTAATTGAACACGTGAGTGATGCCAGGAACGTCAATACCACGCGCTGCAACGTCAGTAGCGACGAGTACACGTACTTGGCCACGGCGCAATGAATCGAGAGTGCGGTTACGTGCGCCTTGATGCATGTCGCCATGCAATGCGGCGGCAGCGAAGCCTGCAATATTCAAGCGGTCAGCGATAGTATCAGCATCGCGTTTTGTCGCTGTGAAAACAACGGCTTGATCAAGAGATTCGTCGCGTAACAAATGGTCGAGCAAGCGATTTTTGTGAGACAAGTCATCAACGAAATGTACGCGTTGTTGAATGTTCTCATGTTTTGTTGCGGAGCCAGCGATTTGAATCACCATTGGATCTTTAGTGATGCGACGCGCCATGCTGCCAACAACGCCATCAAGGGTTGCTGAGAACAACATTGTTTGGCGAGATTCTGGAGTCGCTGCGACGATTTTTTCGATATCTTCGATAAAGCCCATGTCTAACATGCGATCAGCTTCATCGAGTACTAAAATTTCCAATTCAGAGAAATCGATCTTGCCAGACTCCATATGGTCGATTAAGCGACCTGGTGTTGCCACCAAAATTTCTGGATTGCGAGCCAACAGTTGCATTTGTTTTGGATATGGCATGCCACCCAAAATAGACACCGCTTTAACGCGGCGTGAGTAGGCGCTGTACTTGTCAGTGGCTGTAGTGACTTGTAAAGCCAATTCACGTGTTGGTGTCAGTACCAGCATTTTTGGTTTTGCTGCTTGAAAACGAGGACGTTCGCCGCGTGCACGAGCAGCCTGACGTTCTTGATTTGGTGTTTTACCAGCGTTAGGTGTCATCACATCAGCGGCAGCTGCAAATTTGTGCAAAGCTGGCAGCATGAATGCGGCTGTTTTGCCGGAACCTGTTTGTGAGGAAACCAAGAGATCACGACCTGCAATTGCGGCTGGAACAGCTTGTTGCTGAACTGCTGTTGGTGTTGTATAGCCTGTGTCAGCAATCGCGCGCAGGATGGAGGTGTGAAGGCCTAGTGTTTCAAAAGTCATTGTATTTTTTCTTCCGTTATTAATCAGCGCAAGGCATATGCCGCGCGCGCAAAAAGCAGCGTCAACCAAACGAAATGAACAAAGAAAAGCAGAGCCCTCACAGAGTTCGTGAGAAGGCAGGGTTAAGCTATACGATGAAATTTCGGCACAAAAGCTTTGCGCCGGGACGATGTCTATGTGTGATACCAGACATACAGGGCGGGAGGGCTTTACATTGCTGTATAGAGCCGTTCTCTGGGAGAACGTCACTTCGATACGCAAGGGCTACGGTGCTACTTATTTTTATTTAATGCAGCGCAAGAATTATATTGCAGTGCAAAAACGTGAGTGTACAGGATTTTTTGAGTCTGCGCAGCATAAACTTGACATCAGCTCGATGTTTAATGCAATTTAATTAATTGTTGTCGCGAGTGTTACTTCTAATAGGCTTCTATCCTTTACGGCAGATAAGCATTCGTTCATAAAGTCAGTCTGGTGTCTGTCTCTCCTAGCGGTTTCCATCGCGATCTTTTTTTTGATGCGAAAAGTTTGCGACAGATCAATCTACTTTGTGTGCTGCCGTAGTAGAGTTTTTCCGAGACTTTTTTCGATAGATAATTGTGAATTTTTGAGGGATGCATGATGCCGCTTTCCTTTGGCGTGATAGTGGTTTTACTTGCGGATCATGCGTTTAAATCATGAATAAAATTTTTCAAAACTCAAAAGAAAAAAGCTGAATTCGGAAGTTCGATGTGAACATGTCTCCGTCTTCAGCTTTTCTCGTTCTTGCACCAAGGTGCAATCGTGTTTTTTTAGTCTGGTGTCAAACCCATTACGTGAGAGAAACCACCGTCAACGTAAGTAATTTCACCTGTGATACCACTCGCTAATGGAGACAATAAGAAAGCAGCTGTATTACCGACTTCTTCGATCGTCACGTTACGGCGTAAAGGCGCATGCTCGGCCACGAAGCCAAGTAAAGTACTGAAGTCTTTAATGCCACTCGCTGCCAAAGTCTTGATTGGGCCAGCGGAAATGCCGTTGACACGAATGCCTTTTTTGCCAAGATTCTCCGCTAAATAGCGCACACTTGCTTCCAAGGATGCCTTCGCCAATCCCATGGTGTTGTAGTAGGGAATTGCGCGAATAGCGCCCAAGTAAGAGAGTGTCAATAATGAAGAATTTTCGTTCATCATTGGCAGTGCGGCTTTCGCTAATGCTGGAAAGCTGTAAGCAGAAATGTCATGCGCTACACGGAAGGCTTCGCGAGAAAAACCATCCAAGAAATCGCCAGCAATTGCTTCACGCGGCGCAAAGCCAATCGCGTGAACTACGCCATCTAATTTATCCCAGGATTTAGACAAATCTGTGAATACTTGGGCGATCTGCTCATCGCTGCTGACGTCGCAATCAAACACAAGTTCGCTACCAAACTCTTTAGCGAAGTCTGTAATGCGATCTTTGAAGCGCTCACCAACATAAGTGAACGCCAATTCTGCGCCTTCACGACGACACGCTTGCGCAATGCCATAGGCGATAGAGCGGTTTGAAAGCAAACCGGTAATGAGAATTTTCTTGCCTTGCAAAAATGCCATATCAACTCCAAGTGCTAACGTGAGGATTGTTTGCGAGGATTTAATAGCCTCATTGTTATTCGCTCACGCTATGGTTTTAGAAGGAATCTCAGTCCAAATTTTATGTTTTTGGTTTGGGTGAAATTACTGACAGGTCGGAATTGTAGTTGTTAGCGACCTTTAGGGCAAATTATTACGATTTCGGCTCTCGCATAAATATATTGACCTTCGCTGTCAAGTAAAAAAACGTCATTTTTCATCGGTGTCGGAAAAATGCAGCACTGCAACAATTTATTTTCTTGACGGTCAGGCAACACGATGTAAAACTACAAGTGTAATAGGCAGGGCAGAGCGTTGAGTTATTCGGAAATCAAATGCTTCCAAGAAATATAGAAGCGATAGAGGACACTCAGTTCGCGAAGTAGGGACAAAGCTTATGTAAAATGAACTGAAATTTTAGTTTCATTTTGTTTGGCTTGTGATTAAATGTCACGCGCTTTAAATGAAGGATTTGTATTGGAGTAAATTTTATGTTGCATAGCAGCATAAAAGCGGCTTCCATTCCTTGCTTTGTTTATGTCAAAATAGGCGCTGTTTTTCGCGAAGATTTAAAAAAAACAATGTTTTATTTGCAGAAGTTGGGTGAAATACTCTAAATGTTGCCAATAAAACAGACCGCTTCAATTTTCTTAATATCCATCAGGATGTTATGAATTTGGTGAGGTATTTGCCAAATTTGTAGGATTGCCGTTTCGTCGGCGAACGATTTGTAAGCAAAAAGTAGTACTCACACAGGTGTGTTCGAATCAAGGTTCAAGCAGTTTGTTTGAGTATGGGGGCGCAAGCAGCGCGCTGATCAAAGCAGGTGATCAGTTGCGAAGTTGAAGCACTGAAATGAAGATGTGGATACACTGAAAGATTTCAAGGCGCGAAGTTTCGCATGTTTGAACCTAATTGAAATTGTTGTGGTATTGGAGGAGTAGGTATGGATTTTTCAGGACGCCAACAGGAACCGGGTAAGAAGTTTACCGGTTTAGGTGTGGTAATTGTTTTACACGTATTTATCGGCTGGGCATTTGTCAGCGGTTTGGCTACTAACGTAGTCAAGATGATCCAGAAGCCGATGGAGGCAGTGGTGAAAGAAGCTCCACCACCACCACCTCCACCACCAGATACACTGCCGCCGCCGCCACCGAAGTTGCAGACGCCGCCACCACCGTTTATTCCTCCTCCAGAGGTTCAGGTGCAGCAACAAGCTCCTTCGCCGAACGCGATCTCTACCGTATCGAACGTTAAACCCGATACAAACACAATGACCAAGGCGCCAGCGCCAGTCGCTGAAGCGCCAAAAGCTCCAGCTGGTCCATCAATCGTTCCAGCGCAAATTGACTTCCAACAGTCAGGTTGTAAGCCAGAATATCCTCGTTCCTCTTTGCGTAACGAAGAAACTGGTGTAACAGGCTTGTCTGTGACGGTCGGTGCTGATGGTAATGTTACCGATGTCGCAATTGTTAAGTCTAGTGGGTTCAGGGGGCTAGACAATGCTGTGCGTTCCCAATTGTTGTCTGGGTCGTGCAAAAACAAACCTGGAACAGTGGATGGCAAGCCTCAAGCTACCACGACTCGTGTTGATTACGTTTGGAAGCTTGATTAAAACAAAGCCAACAAGTAACAAGAGTCAGAGACGTATCGTTTTACTCACAACCAACGTAAGTATTAAATTTTTTTTAAAGGAAGTATCTACATGAAAACCCGCGCTAAAGTAAGCACATTCCTGGCGGCAGTCTTGTTTGCATTGACAGCCTCTTTGACCTCTGCATCCGTATTTGCACAAGACGCATCTGCTCCTGCAGCAGCGTCAACGCCAGCAGCTGAAGCGGCTGCTCCAGCAGCACCAGCACCAGAAGCTTCTTTGCCAGCAGGCGAAGCGCCAAAAGCTGATGCCGCTGATCAGTTTAGTTTGTCTCATTTGATCAAAGAAGGTAACTTGGTTGACCGTGCAACTTTGGTAATCATGTTGTTGATGTCCATCGGTTCTTGGTACATCTTGGTTACAAAAATCATTGACTTGACAAAATTGAACGGTCAAGCAAAAGAAGCTCGTAAGTTCTGGAAAGCAGCGAATGTTAACGCTGGCTTGTCTAGCTTGAAAGAAGGTAGCCCATACCGTTTCATCGCTGACTCTGCGATCAGTGCTAGCCAACACCATGAAGGTGCTTTGTTAGAGCAGATCGATTTGAATTCTTGGGTAACCATGTCTATCCAACGTTCTGTTGATAAAGTGCAAAGCCGTTTGGGTGAAGGTTTGACTTTCTTGGCGACTGTAGGTTCTACATCTCCATTTATCGGTTTGTTCGGTACAGTTATGGGTATTTACCAAGCGTTGATCGCAATTGGTACTACAGGTAACTCTTCTATTGATCGTGTAGCGGGTCCAATCGGTTCAGCTTTGATCATGACTGCGATCGGTTTGTTCACAGCGGTTCCAGCAGTTTTGGGTTACAACTACTTGTTGCGTCGTAACAAATCAGCAATGGAAGATGTACGTGCTTTCGGCGCAGATTTGCATGCTGTTGTTTTGTCTGGCGCAATGAGCAAAGCTACTGCTAATAAGTAATTTGCGTAATATTTAAACGCTTGGTTATTACGAAAATTCATTCCCATCAGGCGAGCTAGTCTCGTCTGATGTTGAGCGAATAGAATTTAGATAAAGAGAAAATATTATGGCAATGCAAATCGGTAGCGGCGATGGCGATGACGAGCAGCTTAATAGCACCATTAATACCACCCCATTGGTGGATATTATGTTGGTGTTGTTGATCATCTTCATCATTACTTCGCCCGTAGTGCTTCAGTTGGCAAAGGTTGATTTGCCTCATGAAAAGAACGATCCGTATAATCCAGACGCAAAAAACGTGATTATTACGGTAAGTAAAGATGGTGATATTTTTTGGCGCGGTAACCGTAAGCCAATTAGTTCCGACGATGAACTGTTTCAAGAGATGTCTAAAGTGGCTGTGATTGTGCCACAACCAGAGGTTCATATTCGCGGTGATAAAGACGCGAAGTATGAATCGATCGGTAAGACAATTTTGACGGTGCAGCGTGCAGGTATCGCCAAAGTTGGTTTCGTGCTTGAACCGCCAGATAAACAGTAAGAGAGGATTACCATGGGTATGAATATAAGCTCTGGTTCCGGCGGCGAAGTGGAACCAATGATGGAAATGAACATGACACCAATGATCGACGTTATGTTGGTGTTGATTATCATGTTTATTACAACTTTGCCACGCGCGAACCATTCAGTGAATTTGAATAATCCGACTGGAACGCCACCACCACAGACAACTGAACCTGTAATCGTCAAGATCGATGTTGACTTCGACGGTACAATCAGTTGGAATGGTGAGGTAGTGAATCGTGCACAGTTGGAAGATCGTTTCGTGGCAGCAGCAGCGATGAATCCTCAGCCTGAGGTTCATTTGCAACCGAATCGTTTGGTTGCTTACAAATCTGTGGCTGCTGTAATGGCTGCAGCCCAAAGTCGTGGTATCACGAAATTGGGTATGGTCGGTAACGAACAGTTCTTGAAGTAATACTTCAGTAAGAAGAACTGTGTCAATTGTGATCAGTTAAAAGAAAGAGGGCAGGGGTATCCCTGCCTTTTTTTGTATTGTGACTTAGTATTTCAGACGGTATGATATTCGGCATCGGTTTTTAGAGAAATTGACACGGATCGTGTTTGCCGATTGACGGATGATTAAGCATTAACCTTTAATTTTCTTGATTGAGAGATCAACTATGAAACACCTACGCTTATCGCAACTCGCAATTGTAATCGCTGCTATTGGTTGTGCAGCGCTTCCCGAAATGACTGGTGTTGTTGGTAATGTTGCGTATGCTCAGGAAGCGATGCGTCCTGAAGTCGGTAAATTAGTGCAACAAGCCGGTGATTTGTTCAGAGCGAAAAAATATCGTGATGCTCTCGGCAAACTGCAAGAAACCGACCGTATCAGTAATAAGACTGTCAATGAGAGCTTTACGATCGAACGTATGCGTCTCGCTGTGGCTTCAGCTTCAGGTGACAATGATTTGATTATCCGTTCTGGCGAGGTAATCGTCGCTGCGAATAAGTTAGGTAGCAAAGAGCAGCTGCAATTGATCCAAGTACTGGCGAATGCTTACTATAAGGCCGGTAATTACGCGAAAGCCGCTAAGGCGTATGAACGCTATTTTGCTGAAGGCGGTACTGATACCTCCTTGCGTCAATATTTGACACAGGCAAAAGCACAAAGTGGTGATAACGCAGGTGCGATGAAGGATGTGAAAGCGGAAATTCAAGCCGCTGAAAAAGCTGGTCGTGTTCCCCCACAAGCGACTTTAGAGTTTTATGCAAGCGGCGCACTGCGTGCTGGCGATAAGGCTGGCTACCAAAATGCGTTGGAGAAGCTCGTTGCCTTTTACGGTAAAAAAGAATACTGGGTTAATTTGATTAATGCAGTGGAGCGCAACAAAGAGTTTAATTCACGCTTGTCTATGGACTTGTACCGTTTGAAGTTGGCTGTTGGTTCTCTCAAAGAGACCAAAGACTACATGGAAATGGCACAAATCGCGATCCAAGATGGCAACAATGGTGAAGCATTAAAGATCATCGAAGCAGGCTATAAGGCTGGTGTTTTGGGAACTGGTAATGAGGCCGCGCGTCATGGTCGTTTGCGTGATTTGGCGACTAAGAAA
>CANHZI010000051.1 GCA_947464955.1 Oxalobacteraceae bacterium
CATCGCCATTTCATGCAAGACATCAAGTCGGTTCAGCAGAATCTTGAATTCGCTCTCGTTGGGATTGGCAAGTAAATGAATTTTGCACTTTAGGCTCACTAAATTAGACTTCTCTTCGTTAAGACGCTGACTCCAATCAAAGTTATTCCCAATCGCAATTTCTTCCGACAGACTATTGTTTATTGGGTCGGTGCCTACTTTAAACGAATGTAGATCCGATATCTTCAAAAGTACCGCAACATATTGCGCCATCGTATCGCGAAGTGAATTTATCCAATCTTGGCGGTTCTTACTAAGTATTTCTGCCTTGACTCGCTCTCGGATCTGACGATCATTATCTTCAGCAAACTTCTTTTGAGCATCAATAGATATTTGCATAGCTGTGATCTGCTGCTCTGTCGTTTTCCTGACGATATATGCCGTGATACCAAAGGCCAAAACTGATGCAAACAAACCGACGATTGCTAGCCAATCTATTGGCGCATCGACTTTAATTTCTGGAAGATGTGACACAGATAGTTCTGCTCGCGTCGAAGCACTTGGAACTCCTGAATTCGATATGGTTATTTGAGGCAGTGTAACGACTTGTGATCCTGGTACAGTGTTCGCTTTTTGACTCATTTGATCTTTCCAAACTAATTTAATTTTTCACCAAAGACAGTTACAACAAAAAAATCTCATTCGAACTTCGCAAGATGTCTTGAAAACACCCAACCTTGTTCGATCGTATTTAAGTCATCATCGCGATACTCAATCAGGCTCCAGTCTTTATCCTTGGAAAGCAATTTAACGACTACGCCAAATTTGATTGAATAGAGCATCTTTGAACGACTATTCGCGGAAGTACGTACAACCAATTTCTTTGCAGTTACGAAACGACAGCTATCCAATGCACCTGCAACAAAACACTCTCGCGCGCCAGTTCGTATTGATTTCTTTGCACCTGGGGCATCCTTATCGGAATACTCAGCCCATTTCTTTTCCCACCATGGGGAATGCATATTTGCAATTATTGACACCAGGTAAGGAACGACTAAGAAGTTAAAAATCCATTGAATTAGCGGTTTAGCACTCTTGATTCTTTCTATGAGTTGTTCGAAATTACCTTCGAAAGAGGATGTAATCTCGCCTAGTTCATCAATACCATCTTTAAATTCGTTATCGGATACGATCTGTTGATTAACCTGCAAACTTCCGCTAACTTCGAAATTCATCGAAGACAAAGCACTCATTGAGTACAGATCTTTGGCGGAATTTAAAGCGCGCCTTAAATCCTCGCCAAATGGGTCAAGTTGTTTCAGAGCAGCTGAGATTGAACTGTTAAGAGCTGACGAATCTTTGATCATCTTTTGAATACTTAAAGATGCCGAAGTATCAATGCCGATATTCCCTAAAAATTCCGCATTAATTGACTCCATTAGTTTTCGAGTGCCATTGATTTCATTGCTCTTTAACGAACTCAATGTTTTTCTAAGCGTCTCTTGGCTATCCAAATGCAGTTGAATTAACTCTGATCGCCAATTCTCTTGATCAAGAATAGTCTTCATCATTTGCTCATGAGGACGCAATGCAAGCGATTCCGCGATCTTGATTTTCGAAAGGCTATCCTGCATTAAATTCAATCCCCGAAATGGGGCATTGAGTTGTTCAAGTATTTTTTTATATGCGTCATTCATCGTTTTTTAAGAACCTCTTACTAAATCGAGTTCGGCAAGATTATTCAATGTTATTTAACTCTACCGCTTTTAGGTAATTCGCAAAGGCACTACAAATGACCAGAAAAAATTTTGCGTCGGAGTGATTCAAATTTGGTTCTTCCAACATCGCATGACGTATGCCTTGCTGGTCACTCGTCCAGCCATAAATTGCACTAAACCCTTTAACTAAAGCACCATTAATTTTCCCAGCAGTTTCTAGATACCTAAGTATCTTCCCAAGTTCAACATTGGGATTTTGGGTAACAATTTTGGCTGCAGATTCGACAGCGGAAATGGATTCTTTGATTGAATTTCGATAATCTGGGCGCACGCGATCCGTCATTAGCGCCAAGGCTGCATTGATGTGATCCGCGACTGGAGCGAAACGATCTACGTCATTCAAGGAATTTTCGATTGCTTCAATTTCGTTTGCATCGGTAATCTGGCAAACTTGATTGCCGATAATCCGATAAGCGGCAGCTTCACTTTCAAGAATTCTGTTAAAGATAGGAATTAACTTTGGTTTACATTTCCCTAAAAATTCTACGTGATCATATACCTCGTACCACTCCCCTTTCAAAATTTTATCGCGAACTAATTCCCAAGACCGCCCCCAAAAAACGCCGTTAGAATTAGACATCCGTGGACGACTATCTGCTGGCAACTTATATAATCTGATCCAAAGAGATTCCGTTAACTTCCCATATTCTTCAAATGAAATAGCGTCATTTATTAAATTCCATAACGTGTTTCTGAGTTCAGAAGTAATTGCCTCTGGCACCATCTTAGGTGGGAGCGGCACATAGCCGTTTCGTTGACTAAACGTTGACATAGAATTTACTTTTCCTAAATTAGCACGAGAGTATTACTCATTGAATTCGCGCCTTATGCCCAGACTGAATCGCTGCCAATAATTGCTGACGCAATTGATTAACGTATGTCTCGACATCTTCTTCTGTTTCCAAATAGCTCTTCGTCGATAGCTCAGCCGCACGTATGGTCTTGCTTGGTTTGCTCACAAACACTGGTGCTGCTGGTGTCGTTGGCAATACAGTCGTCGTCACACTTGAACCTGAGTCCTGCACCGCAGCTACTGCCTTGACCGCTGCCGCTTGTTTAGCCGCTGCTTTACCGATTTTGTCATTGGCCTCGTCTTGCGCCTCTGCGGCAATTTCTTGTTTGGCGTGGATCTCTGGGATGCTAGTGAGTTTGGTGACTTGCTGGCGTATTGTTTGCAAGCGCATTAAGACGTCATTACTCAAGTCATTACTTGCCTGGATTTTTTCCAAATCGAGCTTCACTTCTGCGATGCGGTGATCAATACGACTTAAGGCGTGTTCACGTCGCTGAGCGAGGTGAAGTTGATTGACTGCTTCGACCTGTGCGATCAAGCCGCTGATGCGGCTGATTTGCGCGTAGGGTTTTTCGTTACTACGAATATTTTCCAGCTCAAGCAAAGCGGTATTGGCGCTCGCGTCTTTGACTAAGATGTCGTGGTTAGGGGCGAAACGTGCTTTTGCAGCTAAAAGCTCATCCCAGATCTCGCGTTGTTTGCTGTAGAAACCTAAAATGTCTTCTAGCGCTTCTTGCAGGTCTAACCATTCGTTCTTTTTGGAATTGAGACCTTCCAAAAATTCAAAGCTGTCTTTAATCGCGAGTTGGCGATTGATTTCTGTGAGAGCATTGGCGATTGCTTGTTTGCCTGGGTATTGACCATTGGCAGCGATGCCTTTGTTGACTTCCAGTGGCTGCTTCCATTCTTTTTGTAGCTTGTCTCGGAAGTCTGCAACTAAGGCGTCTTCCTCATCTTTTGGTAAGGCGCTGAACAAATCTTTGAATAAGAGCTTGGCGCGGTTGAGTGCCCCAGCATCGGTCGATTTGCGCTTGAGAATGGAAATATTGCGATGACGAACACCTTTTGAAAATGGCTCAAACGCACTGGCTGCGTCCAAATCACCACCATCTAAGGCTAGCTTGATCTCGCCTGCCATGAATAAGCGAGCGATGATGAGTGCGGTTTCCATTTCTGGCCAACCATACAGACGCTTACGATAGCGTTCGGTGAGGTCGGACAGCAATACGCGGGATTGGCTGGCTGCGAGGCTCAAGTATTCACGCATGTCTTTGACTGCTTGGGCGTTGCCCTCTTCGCCATTCAAATTGAGGCTGCTCTGGCCAATATCTGTCATGGCGAAGGTGGCGCGGATTTCGGCCAGAACATCGCTTTGCAGGACTTTGAGATAGCTGAGTTTGGGGTAACTGTTGGCGATGAGGTAATTGACCTGTTCGTCTAACTGCGCGGCTGGTGAACTGCTCTTGATAGCGAGCTTTTGGCCGAGGGCATAAAAATCTGCTGTTTGAACTAGCTCGGTCAATTTAGCAACCAAGCGGGCACGGCGGCTAGTGTTGTCGCTGGCGTGCTCGGCTAAAATTTTGCGCAAAGTTGGTGCTGCCTGTGCGGTGTTATTAATGCGCACGAATTTATCGACTTGTAACCATGTGCGTAACTCTGAACCAAGCACTTTGTCGTCACGTAAATAGATCAATGCGGAGGCCGCTTCACTACTGCGGTTGATGCAACGCGCCTCATCAAAGCGCAGGTAGTCATCGTTCAATGGACTGATGACTTCGAGCGTGAGTTCGTGGCTGGCAGTCTTGTAAGGAACCGCATCTAACAGGCGATTAAAGTCATAATCGGTTTTGTTAGGCTTGTAGCGGATGCGGCTTTGCCCACCAAAGACTTCTTCAAACAAGAGTTCGGAGAGCATCTTGGTTTGATCACCAAAGCTGATATCAACCTGCTTGATTTGACGACTAACATCTTGCTCTTCGTTGGTGAGGAAGTAGTAGTGGTCACCATTGCGATTAATCAGATTCTCTTTGTCGAGGCGTGTCAAACTGGCTTCAATGCGACGTTTTAATGCTAAACGGTCGGCATCGACTTCATCAATACACAGTGTGACTAAGTTGTCGATGTTCGGCTTGATGATTTCGATATAGCGAATCAGGAACAAAGCTTTGAGTAGCTTGCTATCGAATTCTTCTAAGACTTCATTCGTCACCGATTGATCAATCGTCTTTTTGATGACAGGATCTAAGAAGCCTTCTATTGATGGGTAGAAGTCATAGACTGGAATCAAAACACCGATGCCACGGTCTTGATTGAGACGGGCTGCAGTTTGGAAGGCGTCGAGCATGGAACGCTCGCCTTTTGACAGGTTGAAGCCCGTTGCGCCGACTTTGCGGATTTCTTCAAAAATCTTTTGCACCAATTGAAAGTGATATGGCGCGAATGGGTACAACGAGATGAAATCAGTCTCGTTACTGTAGTTTTTCATATTGACGTCATTACCAATGAAGCTTAACTGGTTTTTGATGACGTCGCCTTTTTCCACAAACAGATTCAATAAGGCTTTTTCTGCTTCGGTGGTTTTGGCTAACAGACGTTTGGCAATAACTTCATCCGTATTGGAGCTGGACAATGACAAACGCGTATGGAAGCGACCTTGAATTTTTGAGAAGTCTTGGGTGCGTGCTTTGTTGTTGTCACCAATGACGGCATCGATATCAGCTTGTGATGTGACGATGACCCAAGCGCGGCCTTTGCATGTCGTCCCTAGATTTTCGACGATAGTTTGCAGTGTCAACATCATCTGCGTGTTTTCACCGATGAACTGACCGATCTCGTCGATTAAGAAAACGATATTACGCTTTGGTCCTTTGCTGTCGAGGTATTCTTTGACGAGCTTGGCGAAGTTTTCGATATTGATGCTGAACTTATGCGGTGCATCGTCGAACCATTTGGCAGCGGAGTCTTCCGACATATTCAATGCGACCATTAAGGATTGAATGACTTCATCGCGCATAAAATCAACGGCATCACGCTCTGCAACCCATTCTTTTCCAGTGAGGGACTTGAAATGTGCCATGAAGGCATCATAAGCGTTTTCTTTAACAAGATAGCGTTCCATCCCAGCGATATGCGGTGCATCACCACTGTAGCCCTGCATTTCGTTGAAGACGCGTAGCATCACTGAAAGAATAGCGTCGCGGTCGTCTTTGCTGTCTGCTTTACTATCGATATTGAACAGGATAACGTCGGTCTCGTCTTTGACGGCACGTTTAACATCACCAAGCAAGAGCGCGTCATTGATTTTGTCGTCGAAGAAATTAGCCGACTTGCGCGTGGCACTGCTATGCGGATCTTGTGCTTCGAAATTGTTCAGCAAATAGGAAAGAATTTTGATGAAGTGGGATTTACCAGAACCGAAGAAGCCGGATACCCACACACCCATACGAGAATTTATATTGGGGTCGTTAGGATTATCTTTGGCTTGCAGATAGCTTTCAAAGAAACGACGGAAATGGCGATCAAGCTCTTGCGTGACGACATATTCATCTAATTCTTGCCAGACGGCTTCTGCACCGCGTTCGTCGGCTTTGACGACACCGTTAATCGGACGAGTAATATTTTTCTTAAAGAGTTCTGCAATACGCATGATATTCCTTTTATTCGGTTACTTCTTATTCGTTTTCTTTGGAAATGCTGGCTTGAGCCTAGATAGCTAACGCGACATCGATATTGCGCGTTTAGACTGCCAAACGAAAAGCGCGGTAATAGTTGTCGTCCCCGAGGCGATTAAACAGGCGCAGCTTGGTGCCGTCGTATGTGCCCGGGTAAAACACGACTAAGGGAATATGTCCCATCAATGGGTGCAGTGCGTTTAATAGCGTATTGGTGCGCAACATTGGATAAGCGCTACCAACACCAGTCAATAAAACCAAGTCGGTTTGCATCAAGTCGATATCTTTGACTAATTCTTGCGCAAGCTTCACAGGTTCTAGCGGCCCCTTCATCGCTCTTAGGACCTCTTTATCGCCTTTGTTGGCTTGCAGGGCGACGGCGCGGTCGAGCAAGTCTCGCTTATTGAGCACATCCAAGACAAGCTGAAATAAATTGACGTGGCGAGCGCGAACAGGCGTTGGCCCTTTATCGAGACTGGGGAGAATTACATCTTTTAAAAATGCATCGACTTCTAGTTCATGTTCAGGTGGGTAGTCGAAAATATAGAAACCAATTTCGTTGCCCAAACCTTTGTTATTCAATAAATCCGCCGACTGCAAACGCGGTAAAACTCGATTTAGCCTATCGCGTAACTGTTCGTTATTTTCGCTAGTGTTTAAATTCATCGATGCAGTTCCAAACTCGCCAATGTTATTTGATCATTCGTCGCTTCAAGATAGGCACGTATCTCCGGCCTGATCATGACACCTTGTATCATTTTTTCTTTACTCGAATTGAGATAGCGCCCTTCTGCCAATATGCGCACGATCACTTCGAACAATTTTGCTTTGGTCAGCTCACTCCACCCTGCTACCACCGGATCGCGCAACTCACACTCTTGCAAGAAGTCATCCCAATCTTTTTGTACCAACTTAAAGTCCAAACGCCGCATCTTTAGACCTAAAACTTCAGACATAAAATCGGCGAGCAAACGACTGCGGCGTATAACCAACACTAAAGTCGCTTGCAAAGACAATTCAAAATCGCCATTGGCGATTAACTTCCAAATCTCTGCATCGCCGGTTTCTAACCGATGACGTATCAGACCAGCCATGCGCTTTGCTGTTGATTGGGTCTTTTTTTGTAGGACATTTTCACCAATCACCGCATTCAACCACGCTACTTTTGACTGATCGCGCAGCAGTACTTCCGCCAGCTTACGCGTCTCATTCATCAACAAAGAACCAGCCACAATCTCAGCGCTATACATTATTCACTCTTGCTTCTACTTGTTTCACCTAGGAAGACAAAGTTTAGCAGTAAATATGACAACGACAGCCAGCTCACCTGATGATTTCACTGCCATTTCGCAAAACTGGATAATTTTTGTGTGCCACTGCACAAAAACTCATCAAATTAGGAAATTTTCCAAGAACTTACCTAGGGACTGCGACAGAATATGTCGCATTCGATCAACCCAAGCTCTATTCAATCTAAAACTAATTAATTGCCTTTATTGCAATCAATAAAACGCAATTGCTGCGTACAGCTTTTTACTCACCATATCCCTCAGGCTTCGCGGTGCCAGAACTTCGACATCCGCGCCAAAACCCATTAGCCACCAATGAAATCGCTTGTTATCACGAACGGTAGCCGACACTTCTAAAGTTTGCGCGTCAATATCTTGAACGTTCTGATCTGCCGCTAGAGGCGTTTCTTTCAAATGAAACCCTGCACCATTATAAAAACGGAGAGCGACTTTAATCTCAGGCGCGTCGCCACTAAATCCAAATGCACCAGAAGCGATGTAGACATCTAAGTCAAAATCTTTTGGCTTATTAGTTTTTGTAGGTAGCATTTGTGCTCTATGGATACGATGCAATGCGATGATGCGCTCTGATTCGTGCCCATCGAAATTGACAACTAAGTATTGCGCCGCACCGTGCTCAACTAAACCGAAGAGATTGATCACGTATTCTTTGGGCGCTGGCTTGCCCTGTGCTTGGTAATACACGCGCAATTGCTGATCGCGTAGTAGTGCCGCGTGCACTTCTTTTTGCACTTCGTGCGGCACGAGTGGTTTCATTAGCGGCTGATTAGCCGGTATGGTGCGGATTTTGTCTGGCCAAGATCGGATAGCGCTCTTTGTAATCCCGCTAGAGAGCGTGCGCCTGGCTTCTTGAAAATACGGCTCTAAATCTTGCGCCAAGCTTTCTGGCAGCAATTGCTCAGCTAGCTGTTTAAGCATAATGAAGCTCACCGCTTCCGCTTCACTCAAACCTGGGAATAGATTGATCGCGACTCCTTGCGCATAGCGCCACCAAAGAGCATTGTCTTTTTCATCGGTAACTATCGGATACGTCAGCGACAAGCTTTGCAAATCTCGTTCAACTGTGCGCTTAGAAATATCATGGCCAAGTGTTTCTAATTTTTGATGAACATCATGAGTTTTGAGCGCTCTATCTTTTGACAGCATCTTTAAAATATCAAAGTGGCGCTTTAATGCATCAGACATTCAATCTCCAAATAAAATTCAACAAGATATCCAATCGCTTCACAAGCCGATTCGCGTGCACATCATAGGACATAGCACCACTATTTGAACAGACATAATCGCGTCTTTTGATAAAAAATCTTCGAAAATCAAACAGTGAATTTCTTTCGAAATTTTTTACACGTAAACTAATGAAAAAATCGCAGCGATTACATGTAATTTCCGACGCTTCGTAAATTTGTAGCCGGAGGTTTGGGGGACTGTGAGGCGAAAATAATATCGGAATCTCGCGACAGTTTATGTCGCGATTTCTTCACATTAGAAAAGTAAAAAAGAATAGTTTTGTAAAACTCGCAGTGAAGAACTATCCAATTCGTAAATGAGCGATCAAACTCAAACTGTCAATTTGCATCACGCAAATTCGGCACAACAAAATTTTTGATACGATCTACCGATTGATCAATTTTTCGCTTCAAAAATAAAATGCATCGATTGAGCAATTTTCAAAACTTGCAATCGAACATACACAGCTCACACCAAAACATGCTGAACTATGGTATTTTCTAAATATCAAAAAAACGAATAAATGTAAGTCAAAATGACATGCCCAATCTGATACTCAACATTTGAATTCCTAGAATTTTTTAAAGTTCCCTCTATGACTCGACTCACCCTTAACGTGTCTCTTCTTCTCCGATGTTTCGATGAGGACGCATCGTTCGCCAGGCACTCAAATGCGATTAAGACTGTTATCGGAGAGGAGCTCATGTTCGCATTACTTCTTGAATACTTTCGACGGAAAAATATCGCTGCTGAATTACTGAGTGAAAAATGTACGACCAAGAATCCTCGTGGGCCGCGGCTCGATGGCTGGGTGAAGATTCAGAAAGAACCTGAAATTAAACCAACGTACTATCAAGTTGAAGTAAAACTCTGGTCTGCACATGGTGTCGGAAGTGGTGCGCAGATTCTTAAACCAGAAGATGATATAGCATCCTACAAGCGTAGGCTTTGGAGCACTTACTGGAATAATGGAAAGTTTATCGAAAAATCTCTAAATAAAGTCCTAACACCTATGGCTTGTCCGATTCCAGATGCAGAAATAAAGCCCTTAGCATGTTTATGGTCGCCATTACATCCACACGGTGCTGAAGAATCATTCTTTGAACTGGAACTTGAACCTGCATCTCCTTTTCCGGCCCTTTCTATTTTTTCCGCTTCATCATTTCTACGAAAAATCAAAGATACCGAACCAACTCTTTTCTTGAATTTGCCAGAAGTAACTGAACGAATGAAATGGTTAAACAATATTTTCGCTGTTCAGTAACACTGTTCTGCCGCCTTGATCAGAAATTTAGAAAGCGATTCCCGAAAAGGTTTTTCTAAAAATCCAATCGACAAGCAACCTCGTTAACTAGCCCTTTAAACCTAAATGCTGGGAGAATTCATAAAATGGCAATGTGGCTTTTGATTTTAATGATATTTATTGGTGCCTTGATTTTTATCTTGCCAGAGCGAAATCGAAACAGTCTCAAGCGTAAGAAGCAGATTGCTGCCGGCAAAGCAGTAATTGCTGACTGGACCAAACCAGTAGAGCAAATAGTATGGCAGGATGAACTGAAAGCGACAGTATACTTTGCTAATAAGGACTTTCCGGCGGAATTGATGTCAGCAGCAATTCCAAAGAGTGGGCCTCTTTTTATCGCATCAATGCGATTTTCAACACATCTTCCAATGGTACTTCTTCTCACAGATAAGGAGCCCAGATTCTTTGACAAATTTCTCAACAAAAAGACTTATATGCCATGGCCGGCACCAATTACTCACCCCGCATTTTGAAAGCATTGATTCGTAGCATACCAATCAAGCCATCGCGACGCTTATCTGAACTCAGATTTCTATATCACAGGTCGATGATCAGATTTTGGTCAAAATGGAGATTTTCAGATCCTCCATCGCGTTTCATGTATCCACACGGATTACAAACTACACGACATTGACCAATCTGATAGTCGAAGGATTCATGCATATGTCCATGTATCCAAAGGCTAGCGTTCCGGGCGATCTCTTCGAGATTTGAAGCATACGCAGCTGATACCAAGTCGTCTTGGTAACGATGCGACACTGACTGCATTGATGGTGCCATGTGACTAATCACAACCGTCTTACCAGAAAACTGCTCCTGTAGTTTTTCTTGTAGCCACTGTCGATGATTAACATGAATTTTGATCGTATCCATTGCACGCAACTTTCGATAGCCGGAATTTGCTAGTCGGATACGTCTGTAATCGTTCATCACTTGCTCAGCTTCATAAATCGCTCGAATTCTTTTGTCCTCTCCAAACAAACGATAGTCTGTCCACAAAGTCGCACCTAAAAATCGAACCGCGCCAAGCCTAAACTCACCACAATTCAAAAAATGAACATTTTTAGTTGCTTGGCAAGCCTCAGCGATACGTTCCTGGACATCTTCTAGATTTTTTCCATATGCCTCGTGGTTTCCATGAACATACAAGACGGGAATGCCATCAAAGGTGTTTGCCGCCCATTGGACTGCATTGCTACCAGTCGCAATATCACCAGCCAGGATCACAACATCGGGACACGATTGGGCCAGATCGTATGTTGGGGTAAACCCTTTCCAAATTTCCAGATGTAAATCCGATAGTGGAAGAATACGCATTATCGACCTCTAACTTAATGAATATGTTTTCAAACATTTGAATACCAATGAACAGGATTATCTTAGCTGAATCATCTACCCCTCTCTATGCTCGATCAATCCACCAGTTGGAAAACTCTGACAGATCACAGTGCGCCGAATCAACAAGCGAAAGATTATCATCTACGTTTGGACTACCATTGCACTCTCGTAAAAGAAGTGCTTTATGTATTTTTTGTTCAACCCCAAAAAAGTAAGGAGCATAGTCGTCCACAAAAGCAATTGGATTCAGCTGGCGCAAAGCTTTAGCTTTAGGGCTTTCCAGTTCCACTTTCGCAGATGTAGCAATCACGCGACCGATCGGAAAACCGTGGCTATGCAGGTTCTCAAACCTTGCAGTCTCATATTTTGATTCGATAGCAGAAACACAGATCAGCTCATACCCCTGTTCGACCAGGCGGCGACAGGCTTCGACAGCTCCAAAAATTGCAGGAATCGTCGACCAAAACTCTTGGTCAAACTGTGCACGAAAGTGTGTCAGTGCATCTCCTTCAAGCGTTCTAACATCCCAGCGATCAATTGGCCAATAGGCTTGTGCATCTTTTACTTCTGGTAGCACACCAAATGCTCTGAACCACGCCAGACGATAAGCAGCATGGTAGTCAAGCAGGACACCATCTGCATCTAATGCAATAATCTCTTTCATACAATATTCACTTATTGGGGAAAATTTGTTCACACCACAATCGGAGTATCAACCAACGATGACAGTTATTGATAAGCGAATGATTTTCGAGAATTTTGATTCGCCAAGAATCCAATTTGAGGAGCATCTATTTCCCGCGCGCGTTGTGCAAAATCCTCAACTATCAACACACGACGACCTTGACGCGCCGCGATACCAAATGCACGCATCAACGCCTTTCGAATTTCACGTGGTGATTGCTTGGCTAGGTGGTCGGCGACAACATGGTCTAGTTCTTGTGGAAAGCACTCGCCCCAACTTGAGTCGGCCCGAATTTTTCGATAAATTTGTTTAGCGATCTTGGAGATCTGCGCCTTGTTCGGCGCTGCAATTTCAAATACGTCAAACCTCGACAAAATTGGTTTAGGAATATTATCCAAAGAATTGGCAGTGGCGATCCAATTAATATGGCTCGCATCAATTTCAAAGTCTCGAATTGATAAATCGCAAAATCTTCTTGCGGTCGTCGACTCTAACAAACCATAAAGTGGAGACAATGGATCCTGTCTCTCTCCGTGCACGACTTTATCGATCTCATCAAGAACCAAAATTGGATTGGCAAATGGTTTATACGCAAGCATCTCAAACACGCCACCTTCACGCGTGTTTGACCAATACGCTTCAGAGCCACAAATAGTCGAATTTGTTTGTGCAGCCGCCATATCGAAAAAACGTGTTGGCAATTTAAAGTAGTCTGCCATCCAATTGGTCACTTCTGTTTTCCCAATACCTGGAGGGCCAACAAAAAGAGTCGGAGCGAATTTAACACGTTTATCACCCAAGGCACTCAAAGCGCATTGATCACGCAACGAATCACAAAACGAAGAAAAATTTGGAAAGACGTCTTCGAATTCCGCGAGTTTTGCTTCCCAATCTGGCGGAAGAAGCGCGAGCATTCGATAGTTCTGCCCAGCACTACGCACAGAACTACAAATTCGATCAATACGATTCCTCTTTTCTGCCCGCATTGATACAGAATTTGAAACGAAGGCACTGAACTTCCACTCGTCAAAGAGTTCAATCTTTGGGTTAGCATCAAGCAATTGGGCTGTCATTAATCGGCCTGCCTCGGCAGAAATGTCTGCAAAGGATAATTTCTCATTGCCCTGGGTCTCACTTTCTTCAACGAGAAATAACGGTGCGTCAAAATGCATTTCGCAACGATTATTCTGGAAATCATATTGACCGTAGCGCGATTTTGGTCGTCCGCATACACGACATACCGACTTTGTCTTTTTGATGGTTGTTTCCACCAAATTTTTTCCCGCTACTGCTTGTTCTCGATTAGCCCAAAACCAACTTGGATGAATTTCTAATGCGTCGTCTGACATCATGATGCTGAAGTATTCAAGATTAACGACTTTATGCTGCGTCAGAAAAGCATCAAAAGAAATTACAAACTCCTCAACAATCCCAAAAAATCCGGGAGCGAACTCAAGCTCAAAGTCTCGTACCCATTTAAATTTCTTCTTCAATGTCCGGATTTTGGATTCATATTCTGATCGCGTCATGTGAAGAAAATCACTTGTATCGAGTTGTTTCATGTTGAATACCTCTTTTTGATCGCCAAAATTTGATTACTATAATTTATAGTAACATTAAATTAGACACACAACAAGTCTTACAATCGGTATACAATCCCTTCCTTATAGTAAATTACAGTGATTATTTAAATTTCTTGCTATGTCCACAATCTCCTCACCTAAAATCTACGAAGTAGCAGCTGCACTGACACGACTACGCGTCGAAACACTTAGTAGCTTGAGTGCGGCGACCGACGTACGGACTGCCAATCTTTCTGTTTGGCTGCGCGGACGTGAGCAGGTAATTTCTGAGAAGAGAGTTGTCGCGGTCATGCATCACCTAGGACTAAAGGGTAACGCTCTACGCTACGACCAAATCCACAAGTGGACAGCCACTGGAAGTATTAAAGATTTACGTACGGTCTTTGAGTTTTGCCTTAGTCCTACACAGAAACAGCAAACACTCATCCTGCAGGGTACGGAGGATGGCCTCTCCTCGCATTACATATTGCGCATACCGCTGGGAGAACATGCAGCTCACATCATATTAGCTCTAGAACCGACCCCAACTGAAGTCCCAGCTTTAACATCTTTGGAATTTGGGCAAGTCTTCAAATGCGCAGATTCGTTTAAGGTCTGGCCTAGTAAAGATGAGGAGTTAAAGCAAGCTATCTCATTTTATTGTGATGATGCGATCTTGAAGATAACGAAGTCTGCAAATGGGCCTGAGATCATGAAGATGATCGAGTCAGTTTCTGCACATCAAACTTCGACTGTGCTTCACGATCCTTGTGGAGATGATTTTTCGAAACTTAAGATTCAATTGTCTCGAATATTGGACTCCGGCGTGAGTCCTGAGGAATTGGCACTCAAACTTTCGACACTCTACTAACAACATGCGTTGATCAGCATTCTAAAAAATTGGGCTAATGGCGTGGAACAAGATACTCGTTCGTGACGAAACTAATGGTCTTATCTATAGAACGTACTATTTTACTTCCTGGAATACTCGCCGCTCCAACAAAACGCACCGTGTATTTCGTCATTGGTTTCAGAGCAGTATTCGCAATCAAAAATGCTTCGTTTTTCGTAATCAGTCTGTTTGGATCACTTTGTGATGTCATCAGCGTCGCTGCCAAAGGAGAAGTTGAACCATCTTCTGTGATTGTGAAAGTCTGCACAGAAATAGTTTGGCTATCTTCAACAGCGACTTCAACTGGATAGCCTACTTTGCCCCACACCAATCCGTCAGGATACTGAGGAAATGGGTTAGTAGTCTCACCAATCATGCTAATAGGGACATCTGTATCTTTATCCATTGGGTAAGTCAGAAAGAAATCAGACCCATTACGCTGCAAGACGTTATTTTTATGCGCGACTGTGACGCTTAGAAAGTCAGGAAGCACTTCGCCATTAACACCTCGATTACAATTGACGTTATCCACAGAAATACACATCCACGAGCTACCGACTTCTGTCCACATTTGCTGAAACAAAATACGACGATGGTAAACACTGTTAAGTAATGACTTCAAAGCGCCTAACTTGGAGTTGCCGAAGGCTAAACCGCCGCTCACGCCTAAGCCCGTAATCTTGTCCGTGTAGCCTGCTTGAATAACGCGATCTGCTAATGTGGCACCAGTAAAACCAGGGCGACCAATGGTTTCAGAAAAACCGCCGACTTGGTTTAACTTGATATACGTCGAATGATTGAATGACGCTTTATCTAGCTCCGCCGAATACGACAACTTGCCAAGGCCCAAAGACGTACGTAAATCATTGAAGTAGTTAAATACGACGAGATCTTCTGATCCAGTCGCATAAGGTGGCATTACGATTGAAGTTTGCAGCTTTGCGGGAACGCTACTGCAATCCGGATAGTTAGTGGCCCCGTTATCGCAAGTTTGTGCTACAGGCGGCACTGTCGACGTTCCCGAGTTTCCCCCACTACCTCCCCCGCAAGCCTGAGTGATCATACAAACGACTACGAGAGAAAAAAAAGGGCTGAGATTTCTAGACTTCATAGCATCAAAAGTAGAATGGATGTTGAATCTGACTAGTAGTAAATTATATTGTTAGCCATTGCAAACAGCAGTAAGACGAGCGTGCCACTCACCACAAGCGCGCTCGCTCATTGGAAATTTCATTATTGGATTGCTCGGGTCATTCACATTGAGTACCAAACAAAAATCTGTTCGACGCTCAACCTGTTCGAAAGATGGCGCGCGCATTCCGGTGGCGTTAATTTGATTTCCTAACCCCGTTGCTTCCATTGAAGACTTAATACGCCATTCCACTCGCCATTGCGCCAGATATGACAGCTCCTTCAGTTGATAAGATCCGTCAGCAGAATTACACACAGCTATTTTTCGATTTCTTGAATCAAAGGTGAGAAATACAGGGCTTGGATAGCCAAGAAAGTTCGACATATCGAAATCTAATTGATTTTCCTGATTAATTCGCTGAACCAATTCTTTCGCGTTTTTTTGGAGTTTGATGAGAAATCGGAATGCGATCACGAAAATCGCTAAAGAAATAAAGAAAAACTCAGCCACACCTGCCGTGCGGTTGCTTTTGAAGAAAATCCAACCCAAGGCAGAGCCGACCATTCCTAGTCCGGATATGCCAGCAACCGGGATAGCCAGTGAGGACAGAATCGTCACTCGGAATGTTTTGAAAGCATTTGCCATAAATCTCTCCTGAGTATTTTCAGAACCTCAAAAATAATAACAATACAAAGATAACACCAAATGAGATTTAAAACCAGTAGAGTTTTATGCTGTAGATACAAACACAGTAGAGGTGCACTCTTGCACCTATGAATGCAAGAAAAAAACCACTACCCAATGCTCGCGAACGTATCGCTGCAAATCTTAAACGGCTGAGAAAAGAGAGAGGCTGGAGCCAAGAATTTATGGCAGAAGCTGCAGACTTTCATCGAACATACGTGTCGCAGCTTGAACGCTGTATCACGAACATTTCAATCGATGGATTAGAACAACTTGCACTTGCACTTGGTGTCGACATTACTGACTTACTCGCCGAGCCGAACGAATAAAATCACACAAACTTCCACAAATTGAACACAAGCTACGCATAAGTTAAACACAAACATCGCACATATTTAGCACTTGATCACACAAATGAACACAAACTTCGCACTTGTTTGACACATACATCCCATGCGTTTAACACTTGATCACACAAGTTTCACATTAAGTCCCCACAATATTCCACAAGTTACACGCGAGAATCACACAAATTTCTCGTAAATATCACATTAATTTCCTGCAAACTGCACACAAGAATCACACAAAATTTACTGTCTCCGAGACATGAATCATGTTTCCAAAATTCGAAGCGCATTCTTTTACTGTGAAGATTCTTCCAGAGTGGAAGAATGCGCCCGCAGCCCAAAATGAGAACATAAAAACGGGCTGCGGTGATGGAAACAATACTCAAATAGTGGAGACAAGCGAAGACCTTTAGTGCGGACAACAGACAAAATTTGATGCCAAAATTATGTCGACCTTCTGTGTGCCATTCACCGATCAATTGGCATCAGGCAAATCGTGAAAACAAGATCAATACCTGGTTTTGAATACAGATTGCAAGGTTGTTTACTTTGGTGGATTCCAATCCAAAATGTCTTCAATGCTTAAATTCGGACCAAGCAGTCTTTTCATTTCTGCGATCTGGTCATTCAAGTGATTTATGGACTCGGGAGGTAAATTTTTCCCAAGTTCACCTATATGTAAGAAGAATTGGCTCCATCGGCTATGCTCTTCGAATCTGTTGCGTAAATTAACTAACGCCTCTCGACTACTGCTGACACTTTTTGCGATTCTTTCTTGTTCCCGCTGGATCACCATCAATCGATGCGTCTCCTCAGATCGGATACGCGCTGCTTCAGCTCTCGTCTTCCCAAGCGCAATGACTTTCGCGATCTCTTCGTAGTTCGACAAGAAATCAGTGGTGATTGACTTAATATTTTTCACGAACTCACCGCATCGCCGCTCTTTCCATATTTTTGCCCAATGTTGATCGTAATGTGATGCGTAAAGTTTGACACCAAAACGACCGCACGGCAGATCCCGATTGCTAACCCAAGTATGTTGCCTTTTGGTCTTGGGCGAAGAGATAAAATCAACTTCCCTCACATATTTTCCATCGACATAAACCATTGGAATCGACTCGGTTATCTCAAAAATTGTGATCCCTACTTTCAATTCATTTAGAAAGAACACCGTATTCCTTGCTGGCGACCAGAAATTATCGTGTAACAATCTGTTGTCTGGCACATCCTTAACATCAAGCGCAGGACGCGAAGAATGAAAACCGATTGGCTCGAAACGTACTCTGGAGCCTTTTTCTTCCAGAGTATTAAAAAGTAAGTTCGCCAGAGTCAAGGCACTATCAAGAGCAGATGTCGAAACTTGAATGTCAGGTAAGAGACGTTTGTTGGGCTTCAAAAACTCTTTTTGATAAGACAAACGCCCTATCAGAAACAGGTCTTTGACGTTGATCAATAAAGAATGAGTACTATTTGGGGCTGTCTTTTTTAGCTTATTAGGGGCTTTTTCAATTTCGTTCGATGTTTGAATTTCGACCGCTGAAAATATCTCACCAGGTCCGCCTCCTGGATTCCATGAAATTTCGTCGCCTGGGCGCGGTGCTGGCAACAGTGGCTTTGCCATCACTTTGCCTGCTGAATATTTCGCCCAATATCCACGAGCTGGCGTTGGAATCTTTAGTCGCTCACATACTCTGGCTAGATAACTTCCTGATACCTTGAAACGTCTCGCAATGGTTTGCGCGGGTTCCGACCAAACTAATGCAAATAAATCTTCTCTTGATACCAGCATTCAAGCGCTCCAATGATAAAAATTTCGACTATCTACTTCGAGATTTGGATTTTCATCGATGAATAACAGTTTACTGATTTGAGTTCAGATGTGTTTACATTTGAAACTTAAAATTCAGAAAGTAACGTACTTCGTGACGCTAGACAAATCTGCTATGCACCTGAACTCAATATTTAAACAATTTCAAAAAGCGTCGCTTGAGACCTTGCAATAATTTCTATTTTCATATCCCAGCCAAAGATTCCTTTGTTAACATTTTTTGGTTTCGCGTACAACGTTCTTTCAGCCTTTGAATTAACGTTTACGACCAAACGATCACTTGCTGTTATAGTAATTGAAATTTACTTTATATTATGAAAATTGCAGCTCAATTGAACTGCTTGTCTTCGGAAAACAAATGGCTAAAATTCCTCTTAAGTATGTCGAAAACAGAGAACATTTAAAAGCTTTAATGCCATATTGGAATAAAAGGAGTGGAATCGATGAACCCCGATTTGAAATTGATATTGCAGCCGTACCAAGAGACATATTGCTACTAGCTGGTCAATATCTTGACGAAGATGCTTGGATAAAGTTCAAGCGCATCGAAACGACAGAAAAGCCCCAAAATAGCGATACGATCCAGTGGCTTTCCTATTATGCTGACGTTCTACGATTCCAAGACTTGGATGACTTTGCGCAAGAGCCTAAGACAAGAAAACTATGGTTTGCACATGCAACTAACTTCCTTGATACGATTAAAAATGGACAATTGAACCTCAATTCTAAGCGGGAAAATGAAGAAAATTGGTTGAAGTTAGTCGACACTGCCGAGGATGCCGCAAATAAGAAAGACGCGCCACCGAAAGGATTCGCATCCGTTTTGCTTTTACTCGGAAACGAGTGGAAAAATAAAGAAGGGAAGCTCATTCAATTGGTGATATGCGGTCTACCCGCTCTACTGAATCTAAAAACGGGTGAGCTCGCACCAAGCAAAGAGTCTTTCTTAATAAATCCAAAACACTTATCAAGTGAGGATCGAGACGCTAGAAAACCTCGTGTCGGTCCACTTGTATTTACGCATGACGATTTATCACAGAGTGCAAACCAAGCTACCAACGAACACCACGATACCGAGAATGAAACTCCCTCCATTACTTGGCCACAGCACTGGGACAATCTGAATAACACATTCAAGAATTTCCAGGATTCCAAACCATCGCTATCGATAACAGAATTTTCGTGGTCTGGCGGTTTTGGGAACTCTAAACCCAATTCGTTAATTTTTCTTGGCGTGGTGGCATATACCGCTATTCCTCCTGCCAATCGACGTCTCATTGCATTGACCGAAGACCTAAAGGAAGTAGAACTGACTCCTCCTTTATTGGAACGAATCTTAGAAGCTGATGCTAAATTTGATCACTCAAAACCAAGCGTTAATTGGTTTTCCGATCATTTGAATCAAGCCCGTAGCCGACATATTGGACACATGGGCGAACAGTTTGGTCTTGATCAGACTCAGCGAATAGCCTTATGGCAAACAACCGTTGCTGAGCGTGGCGAGATAATTGCCGTGTCAGGCCCACCTGGCACGGGTAAAACGTCAATGCTTCAAGGCGTCATTGCTACTTTAGTTGTACAAAGCGCTCTCAACGAACGACCTTTAGTGACGATTGCGGCAAGCCAAACAAATCAGGCTACCACCAACATGATTAAAGCCTTTCGCGATATCGCCAAACCCTATATAGAAGGTGAAGCGGTACGTGTTGAACATCGCTGGCTGGACGGTTTTCCTTCATACGGATGGTATTTTCCTTCTGCATCCAAGCGAGGAGATAAGAACACGCCGTACCAAGAGCTGTATCGGGACAGGATGTATGCACCAACCCTCACCGGAGCTGGCAAAGCCGCTAGTGAGAATGGCACTCCGCGAATGGTTTCGATACTGACAAAAGAGGAAATGCAGTCGCATTTATCGACATTCAATCGCCGATTTAGAGCATATATTGAGACAAACAACATCAATACTAATCTGACGGCTACAAGCTATTTATCCAATCGCTTAGTCGAGCTTGTTGGTCCTGCAAGTATCCTTATTTCCGCTTTACGTAATGCAGACTCGCTTTATGAAATTCTATGCCATCACACGTGGCAAGAATTGACCGAAGCGAAAGCACAACATGACAAACTAACAGCCAGAAAGCTACCTCAAGACCGTAGCAGCAAAATCCGCACATTACAGTCTCAACAACAAGAAACCATCAAATTAATTGAGCGCATAAAGAAAACTATTATTGACGCGCATCGACCCAAGCCTGCCGGTTTTTGGAATAAAACGAAAGCTTTTCTGGAAGAGCTGCTTACCTCGAAAAGAAGGTTTCAGGCTGAAAAGGATGAACGAGATTATCGGGCCTTGAAACGAGCTCTTTTGGATGCAAATCCATCGCTAATCCTACCGGATAATCTTTCCATGCTCCCTGTTTTTGCATCCGAGGCAGTTAATTATCTATGTGAGAAAGCCAATGAACAGAATAAATCTATTGCTCGCTGTGAAAGATGGCAAGTTTCGCGAGGAAAGTTAGAGTCAGAAATTCAAAAACGCATTGAGACGCTGTTACCAATAGTTAAACAACAAAGAGCTTTAAATCGCAATATTACTGCAATAGGGACTTTATTTCTCCATCATCGCGGCGCAGCGGCCAACATTGCTTTTCGAAATGGCATACAACGCAAAGATACTGTGGAAAGTGGCATCGAGGCTAGTATTTGCGGCTTAGGTAAAGAAATGCGGGAGTCTATTACTAATGCCGATCCGATGAATCACTCCACATTACTGAAGGTTCGGCACAACATTGAGTGCGTAATTGACCTTACCGTACGCTATGAAGCTTTTCACGTCGCGATGCGGTACTGGGAGGCTCAATGGATTAGAGAAGCTACGACACCCTTACCCGAAGACCCAAAGGAAGAAACAAGGATCGCTCTTGAACGAGCAGCAATGCTATCGCCAGTTATCGTTGCCACTACTCAAACAATGCCATCCATAGCACTGTATCTAGATCTTAATAGGATGCCACAGCATCATCTGGAGATTGCTGACTGGTTGCTAGTTGACGAATCCGGTCAAGTATCGCCCCAACTTGCTGTACCGCTAACGTGTCTTGCGCGCAAGGCCTTGGTTGTCGGAGACGTTAAACAGCTTGAACCGGTGGTAACATTAGATCGCAAAAGCAATATGGATCTACGGAGGCGTCACGACCTATCAACAAAAACAACGCAACACCAACGAGAAAACCTCGATGCGGAAGTGGGCAATTTTATGGCATGCGCCCAATATTCAGCCGCGCGTCATGAAGATAGAGACAACGAGCGCTATGGTGTCATGCTTAAGTATCACTACCGGTGTCGTAAAACGATCATCGAATTTTGTAATCGCCTCGTCTACGACGCGATCGACCCGTTGATACCGATGGTCAAAGATCACCCACATGTCGCTCGCTCACCTAAAGAAGCAAAAAACCATGAAGCCCTACTGCCACCAATGGGCTTCGTAGCGGTCGAAGGCAAGCAATTTGCTAGCGACGAAAGCCAGATGAATCAAGAAGAAATTTCTTCTATCGTCAGCTGGATTGTAGAAAATCGTGAAGCGATCAAAGATCGTTACGGCAGCGTTGAAAAAGTAGTCGCGGTCATTTCTCCTTACGGTGCTCAGGTCAGAAAGTTGAAAGAAGCACTGAGTTCTGTAGGATTCAGGGTGCGCGACAATGAATCGACAGGGTCGAACGACGACTTACTTGAGCAAGACAAAGTCGAAGAAATGATCGTCGGTACCGTGCACTCGTTGCAGGGGGCAGAAAAAGAGATCGTGCTGTTTTCCACTGTGAACGATCTAACAGGAAAAATCTTTATCAATCGCAAGGCATCAATGCTCAATGTCGCTGTCAGTCGCGCCAAGCATGCCTTTGTTGTGTTTGGACATCCTTGGGTCATTTTAAAACCAAATGGTCAGTTCAGCGGAATCTTAGCGCGCTACCTCATTGACTATGGTTATCGGCTCTATCCTCGAGATCTTTACGTTTTTGAGAGTCCATCCAAAACGAAGTTAGCGGAGCAGGCTTTCGGAAAAATCGCCAAAGGTATCGCGACCCGCGGACATCTCAGAGAGTTCGATTTTTTCGAGAATGGAGAACCTAAATGGATCAACAAAGACAATTGTGAATCCTTCTTGTCGTCTATGCGTTCTCTAACGGAACTCGGGGCGCGCCATTACGACAGCATTTATCTTGCCACCGATGATGATAGAGAAGGTGAAGGCATCGCATGGCACGTGATGGATCTAGCGAGTCAAGTCAAATTGGCGATTCCGAAAGAACGCTTTTTTAGACTGCGCTTTTACGCAATGACGCCAGAGTCTTTAATCGAGGGTAAGAAGTTTACCACGCGGGGTGTTGATCCTCTTCGGGTTAAAGCGGCTCTCGCGCGCACCATCGCAGATAAATTCATATCTATCGAAATCAAGGCAATCGCCAACGTTGGCGCAGGTCGTGTTTCGGCGAGTTTATTGGATGAAATTGACCGTATTGAATTGCAACGCGATGGTGCTCGTTTTACCGAAAATATCGAAATTCAACCTGAAGGCTGTCAATTTACTGTCAAGATGACGCGGCTAGCGCAAGACGATCCATTAGGCGCAACGGAGTTCTATTCAGCGCCTCCAGAAAATCAGAAGCTATTATCCGCGTGTACCAGGGCTCAAATTATTCGAGTTGGACCACTTTTGAGATCTGAAGATCCGGCGCCCGCCACATCAACGGCCACGGTCTTACATCGTGCGATAAACGACTTATCCATTTCTCCTATTGAAGCAATGAATGCACTTCAAGAAATTTACATCGGTAGCACCGAAAGCGAGCAAACGTTAGAGGAGAATATCTAAGTGAGTGGGTTTTCGAGTTATCCGCGTACGTCCGGTCCCCTCGACGGCGATTTTGTTCCGCCCGCAGCATATGCGAACGTGCCAGAGCCACTGCGAAGTAAATTGATCGGTCTTACTAAGCGACATCGACAGGCGTTTAACGACAATTTGCCAGGGCTGGAATTTCTCGTGGCAGCCTATGTAGATCCATCATGGTTTTCAAACCTGCGTCGAGAAGACGATGAGGGTCGAATTTACCCAGAACCCGGTGCGATGCTCGGACCAATTCCTACATCAAAAGCTGATGTGTCGTCTGCCGTCGACAACTCTGATCCTGCTATAGAGAAACCACTTAAGAAATTGAACACCTTCAGCGGCATAGTAGAAAAATCCACTCGACTTGGCGATGACGAGACAGTTTGGCGATTTCTTGGAGCAAACTATTCCCCTCAAGATAAATTGGGGACGATAGTTGACGCTTACTATTGCAACAATCCGGCTGGTGATTTTTGGGGTGTTGGCGAAATTCCCAAAACAGAAGCTGAATGGCGCAACACTTGTGCTATTCCAGGTATTTGGAATGGCGATGGAGGCTACCTTTCGTTTCGCGTAGGGGATTTGCCCGAACAAATCAGAAACGTATTCCGTTCCGGTTTGATTGGAACGGTCGGACCACAACCCAGTATGGTTCAAGGCCACTACTTTGAAGGTGGTGGACGACAACTTTGTATCGATAATCAAAAACTCAATTCGTTCCGTGACTACTTTTTAAATGCCACGGTCCACCGTTCACCTTGGAACCTCTAAATGGAATTGATCGAACTCGCCAACAAAGCGCATGCCTTGATTGATAAGTTACAAGACCTACGCAAACTTCTCATATCCATCTTGGAAACCGATGCCAAAGTAGCGCGCGCGCGCGGTTATTCACCTGTCTCTCTTGATATCGGACCACTAAAACAATGGATCTATGTCATAGAGACCCACTTAGCGGCAAAACCAATCGAACCGACTTCCACATCTGGAAAACCTGACATCCAAAGTTCTGCAGTTTATTTTTGCTATCTCATGGACCACATTCAATCTGACACGCGGTTCGTTGGTGAGATGCAATTGTCATGGAGCCGGCTATGGCTTCAGAAAGCTGGACCGTTATGGCAAACATGTGTGGACGAGGCGCATATACTAATGACATGCGCAACACGTCCAAATCGTGAGCAATTAATTGTTGAGGCATTGACTGCTTACCATAATCTGAGATCAACAGGGGACTAATTAGTATGCAAGCTCATCCAATGATTTTGCCCCATGAGGCAAGGGACTCGCCAAATCTTTCCCAATTGTCTAACAACGCTCGCAAAGTCTATTCAGTACTCTACGACATGGTTGATGGCTATGCGAGTCCACCACCAGTGTGGAAGGTTACACGTTACATTGTCAATATTGATGGTGCAGTCTTTGGTAACGAAGAAGCTACATTAATACAGCCTGGCTGGCGATCGGTAACTTTGCTTAGAAATATACCTCAGAACAAAACTTACTTGCCGCCAGCTGAGGAGATCCCCGAAAGTTCGGCTCAGATCGTTTCTTATACTTCCTCTGCTGTTTCTCCCGCCAAAATGACGATAGGTGACTTTATTCTGCACATGGAAAAGCATGGGCTTGGTCGTCCTTCAACCTATGCCAATCATGCGCAAAAGTTGATCAACGAAGGGTTGATCGTTAGCGCAAACAATGTCACTTTGTCCGACAAAGGCCGGTCAATGTTAAACGCACTGCGGAACACGGCTGCTGCTCGTTTCAATGCCGACTTTACACGCTCCTTTCTTGCAGATCTCGATAGCATCGACAATGGAAAATTATCTATTCAGGAATGTTTTTCCCGTTGGCTTAGCCCTAGCCATGCATCCCAAGCAGCGAATTGGTTACAGCGACAGCACATCGAAGGCGACTACGCTACAGTTTTCTACGAAGCGCGTGATGATTCGGAGCGCTTGAGCGTACCTTGGACGGCTGGCACTTTACCGCGTGAAATCGACCCAGAAATGAACCTCCCTGCAGATTCGACTTATCGGGAATATCGTAAATGGCTTAACAACGAAGCCGCCAGCCGCACAAAAAACTGGATCGCCCTTACCCAAGAAGAAAGAATATCCATGAGAATCGTGGTCGACGCTGAGAAATTAGACTTGACTGAAAAAGCGTGGCGCGACAAGTATGCATTTGATCTTCTGCGTCGCTGGTTGGTTGGATGGAGTGTTAGTCAATGAAATCCGAGGGAAAAATCTACGTCCAAGTGTGTAAGCTCTGCGGTGAAACTAAGCCGTTAGTCAAGTCTCACATCATCCCTGAAGCATTTTGGCGCGAAGTTCGGAACAACAACGAAATCCCACTTTTGATCAGCAGTGGACAAAACCAAATTCCCAAAAAGGCCCCTATTGGCGTCTATGACAATACTATCCTTTGTGCTGCATGTGAGGTAAGTTTCGGCAAGTTAGACGACTATGGCATTAAGGTTTTACTAAGAAAAAGCGACGAATTGTTTCAGCCGATTAGAAATGAAGATGGCTCCGTAGTGTATATTGCAAAGGAAATTGATCAACAAATATTGCTCAAATTCTTCGTTTCAGTCATCTGGCGTGCGTCCATTTCAGTCCAACCGTTCTACAAACGGATCAACATTGAAAGTAGTCACAAAGAGATTGCAAAAAAATTGCTGAGGTCTGACGATGAAATGGATTTACAACCGTTTGGGGTCGTCTTGTCCAGATGGCAAAGTGAGGACAAAAACATCAATCTCTCAAAAAACTTGATGGCCCCATTTCAAGAGAATTTGCAAGGAGTGAATACCTATCGCGTCTATTTTGGAAAATTCACCGCACACATAAAAGTTGACGATAGAGATTTCCCCTATCCATTAAACGAATGTGCACTTGGTTCAAATTCGTTAGTCGTCGTAGCCGCACGCAACTTTTCTGAAAGCAGAGAATTTGAAGTCATGCGGGATACGGTGAGAAAATCAAACCTAAATGTTAAAACCTTGAGGCGCCATTTTTCAGTTCGATAAGATCTCCCCTCTTATGACAGGTGCTCCACATTGCTGGGCTTTGGTATGGCTAGGTCATGGCTCGCATACCATTTCTCTATTTTGTAGGTTTAGAAACCTTAGCCTGCCATATCTCGATGTCTGAAAATATAATTAACTTTTTACAGGACCTAGTAAGGGCTACATAGAGATTTTTAGGGCATTCGAATTTGTGTAAGTCAAAAATTGCGACAGTATCAAACTCCAATCCCTTTGTAAGCAGAGTAGTTCCAATACATTTACCCTTTATGCTTCTGCCATTTTGGCGTAAGCGATTTCGCTGTTCTCTCATTGCAACCTCCACACTTTTCGAATCAAAAATAGCGCTCTCCATTGCGGAAACAACACTTCTATACAGCTCCGGTCTAGCGGTCTTAAATTTAAATTTTTTATTAAAAAGCTCCAAAATAGATTTGCAGTTAAAGATTGATGGGGAAGAAATGAAATCTTCTAAATGTTCTTTTATCTCTATTGATAAAATTTGATCGCTCTTTGTTCTTTTCGCTTTCAACGCGTCATCGTTAAACCAAGCGTTCACATCCCCTTTCCTAAAATATTTGTAAAGTAGATCCTTTTTTATCTTGTTATATTTATTTTTTGCGCGACCAATACTTTCATATAGTTCATCAATTTTCTTCGCATTTTTATAAAATGATTCGTCGTCAATTGCTTCTAGCAGCTGCACTTGATTTTGAAAGTCAAAACAATTCTTCAGTTTTGATCTATCCGTTACCCCCCCTCTCAACACTCCATTTTCAAAATGAGATGGAACGATAAATAATAAACTTTCATAAACTGATTTTCTAAGTAATCTATCCAAACACTTTCGAAGAAGGCTATCCTCATCCCTGATATCTTCAAGTTTTGCGCTCACAAAATGAAAATCACAACTCTCAAACTCTTTAAAGTCGATTGCTTCTTGTCTTTCTAATTTTCCCCTTATGATTTCAAGAGAGTTTGCTAAACCTTGCTTACCTACGTTATTCCAACGATATGGTGTATTGAGTTTAAATTTCTCAAACTCAATTAAATCAGTTTTAAAATCGACCAACTTTTCCTTACCGTTAAAATCAAAAATACCCTGTAAAGGATCGCCTAAAATATGTATTGGAAAAAGTGATCCAATTTCCATTAAGAGTAAATGCTGCGAATAGGTACAGTCCTGATACTCATCTACAAAAATACCTGAATATGTAGTCGACAACACCTTTTTAACAATAGGTGTTGACACGATAGCTCGGGCTTGTTCAATAATAAATGGATGATATTGTTTAGTCTCCTGGGCAGGAATATCACCTAAGAAATACGCATTTACATACTTCTGAGCAAAACTACTTATTGTCTCAACCGAGTATTTTTCAGCGGGAATTTTATGCTCTTTGATTTTATTTCGAATCGAAGTTATACCCGCATGTGTATGTGTCAGAATCAACTGCTTTCCGCTTGTGTATTTCATACATTCAGCAATTGTGAATGTTTTTCCATAACCGGCGGGTGCGATTAACAGCGATCGTGATGAGTTGACAAATGACTGGTAGTCCATCTTAACCTACCCAATTAGTTAATGCCGTCAATGTCTTTCCTAACTTTGTATCCAACATATCATCCAAATATTTAAACAGAAACTCACCCAGTTTTTCACCTTGATGAATACTTTTAAACCATTCTTTACTCGGAACAACGCTGCAAGATGCTAACGCCTCGCGTACGTTTCGATCATCAATCGACTCCCAATCTGACGACAATGAAGAAAACTTGCTACTTAATGAATCATTGAAAGCGGAATCCGTTTTGTAGTGTTTCTCCTTGACATATTTGACTAATTCGATAACCCCACTCCACGGCAAATCTTGAAAAACCTGCTGCTCAATCGAATTTCCCTTCTTAGGAGCAACGTTCACATCACAATCAAATACTTCTATGTTTTTGCTTCTCCAATTAACTTTAGATTGATTTACCTCCGGCAAATCTGAATCACATAGGACTGCGACTTCAAATCCTGCCTCATGTATTGTATCTGCTCGCTCCACAAAACTACTGCCTGTACCATCAATGTATGCACAATCATTAAAAGCAAGCGATTTCCTATTCTTACTTACACGATACTTATCCATTGCCCGACAAATTCCAACCTCAGTTCCACCTTCACATACGATAATTTTCTTTGCAAAAAAAGCTTCCGAGCATGCGCGCACTACTTTTTGCAGTTCTTCTTTTGAATATTGAATTGGACTCAGGCTTACCAAACCATTCTCATTCCTCACAAATCGAAGGTTCTTGGAAGGCAGTTCGGTTATAACTTCTCGAGAATGGGTCGTAATAAACAACTGTCCCGAATAATCAGTCAAAAGTGATCTAGTTAATTGCTTAACCCTGTCCGGTTCCAATCCTTGCTCAATCTCATCTATAAGCATAACGCCACCATCAGATGCGATAGAGGATTGAATAGCAATAGATGCTAAACGCTTTGACCCTTTCCCTTTCATTCGCAATGGAATGTTGTCTTCATGAAGGCAAACGCGGCTATCTTTTATGTACAAATCTCTAAAATCTATCGTCGTATTAATTTCGCTCAAATCTAGGCCAAGCTGTGCTGCTTTTGTCTCAATGGTTTCCATAGCTGCATGGAGGTTTTTAAATCCCAATTTATCTATTTCACCTTTCACGCCACGCATTGCATCAACAATATGGTCTGTCTTGCCTACGATTTTTTCGCCTTGACTCAACAGCGAAAAAAGTGGGTTGCCGCGATCCCAGGAAAAATGTCGATCAATGTAGTCTGAGCTTCCCTCGATAATTAGTTCACCATCAGGTGAATGTCATGCAGCGAGATTCTCTTGATTTTGTTTCTTCATCCAGTCTTCCAGATATTGAACTGGAGAGCGGTAACCTAATGTCGAATGCTGCCGCGTTCGATTATAAAACACC
>CANHZI010000052.1 GCA_947464955.1 Oxalobacteraceae bacterium
TTGAGTATCCAAAGCACCGCGAACCATGTGATAACGCACACCCGGCAAATCCTTTACACGACCACCGCGAATCAAAACTACGCTGTGTTCTTGCAAGTTATGGCCTTCACCGCCGATATACGAAATAACTTCGAAACCGTTGGTCAAGCGTACTTTGGCAACTTTACGCAAAGCCGAGTTAGGCTTTTTTGGAGTTGTCGTATAAACGCGTGTACATACACCACGTTTTTGCGGGCTGTTTTCCAGCGCCGGAGATTTGCTCTTAACCACTGCGGAAACGCGTGGTTGGCGAATCAGTTGATTGATGGTTGGCATCGTTTTTAATCCAACAAAATACAACGTTAAACACACGCCCGGAAACGGTTGCCCGGGCACTTAATAAATCTATATAGACCCTTGATTTCTCAAGGATTCCCGACTATTTACCGACCACTCCCCAGCACATTTGACCAAGACGCAGCAATAAACCATATAAAATCGAGAACTCGCGAGTGTACACCCCAATAAATAGCAAAGTCAATGAAAATCAGTGGAAACAACAACTTAGCGAGCGCAACTGCTTAAAATTTAAACAAGCACAGACCCTAACTAGCCGGAATGGATGTCTATTTTTATTGCATAGCAGCATGGAACGAAAGTCAAATGTTCCAAACAGCAAGAGAAATGCTTTATATTGGCATTGCCTTTTTGATTGCACCACTCGCTGATGTTCACGACCGCTTCCCCCTCTCGCTTTTATCGCCACTACTTACTCATCAGCTACCTTATCCTGAGTAGCCTTCCTTTTTTGGCTTGGTTAAATGGCAAGGAACTCAGTCATCCTGGCCGACTTTTGACATATCAACTGTTCGGGTGGGTCGTGCTTTGGGCGTTTTTTAAATCGCCACGTTGGTTTCACGTATTTTTACTGCCAGCCTTTTTGGCAGCGCCGATTGAAATCTATCTCCGCGTGTATTACAACCAAGGGATTTCTACCCACCATCTCGGCATCATCACCGAGACCAGCCCGAAAGAGGCTGCCGAATTTTTGGGTAATAAGGTTTGGCTCTTACTATTAATTATTATCGCCATTGTCACTTGGTGGTTCAGCCTATGGCGCGCCGCGAAGCGTTGCCCGGAACTTTGCTGGAGCCACTGGACGCGCTGGCCGTTAATTAGCGTCGTCATACTCGCCAGCGGACCATGGTTGCTAGGACAGTACTTCGGTGTTGCCAGTGCGTCCAGTAGTGCCAGCGCTGGCGCCGAAGAAGCAACATCAAGCTCCGCACCTAGTGCGCTTAGCTCAGTTCGCAACTGGTCACAATTAATGACTTGGGCGGATGAACACGAGCCCTTACCCTCTTGGACTGAGGTGTTTTATGACGAGGAGAGTTTTAGCAAAAGCTGGCCATTCGGTATCTATGCGAGGGGCTATGACTACATCGTCGAACGCCGCTACCTCAATAAGCTGAGCGACAAGAACCGCGAGTTTCGCTTTCATGCGCATCAAGCAGCGGGCAATGACTTCCAACAAACCATTGTGGTTGTGATTGGCGAATCGTCTCGATATGATCGCTGGAGTCTAAATGGATACGACCGCGAGACTAATCCATACTTAAGCCAAGAAGAAAATCTGGTCAGTTTTAGCGACATGATCAGCGCCGTCGCCGCTACGCGGCTGTCGGTGCCCATTATCACTACACGCAAACCCGCAGCGCAAAGCCTCAAGGCCGGTTTTGCGGAGAAATCCTTTCTCAGCGCATACAAGGAAGCTGGCTTCAAGACCTACTGGATTTCAAATCAAATGAGCTTCGGTCAATTTGATACGCCGACCTCGGTTATCGCCAAGGAGGCTGATGTGACGCAATTTCTAAACCTCGGCGGCTTCACTAATAAGTCTAGTTATGATCAAGTGCTACTACAACCTCTACAAAACGCACTTAATGATTCAGCACCAAACAAATTGATCGTCTTGCATACCTTAGGTAATCACTGGAATTATAGCCATCGGCATCCCAAACAGTATGACAAGTGGAAGCCCTCCTTGTTTGGCGTTGCAAACCCTGCTTACACGAACCTCAAGAACAAGCAACTCATCAGTAATAGCTACGACAACTCCATTTTATACATGGACTGGGTATTAGCGCGTGCGATCACACAACTCAAACAGCTTTCCCACATGACCGCACTGTTTTATGTCGCCGACCATGGTCAAACGCTTTACGATGGCACATGCAAGTTGGCTTTTCATGGGCACAACACGCAATACGAATTCCATGTCCCTGCCTTCGTTTGGTACTCACCGCAATATGCTGCACAACATCCGGAGAAGGTGGTTCAACTCAAACAGCATCAGCATGAAAAATTGTCGACAGAAAATGTCTTTCATTCTTTACTCGACATGGTCGATATTCGCTATCCAGATGAACGCCTAGATCGTAGCGTCTTCAGCAATCAATTGAAGTTTCATACACGCTATGTCGACAGTTACGGTTGGAGCGACTATGACAATTCCAAGTTTGAAGGTGATTGTCGGGAAGTGATTGATCTCAAAGAGCCACTACCGCAGGAGAAATGAATCTGCCGTGCGTGATTGACCAAACCAAGCCTACCCCACAACAGACCACTTGAGGATTCACAAGCGAGCGATAATCTTTCTTTGCTGACATCCTACTTCTCCCTTACACTAGCGCCATGCAACGTCAGCTTCCACCAGCGCTCACTATAGAGCATAGCCCTCATCTCACCGCTCGCCTCAGTGGCGCGTGGCTGGCGGATCTATTATCTGACGATTTGGTCGCTGCGGCGTTGACTCAATCACTTCAAGAGACCAAGCAAAACACAGAACTCTGCTGGGACCTATCATCATTAACTGCGCTGGACTATATTGGGGCGCAAATGCTATGGGAAGTTTGGGGAAAGCGTACGCCTGAGCAGATTCACATGCCAACACAATTTGCAGCACTATTCCGACGTTTGGAAGAAGTTAGTCAAATTCAAGTTCCGACACCGATCAAGCAAGCAGGCCTCCCCTTCGGACGACTAGGGCAATTGTCACTCAATTTCGCCCTGCACATGATAGGCATTACAGAACTACTCGGACGTTTCCTGATTGATCTGGGTAAGTTTATTCGACATCCGTCGAGGGGACCGTGGAAAGAACTCTCCGCCAACATTTATCGCACTGGATATCAAGCGCTCGCAATTACCGCACTGGTGGGATTTCTTATTGGGGTCGTACTGTCATATTTATCTGGTCAGCAATTGCGCAACTATGGAGGAGACCTCTTCATTGTGAATTTGCTCGGCGTCAGCATCATTCGCGAATTAGGCCCAATGCTGGCGGCAATTCTGATCGCCGGCCGTTCTGGGTCTGCCATCACTGCGCAACTGGGCGTGATGAAAGTAACCGAAGAACTAGACGCCATGCGAGTGATGGGGATCCCGATCGGTTTTCGCTTGATCATGCCTAAAGTCTTGGCTCTCGCTTTCACTATGCCGATGATCGTGATCTGGACGGATATAATGGCTTTGATCGGTGGCGCTCTATCTGCGCAAGTCATCCTCGATATGTCTCCAGGCTTTTTTTTACATAAGCTGCCAGACGTCGTTAGCCTCGGGAATTTTTGGATCGGCCTCGGAAAAGGCGTCGTTTTCGGCATCTTGATTGCGATGATTGCATGCCATTATGGCCTACGCATAAAACCAAATACCGAGAGTCTAGGCCAAGGCACCACTAGCTCGGTGGTGGTATCGATTACGACCGTCATTATTGCTGATGCGATTTTCGCGATAGTCTTCAGCAAAGTGCCATACTAACACTAACGCGTTACAGGAAATCTACCTCTGCCATGGCTCAAGAAGCGATCATCGAAATTGAACATCTCCGCAGCCAATTTGGTCGCACGGTGATCCATGACGATCTCAACTTGAATATTTATCGTGGCGAGATTTTTTCGATTGTTGGTGGCTCTGGCTCGGGCAAAACTGTACTCATGCGGCAGATGCTCGGCTTGGAAACCCCGAAACAAGGCGTAATTCGGGTCTTTGGGGACAATATTCACGAACCCAAGGAACATCACCTCGAACATCTACGTCGACGTTCAGGCATGCTCTTTCAGCATGGTGCTTTGTACTCGGCACTCAATGTGATTGAAAATGTCATGCAGCCTTTGCGTGAGCTTGGCACTTTATCTGAATCCTTGATTAAAGACATAGCCTACCTCAAGCTGCATATGTCAGGTATTGGTTTCGAACATGCCAAGAAAATGCCTTCCGACTTATCAGGCGGCATGATTAAAAGGATTGCTTTAGCACGAGCGATTGCCCTCGATCCAGAATTATTATTTCTAGATGAGCCCACTGCGGGACTCGATCCTGACAGCTCCGATGGATTCGTTGAGCTTATCCGCGCATTACACGAGGAATTGCATTTGACTGTAGTCATGGTCACTCACGACCTCGATACCTTATTTGCCCTTTCATCTCGAATTGGTGTGATTGCCGACAAAAAATTTATCGCAGTCGATACCCCGCTTGAAGTCGCCAAGGTTAAACACTCCTTTATCGAAACCTATTTTGGCGGTGATCGTGGTCTTCGTGCTAGGGGCGCCTTGCCAACCAATACCGAACAACCTTCTATTAAATTAAGTGCAGCATCGAGTTTGAATCAGCTCGGACTTGCACAAGGAGAACCGCATGGAAAGTAAATCTCATGCATTAATTGCTGGCGTTTTTGCCATCATTCTACTCGCCCTCGCTGTCGTATTAGGTATGTGGCTGGGCAAAGATGAAATCAAGAAAACGCCCTACACCATTGCGACTTCACTTAAGGTATCTGGCTTGAACATACAGGCTGCGGTCCGCTACAAAGGTATCAAAGTCGGCAAAGTCACCGACATCGATTTCGACCCCAAAAAACCAGGGCAACTCCTGCTGAGTTTAGATGTCATCTCGGATACCCCAATTACGCAATCGACCTATGCAACGCTCGGCTATCAAGGCGTGACCGGTATTGCCTATATCGAACTCGACGATGATGGCAGCAAACCTGCACCGATCGTACGAGACCCTGAACTGGGTGCGCTGATCCCTCTGCGCCCAGGGCTCTTACAAGAAATCGAAAAACGCGGTATGGTGATCTTGAGCCAAACCGAAGAAATCAGCCAACGACTCAATAGCCTGCTCGACAAAGAAAACCGGCAATCCTTAACCAATACCATTAAACAAATCGGCAAGACTGCAGAAGCATTTGAATCGCTCCCTGCAAAACTAGATCCTATACTGAATGGTTTGCCGCAAACAATCACTAAAGCACAAGAGGGCTTTCAATCCTTCAAGCAATTTTCTGATAACGCCAAAAATACCAGCACCAACCTGAATCAACTAATTCAAGGCATGCAAGGGGAAAACGGCAGCTTGGCAAGGCTCTCGAGGACTGTCGATCAACTCGGGACGACACTTAACCATGAAACACTACCCAACATCAACAGCCTGACACAAGAGGCTAGGAGCAGCTTACGGAATATTAATCGTGTCACGGACAATTTGAACGAGCGGCCACAAAGCATTTTGTTCGGGAATAAAGCCATTGCGCCTGGCCCAGGTGAGCCAGGATTCAACAATGGAAATAAATAAGCTCATTTGTACAATCAGTATCCACATCAACGAATTAAAAAAAACTCATGATGAACACTAGCATTTACTCTGTGCGTCTCTTACGCAAAATCTCATTCATCTTTAGCATACTCGCCTCAGTCGCATTACTCACTTCATGCGCCACCACAAATGCCATCCAGAGTTTTGATTTTGGAACAGTGGCGCAAAGCCCCAACGCCTCGAAAGTTCAACTGAATGGTGTGAAGTGGATCATTACCGATATTAGAGTTCCTGCGAGCCTCGATGGTAACGCCATGTTGTACCGCCTTAACTATGACAACCCGCAAGAACTCAAGCCTTTTGCACAAAGCCGTTGGAGCGCAACTCCAGCGCAACTTTTTCATCTCCGTCTGAAGCAAGCCATCAATCATGCGGGAGGTGCTGCGCTATCTGCCAGCGACGGCATCAAAGACGTGCCGCAATTGCGCATCGAACTCGACGAATTTGCCCAGCATTTTAGCGCGCCACAACGTAGTCAGGCGCGCATTCAATTACGCGTTGGCCTAGTACACAAAAACACCTTACTGGCACAAAAGGCTTTCACGATAAATGTCGACGCCCCCACATCTGACGCGCGCGGTGGCGCCTTGGCAATGAGCCGCGCCAGCGATGAAATGATTTTGCAGATCTTGCAGTGGGCACACTTGGAGCAACAATCAGCTAAAATGCTCTGATACGTTTTGCCATCACGATTCCAGACTGATCTGTGAAAGAGTGATTGCATGCCCTTTTACCATTTGGCATTTGTGATCCGTCCATGACTCAAACCGGGCCTAGCGCTTCCCCATTTTCTCGTGCCTGTTTGGTCGCCTATACGGTGCTGATTATCTATGCCAGTTGCTACCCGTTCTCAGGTTGGCAGTTCGAAACCTTGGCTGCTTACTTAGATCAAATTCAAGAGTGGCCGCACTACCTCATTCGTTTTGACATCCTCATTAATATTATTGGTTATGTGCCTTTCGGCATCTTAACGGTGTTCTCCTGTTACCCAACACTCTCCCGCCACTGGTCCATTCTGATTGCGCTCATTTGCGGACTACTGATGAGTTTATGCATGGAGAGTCTACAATTCTTGTTACCGAGCCGGGTAACCTCTTTACTCGATATCGTCACTAACTCTGCCGGAGCGTTCTTGGGTGGCGTAATCGGGGCTATCATTACGCCCTCGATATTGGAAAATGGCAAGCTCAATAGCTTAAGATCTCAATGGTTATGGCGCGAGTCTTCAAGAGAAATTGTCATCATTGGTCTTTGGCCGTTAGCGCAGATCTTCCCTCAAGCGTTTTTGTTCGGTCATGGGCAAGTACTCAATCTGCTCTCGCAAACAGCTGAAACCTATCTCGAGCTCAACATCGACTTCAGTGCTGTATTGAGGCAGGGAATGGAACTATCCGCTGAGCTCTATCTCATTTCTGAAGCGATCATTACCGCATGCGGTTGCGCTGGCGCTGTTCTGTTCGCGCTGTCTTTACTCAATCGGCATGCGCCGAAATTTCGCATCTCCAGCCTCTTATTACTCTCTGGATTAACGATTAAGACACTCGCGAGTGCACTCATGTTTGGTCCAGAAAATGCTTTTGCTTGGCTAACACCTGGCGCGCAGGGAGGCATTGTCATCGGTATCTTGATGCTATACGGATTTTCCTATGCTCCGCACCACGCGCAACGACGATTAGCGGCTTTGCTTTTGCTGATCAGTCTAGTTCTGGTCAACCTCATTCCAAGCAATCCATATTTTCTCAATACCTTGCAAAATATGATTCAAGGAAAAATGCTGAATTTCTATGGCGCTGCCCAGTTTCTAGCAATTGCATGGCCTTTCGGCGCCATCTGGTACTTGAGCAAACCTCAGCGGACTCAAACACACTAGAGAATTTGCTCTCCGAAAAGGCAACCAGTGGCGCCATCCACAACAAACGTTTGACAAAGCATGAGCAACGGAAAACACATGAATAAACCAGACCGCACTAACGAAACAAGGGGTTTGAACAAACTCTCTCGTACCTTTGAAGTCTTTTTTAACTCCGAAAAAAGTAGCGGCGTTCTTCTAATCGTTTGCACCCTTATTTCTCTATTGCTGACCAACGCCTGGCTCGGTCAGACCTATATCGCTTTTTGGCAGCAGAATATCGGGGGGCTAAGTCTAGAGCTATGGATTAACGATGCGTTGATGGCGATCTTCTTTCTATTAATCGGGCTAGAGTTAGAACGGGAGTTGTACAACGGCGAGTTATCGAACTTCAAGAATGCGCTCTTACCCATCGTCGCCGCTGTGGGCGGCACACTAGCACCTGCAGCAATTCACTTTGCCCTCAATCGTGGCTTACCTAGTCAAGCCGGCATCGGCATTCCTATGGCGACCGATATCGCCTTCGCTTTGGGCGCCTTGGCTCTACTTGGATCCCGTATTCCATCAGCACTCAAAGTATTCGTGGTGGCCTTCGCGGTCATTGATGATCTATGTGCCATCATCATTATCGCGCTGTTTTATACCGCTCAGGTCAAATTCATCTATTTGACTGCGGCAATTGGTATTTGGGCTCTATTACTTTTCATTAATCGTCGCTTGCGCGTCATGCATCTATTGCCCTATCTCATTGGCGGAGTCGGCATGTGGACGTGTATGTTGCTGTCTGGCGTGCACGCTACTATCGCAGGTGTCATGCTTGCCTTTGCGATTCCATTTTCTGCCAAAGATGAGGATAGCGACTCACCATCGCATCGCTTGGAACACGCTTTACATAAACCAGTCGCCTTCCTGATTTTACCTATTTTCGCCCTAGCCAATACAGCGATCTTAATCGGTGGCGATTGGATGGATCAGCTCGGAAGCCACAATAGTTTGGGCATCATTGGTGGTTTAGTTCTAGGTAAAACCCTAGGCATTTTCTGCTTCTGTGCACTGGCAGTTGCAAGCCGCATTTGCAATTTACCAGCGGGGCTACAGTGGTCACATATTATTGGTGCTGCTATGTTGGGCGGCATTGGTTTTACCATGTCGATCTTCATTACCAATCTTGCATTTGCGGGACAGGCGGATCTCATTAACGCGTCGAAAATGGCAATCATGGCAGGCTCGTTGGCAGCCGGCATACTTGGACTCGCTTGGCTGAGGATTTTCTGCCAACCAAACAATGAGACGGCACCGAGCACGGAGGCGACATGAAGAAACGTAGACAACTGTTGGCCTCTGGTTTTGTAATCAGTGCATTAGGTGCACTTGGCGTGATCTGTAATAGCTTCGCAGCATCGCAATCGGGAGGTAAATTTGTGGATCTCGAGTCTTTCCCGAGTCAATTCGTTTCGCCTCGCAAAGTGCGGGTTTGGCTACCGCCGGATTATGATCCAAAACAGTCCTATGCTGCTCTGTATATGCACGACGGACAAAATCTATTTGAGCCCGCTGCATCATATGCCCATGGCGCATGGGATGTCGACAAACATCTCATTGCTTTGCGTCAAGCCAATGAAATACGTCCGACCATCGTGGTCGCAATCTGGAATGGTCAAAGTTTCCGCTCGCGAGAGTATGGACCTCAAGAACCGATCGAAACTTTACCAGCTGAACTTCAAGCACGTATCCCTCGCCCCAGTGCTGATGGTGGCACCAGTCCTCAATCCAATGCCTATCTCAAGTTTATCGCTGAAGAACTGGTTCCCTATGTGGATCAACATTTTTCAACCGTCGCGAAACCTAGCCACCGATATTTAATGGGTTCCAGTATGGGTGGGCTGATTTCACTGTACGCTTTAGCCAAATATCCTCAGCTATTTGGTGGCGCTGGTTGCCTATCGATCCATTGGATCATCGCCACCAATCCTCAACTGACCACACCGCCAGACCTAGCAACTTTAGCTATCACGGCAAAGGCCTATCGCACTTGGCTCACACAACATCTGCCTGCAGCTGGTCAACATAAGATCTACTTCGACCATGGCGACCAAGGACTTGATGCCTTATATGGCGAGCATCAAGGTCCGGTTGATCAGTTGATGCGAGAAAAGCGCTATCAACAAGGAAGAGATTGGGTCACACACTATTTTCCAGGTACTGATCACAACGAAAAAGCTTGGCGCACGCGACTTGCGGAACCCTTACGTTTCCTTCTGAAACCAGACTAAAGATATGGCAACCGATTTAAGTTTTGTCGAATTTGTGCTTGGCCAGATTCGCCACGCAGGTGAGCTGCGATACAAGAAAATGTTTGGCGAATATGCATTGTATTGCGACGATAAGGTGGTCGCATTCCTATGCGACAATCAATTCTTTCTAAAGCCGCATCCGCAATTGAAGGCGCTGCTCACCCATGTCACAGAAGCGCCTCCCTATCCTGGAGCGAAGAATTATTTCCTTTTAATTGATGAGCTAGACCAAGCCGATCAGCTTTCGGCATTGATCCAACTCGCCTCTCGATTGTTCCCGGCGCCTAAACCAAAACCGAGCAAAAAGTCACGGCCACTTCAATAGCTGTCGAAAAATTTGGATTATTTTGCTTCTTCAATTGCTTTTTCTTGGGCTTCTAATGCTTTTTTCTGCGCATCTGTCGCCTTCTTCACTTCTTCCTCGAGCTGCTTAGCATCGTCCATTGCCTTGCGCGATTGTTCAGCGATCTTGAATGCTGGATCTTCGCCTGCTATCGACTTTTTCGTGCCCGAAGCTGCACTAATCGATTCGCTCTCATCCGTCTTTACTGGTTCACTAGGCTTCTTGCAAGCACTTAGAACCAACATCAAAACCGCACTTAAAAGCAATAAACGTAACATTTTGACTCCAAAAATAAGACCCAAGACAGAACTTAGCATGAACCGAACGAACATTCATTCCGCCTAGGAATGAATATTTTGGCAGCGAATCTACTGCCGTTTGTTAATCGTTGTATGATAGCGCCTGCATTGAACTGGCATGATTTTTTTCACAAAATTGTGGTGCCATATTTACAGTTTTTTTGATCAATTAACGCACATCACCTTAGATTTTCTCTCATGTCGGATTCCCTTTACTTTAAGAAGCACGTGTTCTTCTGCATGAACGAACGCGATGATGGTCGTCCTTGCTGCGCGCAACGCGGCGCCCAAGCGGCGCAGGAACATGCTAAACGCCGTATCAAGCAACTCGATCAAAACGGTGCTGGCAAAATTCGTATTAACAAAGCGGGTTGCCTTGACCGTTGCGATGATGGCCCGGTACTCGTGGTTTACCCTCAAGGCACTTGGTACACCTATGTCGACCAAAGCGATATCGATGAAATCATTGAAGTCGATCTGATTGGTGGTGGTGTAGTGGAACGCTTAAAAGTTTAATGCGCGATAAGCTATGAACGTACAAAGCAAAAGTTTTCTGATTCAAGGCGCTGCTGGCAATATCCAGTGTGCGCTCAATCTGCCTGACGCCGAATTATTCCCGCAACTCAAGGGCTTAGCCTTGGTGGCGCATCCGCATCCGCTGTTCGGTGGCACCATGGAAAACAAAGTGGCGCAAACACTCGCGCGTACTTTTGTCAGCCTTGGTTATGTCACTGTGCGCATGAACTTCCGCGGCGTTGGTCAATCCGAAGGCGTGCATGATGCAGGCATAGGCGAAACCGACGATATGGAGACGCTACTCAATCATATGCGCCAAGAGTATCCCGATTTGCCTTTGGTCTTAAGCGGATTTTCCTTCGGAACCTTTGTGCAATCACGGCTACATCAACGTCTAAACCAAGCCGGCAAACAGGTACAACGATTAGTGTTAGTCGGCGCCGCCGCCGGCAAATGGGCAATGCCTGATATTCCAGCAGACACCATTTTGATTCATGGCGAACTCGATGACACTATCCCGCTGCAGGCGGTGTTTGATTGGCTGCGCCCACAAGATATTCCGGTTGTCGTCATTCCTGGCGCTGACCATTTTTTCCACAAACGTCTGCCACATATCAAAAAAATTGTGACCGACTTGTGGACCTGATTTTCCATTCGATTTTCTCTAGAGTTTTACGCATAATGAAAAAATTTCTTTCTTCACTTTTGATTGCCTTTTCCACCAGTGCAGTGTTACTCGGTAGCTTTGAGGTCCAAGCACAAAGTTTGCCGAAACCAATTATTGCCGCTAAATCTTGGGTGCTTTTGGACGCAACAAGCAACCAGGTTATCGACTCTGAAAACGCCAATCTTCAAATTGAGCCAGCATCTTTAACCAAGATCATGACCGCCTACTTGGTGTTTAATGCACTCAAAGAAAAACGTCTCGATTTAGCCCAGCAGGTAACGGTATCAACACGCGCATGGAAGGTTGATGCGAGCAGTTCGAAGATGTTTATTGATCCCGCAACACCAGTTAGCATCAACGACTTGTTATTCGGCTTGATCGTGCAATCGGGGAACGATGCCTCAGTCGCGTTGGCAGAAGCCGTTGCTGGTAGTGAGGATGCCTTCGTCGTGCAGATGAACCGTGAAGCGGCACGCTTGGGGATGAAATCAACTCGCTATGCCAATTCCCATGGCTTACCAAGTCCAGACAATTTTTCAACAGCAAGCGATTTGGCTCTGCTGGCTTCACGCTTGATTCTTGATCATCCAGAGTTCTACAAGACCTATTACTCCACCAAGAGCTTCACTTACAACAAGATTACACAAGCTAACCGCAATCGCTTGTTGTGGTTAGACCCTACTGTCGATGGCATGAAAACTGGCCATACTGAAACCGCAAAGTATTGTTTGATTTCTTCGGCAATCCGTCCCAACGGTACGGGTCAACGTCGTTTGATTTCTGTTGTAACGGGAACGGACAGCGACCAGATTCGTGCGCAAGAAAGCTTAAAGTTACTGAATTGGGGGTTCTTGAACTTCGATACGGTTAAGCTATATGCCAAAGATCAGGCTGTCGATACGCCTGATATATGGAAAGGCAGTCAAGGCAAAGTCAAAATCGGCTTCACTCAAGATTTATATGTCACTTTGCCCAAGGGCAGCGCTGCACGTTTGAAACCAGCATTGGAGCGCAAAGACCCATTAGTCGCACCTATCGATAAAAATAGCAAAATTGGTACGATGAAGATGATGTTAGATGGCAAGCCTGTTGCCGAGTTTCCTGTAGTCGCTCTAGAGCAAGTGAGCCAAGCCAGTATTTTTGGTCGCGCATGGGACTCGATTCGTTTATTGTTTAAATAAACACTTCCTCCGCAATTCGCGCCGAACAATGCCTGACAGGATATTCTGTCAGGCATTTTTTATGGTCAAAGCAGCATGTTTACTTGCGCATCGGCCTGCTCTGCCTCACACTATTGCTATTCCAAGTTTGATCCCCATTTGCGATTGAAGCGCTGTTTTGGCTTTTCATCGTCTTAACGCGTGGCTAGCGCTTACTCACTCAATATGCCTCAAAGGCCTAATTTCTATTTGAGCGCGCTGCAATCAAACATTCTCTTTTTACAAAGTTTTTAGCTATGCAACACATTCCTCCAGAGCAGAGTCTCATCGAATATCCCTGTGATTTCCCGATCAAAGTGATGGGCGTCATGCAAGACTCTTTCGCCCAAACGATAGTTGAAGTCGTCATGCTTCACGACCCAACTTTCCATGCAGGTAAGTTGGAAATGCGTCCGTCGAGCAAAGGTAATTACCTCGCGCTCACGATCACCATCCGTGCAATCCACCGCGAGCAGTTGGATAACATTTATCGCGCTTTGTCTTCTCACCCTATGGTCAAAATGGTGTTGTAAGCACTCGCCGCAAATGTTGCGGGTGCTGCGAGTGCTGCACTCGACGAAAGAGCGTGGTGCTAGCAAAACACTTGTGACAAAAATAAGTAGCACCACGTCGTGGATTTATCGCAAAATCACGCACCTTCGTTTGGGATATATATCGTGGAACACCCTTCATCAGAGTTACTAGAGAAATTACAGAGTATCGTCGAGCGCCAGAAGCCCGATGCGCGCTTTGTCATCATGGCGCCGATGTTGGGACTCGATACGCAAAGCTTCGATCGCTTGGCAAATACTTGGCTCGATCAAGGCGGCCCCGGTTTCGTGGTCGATGGCATCCCTTTTCGTAAAGTAACTAATGGCCAGTTCTATATTCAAAGACTGACTGTACGGCGTCTCGCGTGAACGAGGATAAGACTCTTGGATAAGCAAATTCTCATTCGCTACCGTGGCAAAGAAGACTATCAACAAAGTTTCGATGCCATGCGCGCTTTTACCGACGCACGCGATGAAAACACCGCCGACGAATTGTGGATCGTTGAACATCCACCCGTGTTCACGCTAGGTCTTGGTGCCGATCGCTCGCATGTATTGGCCGCACATAATATCCCCGTGATCCAAACTGATCGTGGTGGTGAAGTCACTTTTCACGGCCCAGGACAGGTCGTGATTTATTTGATGATAGACCTCCGCCGCCGACACACCAAAGGGCGCCTGTTCGCCAGAGAATTCGTGTTTAAGATAGAACAAGCGGTGATTGATACCCTTCAGGCGTATAATATCGCTGGTGAGCGAGTCGAAGGTGCGCCTGGGATCTATCTCAAAGAAGGCCAATGGCAAGGGGCCAAAATCGCCGCGCTCGGTTTGAAAGTGCGTGGCAATGGCTGTACCTATCATGGCGTTTCTTTGAATGTCGCCATGGATTTAAGCCCTTTCTCTTGGATCAATCCCTGCGGTTACAAGGGCTTAGCGACCATCGACATGCAAACCCTAGGTGTGCAAGTACCGCTAGACCAAGTACAACACGCACTAGCGCAACGCTTACAAGATTTATTGACCGTCGTTTAATTTGCTTTCATCTGCTATGACTACCGAAAATACACCGCTCGCTGACAACACTAATTACGACCCAACTGAAAAGCAAAAGGGCGCGAGCAAAACTTCTCGTATTCCAATCAAAATCGTGCCTGCCGAACGCTTGCCGAAGCCAGATTGGATTCGTGTCAAAGCAGGCTCTCCAACGACGCGCTTCTACGAAATCAAAGATATTCTGCGTGCGAATAAATTGGTAACGGTGTGCGAAGAAGCAACCTGCCCCAATATCGGTGAATGTTTTGGTAAAGGTACGGCGACCTTTATGATCATGGGTGACAAATGCACACGTCGTTGCCCATTCTGCGATGTCGGTCATGGCCGCCCTGACCCACTCGATGAAAATGAGCCGCTGAATCTGGCGAAGACAATTGCCGAACTGCGCTTGAGCTATGTCGTCATCACCTCCGTCGATCGTGATGATTTACGTGACGGCGGCGCTGCGCATTTTGCAGAATGCATCAAAAAAATTCGCGAACTCTCACCATCTACACGCATAGAAATTTTGACGCCTGACTTCCGTGGCCGCATGGATCGCGCTTTAGAAATTTTGAATATGGCACCGCCAGATGTGATGAATCATAATTTAGAAACCGCACCGCGCCTGTACAAAGAAGCGCGTCCAGGTTCTGATTACGAATATTCCTTGAGCCTCCTCAAACGCTTCAAAGAACAGCACCCGGATGTGCCAACCAAGTCCGGCATTATGGTTGGCCTCGGTGAAACTGATGAAGAAATTTTACAAGTGATGCGTGATATGCGTGCCCACAATGTCGACATGCTCACCATCGGCCAATACTTAGCTCCAAGTGGTCACCACTTGCCTGTGCGTCGCTACGTGCACCCAGACGTCTTCAAAATGTTCGAAGAAGAAGCTTACAAAATGGGCTTCGCCCATGCGGCTGTCGGCGCCATGGTGCGTTCGAGCTACCATGCTGATCAACAAGCGCATGGCGTTGGCACAGAAAAATAGTCTGTTTATGAATCGTTAAAAAAGCGAGTAGATCAAACTACTCGCTTTTTTATTAAGTATTTGATTTACATATCTATTTACATGAAAAATTTCGAGTAATTTACACGTCATGCCCTCAAGTTCACCACTTTTTACGCCGATTTCTGTGTAAATCATGCTGGCATGAAATCTGCTGATATACCTTTAACTCGGTTGTATTCAGCCCCCCCCTCATGCATCTGTGCATTAGTAAGTAAAAGGTGAAGTCGATGGTAATGCCTCGAATCTTTCAATTTTTTGACATATTTACGGATCACTCCAAACAGAGCGTGATCAGCACTTCTCGCAGCCATGCCGGTACAAACAATGCGCCGGAAAAACCGACTGAATTTGTCGAACGTAGAAAAATCCCAGATCGTCGCCTGGCAGAACGACGTAAAGTGAACTGTCATCCCTATCTCGATACACGTACCAACAATGGAAGACGCCGTAGCTTTGGGCGCAGAGCGACCGACGAAAAAGTCGGCCTGATGATGTAAGACCAGGAAACATGATCCGCTTGGCTCCTACGGTACTCGAACAGTAAAAAATTAACGCCCAGAAACTTCGTTTCAGTTTTCATTTCCACCGGGAACTTTTACGAGAAATTAAGCGCATAAAGAACGAAAATCAGACAAAAACCGCTCAAGTTAGCGGCTTTAGTGCCGTTACTGAGCGGTCAGATTTTAATTGCTAGTCCCATGTCTCCTTTACAGATTTTTCGTATTTTCGATTACCAGCAGCCGAGCAGCATGCAGAATTCTGCACGCCAAGCCCGCGGCAATGTTCTACAAGGTGGAGCCACTGGTGCTGCCGAAAATGCCGAAGAAACGTTTATTGAAAGACGTCAAATCCAAGACCGTCGTGCTAACGAAAGACGGGAAAAACAGCACTCGACTTTTCTCAATACGCGTAAGACACAGGGACGTCGGCAAACAGCAGGACGCCGAGCAAGCGACGCCAATATCAAACTCGACTACCGTCCAATTTCACTCAAGGGCTAAGAGGAGTATTGTCGCCATAAATTTCCACGTGGAAATTAAATCGCTGTTTCGTTTTATGTTTGACTCGAATGCAGCAACAGTTTGCACCGTTTGTCATGAAATTCCCCCAAAAACTGCATTTGGACCCAATCCTCTTTTGCTAACTGCCTCATCAATTGGTACGATGTAGCCTATTGCGTTCTTTGTTCAGAAGCTACAATTTCAGAGCAAAAGGAACTAGGCCAACTTCGTATTCAAATCGTTTCTCATTTATGCAAAATAGTCTGACACGTAAGCCCATAGAAATAAAAATATCCACGGTCGTGGCAGTCGCTGTAAGCCTGAATGAATCTGCGCTTTCTGCACTTGAACAAGCACTCAAAGACATGACAGGCGGAGCGCCAGATTTCTTTGACGACGAATTCGCAATTCTCGATATCGAATCGATTCAAGCAGAAAAATTGGACTGGACTGCGATTATCACCCTATTCAAAGCGCATGGCTTGCACGTGGTAGCCGTACGTAACGCAGCAGACGAAGACCACGCTGCCATTCGCGCTCATGGTTTAAGTATCGACGTCGTCAGCAAAGCACGTCCCGATGTGCCAAAAGAGGCTGCGCCGATAGAAGTGAAAGCGGCGCCTGTCGAAGCAGTACCAGCACCGGCACCAGCGCCAACACCTGCCGCAGCACCGAGCTATATTCCAGCAATGGTGATTGATACGCCTGTGCGGGCTGGTCAACGTGTGTATGCGCGAGGATGCGACTTGATCATCACCGCTTCCGTCAATAACGGAGCAGAGGTTATCGCTGATGGCAGTATCCACATTTACGCACCGCTGCGTGGTCGCGCCTTAGCGGGTGCGCGCGGCAATACAGAAGCACGTATCTTTGCCGCGACCATGGAAGCGGAATTGGTCTCCATCGCCGGCATCTATCGGACTTTTGACAATGGATTTCCTGAATTTAAGGCGAACCAACCGGTGCAGATCAAACTTGTCGGTGACAGTATAGAAATGACTTCTATGAAGACCACCAATTAAGCTTTCTTAGCCCAACTTGTGATCAGCGTAGAATAACAAAAGCAAAAATTTTCGTTTTTTATTGATGTTTATCCTTGATTTGAGATGCTTGAATCAAGGTTTTAATGAAGGAGTACTCTGTGGCAAGAATCATCGTTGTGACATCTGGTAAAGGCGGTGTTGGCAAGACCACGTCAAGTGCGAGTTTCGCCTCTGGTCTAGCATTGCGTGGACATAAGACAGCTGTGCTCGATTTCGACGTCGGCCTGCGCAATCTCGATCTGATCATGGGTTGCGAAAGACGCGTGGTCTATGATTTAGTCAACGTGATTAGCGGTGAAGCGACACTGAACCAAGCTCTGATCAAAGACAAACACTGCGATAATCTCTTTATTCTGCCAGCCTCACAAACACGCGATAAAGATGCGTTGACCGAAGAAGGTGTAGAGAAAGTTCTCGACGATTTGATCGCGATGGATTTTGAGTACATCGTTTGTGATTCTCCAGCCGGCATTGAACGTGGTGCGGTGATGGCCTTAACCTTTGCTGATGAAGCGATCGTCGTCACAAACCCAGAAGTTTCTTCCGTACGCGACTCCGATCGTATTTTGGGTATCATTCAAGCCAAATCGAAACGCGCGCAACAAGGTGGCGAGCCAGTCAAAGAACATTTGCTGATTACACGCTACTCACCTAAACGCGTTGAGGCCGGTGAAATGTTGTCCTATACCGACGTACAAGAAATTTTGCGCATTCCGCTGATTGGCGTGATCCCTGAATCTGAAACGGTTCTGCATGCATCCAACCACGGTAATCCAGCCATTCACATGAAGGGTAGCGACGTTTCCGAAGCTTATGGTGACGTCGTCTCACGCTTCTTGGGCGAACAGCCTCCTCTGCGTTTTGTCGATTACGAAAAGCCAGGTTTGCTGCAACGTATTTTTGGAGGTAAGTAAGATGGCTTTGCTTTCGTTTTTGTTTAACAACAAGCCAAAGAGTGCCAGCGCAGCGAAAGAACGCTTACAGATCATTATTGCACGTGAGCGCAATGGTGGTCGCGAGGGTTACGATTTCTTACCTGCACTGCGCGAAGAACTGATCGCCGTTATTTCGAAATACACCAAAGTCAATCCAGACGACATCAAAGTGTCGCTCGATAAACAAGGTAATCTCGAAGTGTTAGACGTCAACGTGATTCTTCCAGACGCTGAATTGCGCGGTTAATCCATGCAGTGGATGGTACTTGTATCACAGGTACGATCAGCATTCGAGATGGCGCACCAAGCCTATCTTTGTGATCGATTATTAAGTAACGCTATTGACTGAGAACCTATGAGAATTGCCATTCTGGACGACGACCAAAACTTGCTCGATCTCACTGCGGCAACCTTAAGCAATGCTGGTCACACTTGCCACACTTTTTCGAGTGGCAAGTCGATGATGCATCAGCTGCACAGAGAAAGCTTTGACCTTTTGATTCTCGATTGGCATGTGCCGGACTTAAACGGCACTGAAATTCTTAAGTGGGTCCGAGAGAAACTGTCGACCACACTTCCTGTCCTATTCATGACGAGTCGCTCTGGCGAAGATGATATTGTCGCGGGTCTAGCTGCTGGTGCCGACGATTATATGATCAAGCCGATACGTCGAGCCGAGTTAGTGGCACGTGTTCAAGCTTTATTACGTCGCGCCTATCCCACCCAAACTGCCAGCGAAGTGATCAGCTTTGGCCCTTACGAATTTGATATACGCGCCAGTCGCGCCAAGTTAAATGGCGAGGAAGTCGAGCTGACACAGAAAGAATTCGATTTAGCGCTACTACTGTTTCAAAATCTGAGTCGCCCATTATCACGCGCCTATATTTTAGAAGCGGTATGGTCACGCGATATCGAAGTCCCCTCTCGCACCATGGATACACATATTTCGCGCGTGCGCAGCAAACTAGATCTGCGTCCGGAAAACGGATATCGCCTAGCGCCAGTTTATAGCTATGGCTATCGCCTCGAACAAATCGGTAAAGAGTAAATTTTTGTTGTACTGGTCGACACCCTGATCGAGGTGTCTGATCAGATCGGAGAATTCATGCAAGTCAATGCTCAATCACAGGCAACTACGCCACTTGCCTCGCTCTCGCTTGGCAAATTCATTCGTCGTTTCGGCTCGATATTGAGTAAGGCAAGCCTCGCTCTCCTGATACTCCATAGCAATCCTGTGCTTGCAGAAAAAGTACGCGGCAAGCCTGGCACTACAGAAATTGTCTCCGCCGACCTTGTCTATTACGCCCTAGAACGCGACACATTAATGTCGATATCCAAGCAATTTACGGATACCACATCAAACTGGGAAGCCATTGGCAAACGCAATCGTATCGGTAATGAGCGCGCGATTCCGATTGGTTCGGCGGTCATCATTCCCGCTGAATTATTAGCAGAAGAAAATGCGCCAGCTCGCGTTGTCGCTCTCGCGGGAATCGTGACAGCGATACAGAAAAATGGGCAAGAGATCCCTGTCAATCTCAATGCAAGTCTCAACGAAGGCACCCAAATTAACACCAGCAAGAATGGCTTTGTCACCTTAGCTTTAGCTGACGATTCCAGGGTTTCTATTCCATCTAATAGCCAAGCACTGTTAAATCGACTACGCGTAACAAAATTCACCAAGAGCCCCCGGACTGAAATCAAATTATTGGACGGGCGTGTCGAATCGCAAGTCAGCAAACTGGATGTCAACAAAGGCCGATTTGAGGTACGCTCCAAATTGGCGATCGCAGGTGTGCGCGGCACGCACTTCCGTGTCGGCGTCAATGAAAATGGGATTGCGAATGAGGTCTTAGAAGGCGGAGTCGCGGTTGGGCAAGCGGAAAAACCAAATGCCCTGATTTTACCGGCTGGACAAGGCAATATCGTCACCCGAGATGGCGTTGGGAAGCCAGTTCAGTTATTACCTGCACCGACCTTAAACCCTGGCTACCAATTACAAGAACGTCCTCGCCTGCAATTTAATATCAATGCAGTTGACGGTGCAAGCGAGTATCGCGCTCAAATTAGTAAAGATGCGCAAGTACAAAATATCATCGCTGAAAACACTAGCAAAGATTTAGCTTTCCAGTTCACGGATCTTGTCGATGGGGATTACTTTCTGCGTGTAACGGCTATCGATCCTAATCGTCTCGAAGGTATGCCTAGTGTCATGCCGTTCAAAGTCAAAACCAAACCGGAACCACCATTCCCACTACAGCCAAAACACAAAGTTCGTACACCAGCGGTTGAGTTTAAATGGGCACAAAGTAGTGAGGCAAATTTTTATCATCTTCAAGTAGCAAAAGATGCTCAGTTTAGGGAAATCGTCTTAGACCAAAATCAGATTACGCGTCCGGAATTCAGCACGGAAAAAATAAGTGTGGGTCAGTATTTCTGGCGTATTGCAACCGTGGTAGAGCGAACATCTGGGCTCGATCATGGGCCGTTCTCCAATCCACAGAGTTTCAGTGTTCTACCAAGTCAAACTGTTAATCCTTTCGAAGACAAAGGTGGGCAACAACTCGAGTTCAGTTGGCCATCAGAGCCTGGACAACGCTTCTTGGTGCAAATCGCGAACGAGCCTGAATTTAAGAAACCCTTGTTCAGCAAAGAGGTCAACGAGGCCCGTGTACAAATGCCACGACCAGAATCTGGCATTTACTATATTCGTGTTCGCGCCACTGATGCCGACCGCTTTATTGGCATCTTCTCTCAACCACAAAAATTTGAGGTTGGCTTACGATGGATTACAGGGACAGGAGAAACTTTACAATCAATGAGCGGCGTCGTGCGCCCCAATGCTCAATAAGATAAAGGGCTAACGTGGCCATTTCCCGTCTTGCGAACTTAGCCAAATCAACATTTATGCGGCGTCAATTGGCGCTGCGTGAATGGCTAATCTTGGCCACAGGGCTCTTTGTCTTTGCGGCTATCCTCATTTTTAGTCATGGCCTCAAACGTTTCGATCAAAGCCTATACGATAAATTACTGCAAACCCAATCTAAGCCGGCGCGCGAAGATATCGTGATCATCGCCATCGATGATTTTAGTATCGCTGAACTTGGGAAGTGGCCTTGGCGTCGTGACATTCATGCACAACTCCTGCAAAAATTGTCGCAAGCAAAACCAAAAGCAATTGGCATCGACATCATCTTCGCGGAGGCAGAGCAAAGCAATAACACTACCTTAGTCACTGGCGATATTCTGTTAGCCGCCGCCATTCAAAATGCGGGCAACGTGGTTATCCCGCTCGCAAACGTCGATGCAGGAAGCGGCTTACAAGCAGGGCTACCGCTACCACTGTTCGCCAATGCCGCAAAAGCGGTGGGGCATAATCACATCGAACTTGATGATGATGGGGTGGCGCGCAGCGTATATTTGAAGGAAGGTACGCAAGGTCAGTGGTGGCCGCACTTCACGCTCAGCCTGCATGACCTGGGGCAAGGGCATGCACGAGATATGAAGTCAGCGACGGTCAATGGAGCAATTAGCCACGATCAGGAGTTCAACTATAGCACTGGCGTCTGGCACCGTGACTGGCGCATGCATATTCCTTATTACGGAGGCAGCGGCCATTTTAAATCCGTTCCCTATGCGGCCGTGCTGCGAGGTGAAGTATCAAATGAAGTCTTTCGCGACAAATATGTCTTAATTGGTGCGACGGCACAAGGTATGGCCGATGCTTTCCCAACTCCAGTAACTTCAAATGAAGGCGTGTTATCCGGAGTAGAAATCAACGCTAATATCTTAGCGAGTTTGCTCGATCAACGCAGCATTCTACCGGCCAGCAAAACTCAAATCCTCGCCTTCACTACCTTAATATTGCTGCTCGCCTTGTCGAGTTTTTTATTCGCATCGCCACGTGCGGCCCTCATTACGATCTTGGGCTTAACCCTATTTTGTGTGGTCAGCTGCGCCGTCTTGCTGCGTTTTGGCTATTGGATCGCCCCCGGTGCAGCGATCGTGGTCTTGATCATTGCCTACCCCCTATGGGGTTGGCGTCGCCTCGAAGCGGCGATCGTTTTTCTTGGACAAGAATTTGTACTGCTCGATCAGGAACCTAATCTCTTGCCGGAATTAAATCCCGACATGACCATCAAAGAAGGCTTGAACACCCCGGCTCAGGTGCAAATTCAAGATCGACTAGAACGTCACATTCAAGCAATGCGCGCTGCCGTAAGGCGCGTACGCGATTTGCGTCAATTCGTCACAGACAGTTTGCACAGCCTGCCTGATGCAACCATGGTGACCACCATCGATGGCAATGTGGTATTGACCAATCCTGCTGCAGTGGAATACTTTAAAAGCATAGGCATGCCGCATGTAATCGATACCTTGGTCCCCTATCTATTCTCAAATATGAGCCAGCCTCATACCGAGTATTTAGTGCAACCACAACAGTTTAGTTGGTGGCATATTCTCGACCTCGATCAAACTGAATTGCTCAGTAAAGGTGTCGAAGTTGAAGACCCGAAAGGCCGCGATCTGATTATCAAGAGCGCTCCCTGCTACACCAGCAAAAAAGTCTTGATCGGTTGGATCATCAGCTTGATCGATATCTCAGAAATTCGCCAAGCAGAGCGTCGTCGTGATGAGATGCTGCATTTTATTTCTCACGATATGCGTGCACCGCAAGCTTCGATTTTGGCTTTGATCGAAATGCAAAAAAATCCCGATACCGCGATCGAGCATCAAGAATTTTTGAAACGCATAGAAAAAGCATCCAACACGACACTCAGCTTGGCAGATAGTTTTGTACATCTCGCCCATGCGGAAGCGACTGAGTACCGCTTCCAAGAAGTCGATTTACAAGACCTATTGATCGATGCCACTGAAGAAATGTGGACCTTGGCGAAAAATAAACGGATCACCTTACACAATGACATTCCTGAGGGTGAATATCCGGTACGCGTAGACCGCAGCTTGATGACCCGCGTTCTGACCAATCTCTTATCCAACGCGATCAAATACAGTCCGACCGATACCACCGTGACCTGCAGCCTAGGCTTCACCACACGAAATCTGAACGACTATGTAGTGTGTACGATTCAAGATCAAGGCTATGGCATTGCCCGTGCTGATCAAAGCCGTTTATTTCAACGCTTCCAACGTTTTAGCTTTGGACGCGGTCCCGATCAAATCAAAAATGATGGCGTTGGCCTCGGGATGGTATTTGTGAAAACCGTCATCGACCGCCACTTTGCGCAAATTCGCTTTACCAGCATCCCTGGCGAAGGCACCTGCTTTACCATCGAAATTCCAGCAAATAGTATCTAAATAACAATTGATTTTACTCAAGATTCGGCCCGTGTCGATGAAAGCCGGCTTGAGTCGCGCTATAATGCAGGCCTTCACTCGAAAATCATTATGCAATTACTCGCCGTCGGCCTTAACCACACGACTGCACCTCTCGCTTTACGCGAGAAGGTAGCCTTCTCGCCTGAGCAAATTTCTCAGGCAGTGGTGGGTGCGCGTGCATGGTTTGCGCGTAATGGTTCGCAACAAGCTTCAGAAACAGCCGTGTTGTCGACCTGTAATCGCACTGAGTTGTATGCGGTAGCCGATGTCGCCAATCCTATCGACACCACAGCACAATTCTTAGCCGATTTTCACAAGCTGCCCTACCAAGATTTACGCCATCATCTTTATACACTGCCACAAGACAATGCAGTGCGCCATGCTTTCCGAGTAGCCTCTGGCTTGGATTCTATGGTGCTCGGTGAACCGCAGATTTTGGGGCAAATGAAAGATGCCGTGCGTCAGGCAGAAGAAGCCGGTGGCCTAGGCACTTATCTGCACCAACTGTTTCAACGCACTTTTGCGGTGGCAAAAGAAGTCAGAAGCACCACCGAAATCGGCGCACATAGCGTTTCCATGGCGGCTGCGGCCGTGCGCTTATCTCAACGCATCTTCGATAAGATCGCCGATCAAAACATTCTGTTTATCGGCGCGGGTGAAATGATCGAATTATGCGCGACGCACTTCGCCGCACAGAATCCAAAGAACATCACCATTGCCAACCGCACCTTAGAGCGCGGTGAGAATTTGGCGAACCGATTTAACGGTAAAGCGATACGCTTAGCCGATGTACCGAACCGCTTGCACGAGTTTGATATCGTTATCTCTTGTACCGCGTCGACCTTGCCAATTTTGGGTTTGGGCTTAGTTGAACGCGCCATCAAAGCACGTAAGCATCGCCCGATTTTCATGGTCGACCTTGCCGTACCACGTGATATTGAATCGGAAGTGGCACAACTCGACGACGTGTTTTTGTACACCGTGGATGACTTAGCAAGCGTCGTACAAAGCGGTTTAGAAAACCGCCATGCTGCTGTCGCGCAAGCGGAAGCAATTATCGAAACGCGCGTGCAATCGTTTATGCATTGGGTCGATGGTCGTCACGTGGTCCCTGTGATTCAAGACTTACACGAGACCAGCGAATTAGTCCGCCAACACGAACTCGAACGCGCGCGCAAAATGCTAGCCCGCGGTGAAGATGTGGAAGCGGTGCTCGAAGCACTTTCTAAAGGCATCACCGCCAAGTTCTTGCATGGCCCGCAACAGGCTTTGCATCAAGCACAAGGTGAAGAGCGCGCCCATCTGGTTCGCTTACTGCCGCAACTCTTCCGCACCAAACGTTAGCTAGGCTAGTTCCATCTCAACATGGACTGGCCGACTTGTGTTTGACCTCATTTTCCCAGTTCCATACCTAAGATTTTTTCGAATCTGCCGCCGGTGATAGTGCGAATAAAACGCCACCGAATCGTGACACCAGGCAGCAAATCGAACACCGATAAAAACATCATCAAGCTATAGAAGATAAAGAGCACATCATGAAACCATCGATGCTACAAAAATTAGATCAACTTTCCGAACGCTTGGTCGAAGTTGGTCAACTCTTGGTGCAAGAAGGCGTCACCAATGATATGGACAACTATCGCAAGCTCAATCGCGAACATGCCGAGCTTGAACCATTGGTTGCGCTGTATAACAACTATCAACAGGCGCAAAACGACATCATCGAAGCGCAAGAGATGCTCAACGATCCTGAGATGAAAGAGTTTGCGCAAGAAGAGATCAGCGCGGCTAAAGAACGTATCGAAGGCTTGCAGCGCGATTTGCAAACCATGCTGTTGCCGAAAGACCCTAACGATGAGCGCAATATCTTGCTCGAGATTCGTGCAGGTACTGGCGGTGACGAAGCCGCCCTGTTTGCAGGCGACTTACTACGCATGTACACCCGCTTCGCAGAACGCAATCGCTGGCAAATCGAAGTGATGTCGGAGTCTGCATCTGAACTCGGCGGCTACAAAGAAGTCATCATCCGTATCGCAGGTTTTGGCGCCTACTCCAAGCTCAAATTTGAATCGGGCGGCCATCGTGTACAACGTGTACCCGCGACAGAAACCCAAGGTCGCATTCACACTTCAGCATGCACCGTCGCCGTCATGCCAGAAGCCGATGAATTAGTCGATGTCGTCATCAACAATGCCGATCTCCGTATTGATACTTTCCGCGCTTCTGGTGCTGGTGGTCAGCATATCAATAAAACAGATTCTGCTGTGCGTTTGACGCATATTCCGACAGGCATTGTGGTCGAATGCCAAGACGGCCGTAGCCAACACCAAAACAAAGCACAAGCGATGCGCGTATTGGCGACCCGTATCATGGACGGCCAGTTGCGCAAGAAGCAAGCAGAAGAAGCGGCCACGCGTAAGAGCCTGATCGGCTCAGGCGACCGCAGCGAACGCATCCGCACGTACAACTATCCACAAGGCCGCATGACCGATCACCGCATCAACCTCACTCTGTACAAACTCGATTTCATCATGGATGGTGATTTAGTGGAATTGACCAATGCTTTGGTGGCGGAACATCAGGCGGAGTTGTTGGCTAGTTTGGGCGATGATTAAGGTTTAAAATTGCCTCGAGCGCTCTTTCAATAGATAAGGTGCGCTCCGGGGCTGCTCCATTGGTAGCGCACGTCAGTTAGGCGAAGACACTGGGTAAGCTTGATACATTTCATATTGAAGAACTAGTTGGCGTTTTCGCCCTGTACCACTCAAAATTAAATTTACTTCTTCAAGCCACTTATGCAAACCAATCCACTCATTCAAAGACTCACTTTTTTGAGTGAAATTGATCGCCTAAAATCAGTCATTCGGCAATCTCCGATACTTGACCAAAGCCGTAAGGAAAACAGCGCGGAACACTCTTGGCACGTAGCCATGTTCGCGCTGCTCTTGCAAGATTGTGCAAGCAGCAGCGTCAACATTGAACGCGTTATTAAGATGCTCCTCATCCACGACGTAGTCGAAGTCGACGTCGGAGATACGCCAATTCATGGAGGTTCATCACCAGACGAACAACATTACCTTGAAACGCAGGCGGCCAATCGGCTCTTTGGTCTACTCCCCAAAGAGCAGGCTGCAGAGCTCTTGGCGCTATGGCACGAATTTGAAGAGGCGCAGTCTGAGGATGCACTATTCGCAAAAGCATTAGATCGAATACAACCATTGCTCGCCAATGTTAGCACCGACGGTGGGACTTGGACCGAAAGCAATGTCACACTCGAACAGGTGTTACAGCGGTACGGTCCTACGATTGAGCGCGGATCTCCAGCGCTATGGAGTATCTGCAAGCAATTGTCTGAAGAACACTTTGCAATATCCAAACATCCAACGACTACGACCACATCGACTTCAATGAAGTAGTTTAAGAAACTTGGCAAAAAGATCTTTGATGTGTAATTCAAGGGTTCGACGATCAATGGTTTAGAGTGCACCATTTAATCTTTTAAGTTAGGTCTGTAGATGCCACAACGCCATTTCTTCGCAACAGCTGACGATCTGTTGTCTTTGTTCGAGCTAGTTGAGAAAAAACATAATATTTGCTATTTACTTACGGGCCTTTTCGATCAACAGGAACGAACCAATTTCACCACCGGAACCTCATTACCAACGCTTCGAGATACTGCGAAAGAATCGTCATTAATGTGTCCAACATACTTAGTTATGCTGAAGAATATGGACATCAATGTACGGAGCGTCGTGCAAACAGATGGCAGTGTTCTATACTCGGTTGATCAACTATTGAATCCTGATAGCATTACATTTACTCATGGTGGAATGTTTTCTCATGGAGTCCTCATCTCAGGGAGAGTTGCAACTGTATCTAGCACACCAACATCGAGATCACTACAATCGACCTTTTCCAATGCGATCGCCAAACTCTTCACCCGCGTGAATACGTTTTATGTTGGACCATATGCCCTGGGTCTACTTCGCCAAGGATGTCGCCTTACAACTGCCGTGCAATCGCCACAGGAATTCGACCTCGAAAAACCGATCTAGCCCTGTGGAGCCTGTGCAACTCGCTCCATTCGAACTCGACGCACCAATCATAAATCCATTTCAAATCGGTTCAAATTCTGTTGAACCGTTCCTGCCACCCAATATCGATTGAGAATCAAGCGGTTGAATAGAAAGTGTGACGTTATCAACTACAACGGACTCTACATCGAACTAAGGAGATTTCTATGCAAAGTGTTATCCACCAACTGAAAGCGTTCTGTAAACTCTTCTCGCCAAAATTTCGTCAGTCTCGTGCCGAACGCTCACAAAAGTCTTTGTGGATTGCGGCCGTATTCGCTTTGATCTCCTCACTAGCCATTGCTCAGGTTCCAACGCAAGCGACTGTAAGTGCCTCAGAGGTGCTAGGCACATGGAAAGTAGATCTACGTCCGACCCCAGATGCCGCGCCCTACTTTCAAGAATTTGTCGTATCAAAAATTAACCCCAACAACACCTTTGAAGGCACATTCTACGGCGCACCGATTACCCAAGGAAGAATCAATACAACGTGGGGAGCGGTACGCATCGCATTTGTTACCGCAGACCAGTCTGGCCCCTACAATCATTCTGCCGTGCTCAAAGGAGGTAATATGGAAGGCCTTACCAACTCAACTGGACGCGAATTTCTTGCTTATTGGTCTGCGATCAAACAGTAGGTTAGCGCAAGGGAATTAAAACCATGAACGAATCTAAGCTCTATCGAATCGCTTTGTCAGCTGCTGTATTGGGTTTGGTGATGGCGCTTGCAAGCTTTGCGTTCCCCAAAGCGCCTGCAGGTGTACTATCTTTTTACTTTACAATCTGCTGGTCACTATGGATAGCCTGTGCCGTCGTTCGACACCGACAAAGCTTGTGGTATCTGCTTGGCATTTGGGTTAGCATCGACGTCGCCATCCTTGTGATGTTTTTGTCGATCGACTACTCGTTAGGAAGTATTAACGGGGCACCTGGAACAGATCTAGTTTGGGCGATCTGTTACGCTCCGATGTTAGTGCCTTCCGGCTTTCTTGCCTCTTCTCTTTTTCAACATCCATTTTTCACTATCGATCCTTCGATTATTTCCGCGGATTCTAGCTTTTATGTGATCTTCACTACTTGGATCGATTTTTCAATTCTTGCTTCTAGCCAAGCTATCATCATTACTTATCTAGCGCGCTACATTAGAACACTGTGGAGCAAGAGAAAACACCAGTTTCAAATGTGATACCCAAGGAATGTCGATATAGAAGCCAATAAACGCAAAACTTAAATCAACAAGCTTTAACGCACTTTGTATTCGAATAATAATCACTGACCACACCATCCTGCATCTCCACATGGCAGCATTCCAATACCTTATCTTTCAACATGCGGCGTGCACGGCTGACGCGACTCTTGATTGCCGATAGGCTGACACCTTCACGTTCTGCAAGTTCACGCATGCCTATGCCATCGAGCTCACTTGCCAACAAACTGTCACGATAGAGTGGCGCGAGTTGCTCGGCAAATGGTCGCAGGCAGAGCGCAAG